>NZ_CAJYTV010000015.1:0-112050 GCF_913777885.1 uncultured Agrobacterium sp. | reverse complement strand
GCAGCCGCCCAATCGGCTTCAGTAGATTCACGGGCAGGTGTCGATCGGCAATATTGAAATGGATTTGGCACATCTGGCCTCATCGAAATCGTTAGCGATAATCGTTCCTACCAATAACGCCTAACTCTAACAGCCTAATGACGATTTCCAGTTTGAAACCTCAAAGTAAAAGCCACAGCCGGTATCGCGCTCACCCGTCTCGACGAGCGCATTGCCCGCTCGCCGGTCGGCGCCGGCTTTCTCGAACGGCAAAATTTCGCGGATGCCTGCGCCTCCCTGTGGATCGACGGCGAGCTCGTCCATCTCGAAGACCTCGTCCTCCACGACGCCCTTCGCGATACCCGCACCCCCACCCACGAACTCACCATCGCCCGCGACGTGCTGCGCACCCGCCGGCGGATTTCTGGTCAGTTGCCGGACTGGGCGCTATCGCCGGAAGGCATTCGCACGCTCCGGCAGACATCGGAGATCGCACCGACCGGCACGGAGGTGATCAAACCGGCCGACGTCTCTCGGACCGCGGTCAGGATCGACGGGGAAGGGGAGGGGGACGATGTCGATGACGCCAAAGATCTGCCGGGCGTCGACTACGCCGCCATCGATGCGGTGCTGGCCCGCTCTGAGGCCGCGATCGAGCAAGCGAGGCGGCCAGGACGCGCCGACACCCGCGAACGAGACCCTCTCGTCTACGATCTCGACTGGGACGAGGATGCCCGGCTCGACGAATGGCGCGGTGTCTTGCGCCACGCCCAGGAGATGCCGGCTGTGCTGCAGGCGATCATTGCCCTCGATGCCTGGAACGAACTGTCGGTGCTGCAGCACGCGCCCTGGCTTGGCAGGCTGTTAGCTGCGTCGATCCTGCGGGAAGCCGGTATCACCACCGGTGGCCACCTCGCCGCCATCAATCTCGGCCTCAAAACCATCCCCGTCGATCGGCGCCGGCATCGCGATCGTGAAACCCGGCTGCTCGCCATCGCTCACGGGCTTTTGGCGGCCCCCGAGATCGGCATGAAAGAACACGACAGGCTTAGATTGGCGAAGACGATGTTTGAGCGAAAGCTTGAGGGGCGGCGGACGTCGTCAAAGCTGCCGGAACTAGTGGAACTGGTGATGGCAAAGCCATTGGTGTCGGCAAAAATGGTGGCGAAAACGCTCGAGGTGACGCCGCAGGCGGCGCGGCGGATCGTTTTGGAACTCGGCCTGCGCGAGATGACGGGGAGGGGGAGGTTTCGGGCATGGGGCTTGATCTGAGGGGCATCTCTGCCATGCCTATGCCGTTAGAGGCTATTTTCTTCGCTGCTTAGGAGTTACCTCACGACGTTTGGCGAACAGCCGAATGACCTGAGTCACCGAAACGATTGTAAGTAGAAGCATGAGTGCGAGAGTGAGAACGAACATCGCCTTAACATCATCGAATGACCATTCGGCGTGGTGGCGCCATATTTCAGCGATGATTGCGATGCCGCGTGGCGCAAGAATGGTCGTTGACGCAATCGTCGCAAAGGCGAGCGGCACGGCTTTGGTAGACAGCGCGTTCATGATTTGGGTTCTTTGAGGTCCACGATCGTCTACGTCGGTAGCGGGCTTGACGTTGAGCGCTGCTGTCACAGCTGGAAGCCAGAGGGTGTAAAAAGCCGCAAGGACAGCTAGCACGAGACTTGCTGCCGAAATCACGTCAGGTAAATGTTCTGACGGGTTCATGGGTAGAGGCTCTGGAGTTCGATAAAAGCCCCATTCGCGACCAGATATGTGTCGAACGTTCCTGGCTTGCGGCGAATTGGGCTACGAGGACTGCTTGCCGCAGACAGTTGCGCGTTGAGCATTTCGATCACGACTACGTTCGGGAATCGAGCATCGCGCTCGGCTCCGTCCTCGCCTTGACATGCGGCAATGAACCGTCGAGCCGCACCTTCCATTACTCCTTTGAGTCGAGCCCGATGTCGAGAGAGCGTGGCGCGCAACAGCGCGCGGCCCTGCGAGATGGTCAGATTGAACAAACGCGCGATCCGCTCGTCGGTCGGAAAATTTGCAGCTGGCAAAGCGAGAAGCATAGCGACAAGGCGGCGTTCGCGCATGTCCGAAACGTTGATCAATGCTTGTCCCGCAAACATATCGACATACTCATTCAGCGCTGCTTTGGCAAAAAGCTGAAGATTCTGGCCGACATCTTCCAGCGCGCAGCCAAACGTGTCCGCCAAAGCAGCAGCTTCGTCGTCAGACAGGTTGATACTATAGTTCAGAGGGATTTCCAGCATTGCTCATCGCTCCGGCCAGTTGTAGGGCACAAGCGCCTCCTCTCCACGCCATTCCCTGATGATAGCCTCCTCGAACCACTCATCAGCGAGGTGGGCATGATCGAGTACGATCAGCTGGAAGTCAGGTTTTATTTCCTGGCATGCATGCGCCATTAGTTTGAACAGCGACTTTACAGCGGCGCGGTCCGCATCCTTCTCGATTTGATCCAATCCACCTTCGGATATGTCCGGTGGATAATAGGCCTGTGTCGGCTGATCGAAAATAAGGAATGCAGGCACCGGACGGTCCCGCTCACGCAGCCACCAGTGAATGGCTAGGTGACTCAGAACGTGATATCCGACCCAGTTTTCACCACTCCCCATTCGATTGAGCGGGATCGGTCCATCGACGGTATTAGCCACCACGGTAAGCTTTTTTACGTCCAGGCGCAGCGAGCTACCGCTGTGTTCTAGGTCGAGTTGGCCAGAATAGTCCGTCATTTTCTGGCTGATGAAGCTCATTATTGTTTGCAGGCGCGATTCTATATCGTCACTGTTAATGCGTGAGCGAACAGCTGAGATCAGGCTCTTCACTTGCTCGATGTCTGAAGCGAGTTCGAGATCGTCTCGATCTGGCGTCATGGCTTCAAGAAATTCTGCAAGTCGTCCCAGAAACCGGCCGCGCGAGACGATCAGGTCCTGACGTGCTTTGGCGGCTTCATCATCGAGAATAGCGCGCTGAAGCTCTCTTTGAACCAGCCGTAAGCTGTCAGTAGCCTCGCCGATCTTTCCTTCGAGATCAGCGATGTGCCGTTGAATATGCGGATTGTCGCGATAGAGGCCTTCGAGCTGTGTGCCGACTCGTCGCAAAGACTCCCTGACTTGCGTAACGCGGGGAATAGGGGACTCCAAATGAGAGTCGCAGAAGGGGCATTGTTCCGGCGTTTCGATGTCGTTCTTAAACAGCTCGATGCTTTTTAAGCGGGATCTTTGTTCGGTCACCTCACGTGAATACTCGGTCTGGTCGGAGAAGAAGGCTCGCGCGGCGCGAATGTCTTGATTGAGATCGCCTAGTCGCTCCTGCAGCGTGCTTTGTTCACCGCGGAGGCGCGCGATAGTCTCGCCAAAATCGGAGGTAAGGTCGGGTTGATCAATAGCGCTTTCGCTCACCCTTGCGAGGAAGGCAAAAACACTGTCGTCCACGGGCTGATAGTCTTGGCGGATCAGTCCAACCTTCTTCCCTTCATTGAGGATTCTTGTCAAACGTGACCGGCTGACGTCTACGGCCTGTATATGCTTGGCTTGTTGCGCTTCGAGGAGCCGCAGCTTCTTCTGCAACTCGTCCAACTCCCCGAAGAGCCGGAAGTGGTCCTCATCAACGGCCCCTAAGAAGTACGGAAGGGTATCCTTCATGGCCTGGGGAAGGAACTGCTCATTCATTCGATGGAAGAGCTGATCTTGGCTGGCGATGGTGTTCTGTTTTTGAAAGCAGAGAAAAAGAGCGTGGCCGATATCAGCTTCCAATGGTGGGCGAGAGCCTGTGGTCGGCCGGTGCTCGTTCTCTTGAATACCTGCGAACCGTGTGACGAACTCCTTGAGACTTTCCTCAGTGGTGTTTTTCGAAATCTCATCGAGTGATGGATAAGTTAGGCTCCGGCCGCGCTGGAAGAAAACCTTAGACCCAGTGCTGGCCCCTGGACCCGGATTGTCGCGAGCGATGAACACTTCATCCTCACCCTTGGCTATGTGCAGGCCGAACCACGAGACTTTCTTCCGGATCGTCCCTTCGGCGACATTGTAGCTACCGCGGCCGAGACAATAATCGACGATGTCAATAATCGCCGATTTACCGGTCTTCGACTTGCCCGTGATAATGTTCAATCCAGATTCACGGAAAGTCACGATCTGCTGATCACCGGAATGGCTGTAAACGACGATTGCCTTAATGATGAAACTCATGGGCGAACTCCCAGCGCCGCGGCGACTGAGGTTTCAGATCCAGATTTTGCAAGCCATCTACCCATGAACTTCGATCTATCTATGATTTCTTTGGTTTCTGCGGTGGTGTCGTCCACGAATGATTTGGGAAATGTTGCTCGACGTTCCCCAGGGCGGAGATTTCCCATGTCATCGACACTGATCGTCTTTGTCGCGATTCCGAAGAGGATCGCTTCCTTGATATATGGCGTTAAGTTATTTGCTCTCGAGGCAAACCCGATGAGCAGATCCTCGTTTTCCTGCACCCAGGCATAAAGTGACGTCACCGTTGAATAGGGCAGCCGCTCCCGGCTGCTACGGTGCAGAGCAGTCGATAACGCAAGGATCAGCAAAAAGAGCGACGCGCCCTCGCGGCCATCTTTGGTCAAGTCGCGCAAAAATTCATGGGACAGCGCGCAGAGGAATGAAGGACCGAAGAGGTTTGCTTCTTCAGGCGGGCGCCTCATCCATGGGTCAAGCCGCGCCATCGTCAGCCCCAACCGTGAGATGGTCGAGGAAGTTGGGATGCCAGCCCACCTTCACCCGATCCGCCAAGCCATGGAACGATCCCGCAGTGATCCAAGTCTCGATCACGTTGCGAAATTCGATCTGCTGCTGGCTTGCCCAGTGGAAGACCTTGCGACCCATCGCGTTCTTAGAAGCATCGTCCGCTGTTTGAGCTTCACCGCACTCTTCTTCGAATTTGCGTTCCCAAGAATCCTGCAGCTTGCTCTCAAAGCGGGCAACATCACCGTCGAGCAGGAGGTTTTCTCGCGCCCACTTCGACCGTTGGGTATTCGACCGGTAGAAATCCTGGATACCGCGCTTTATCGCCCTGTCCGATAGCTGGATCAGACGCATTTGTTTGACGTAGGTCTCGCCCTCATCCTCGATTGAGTAGGGTCGCTCACCGAACTCGGTAGGATCGCTGACTGGCAGGCCGGCTGGCCCATAAAGTGCCGCGAATTCCTGTGCCTTTATTGCGATGTGCTGGACCGGGATATCCGAGGTCTCCACCCCTACGAGACGCTTCGCAACCACCCCCAGCCACCAACCTTCAAGCGATTGCGCGACCTTGTCAGCCGAGGTGGCCGACAGGATACGAAGCTCCCCTTCCACCTCATCGAAAACATTGTGCAGGTCCGGCGCGCCATCCAATACAACGATGGAGGCAAGCAGCACGTCCGCCTCTTCGTCGGTCAAGGACAGGAACTCGTGACGGCCCGGCTCCGATGTCTTGTTGGTCGATGCGCGGGCGGCAGCTGAGAGCCGCTCTCGTGCTACGTTGCGGTCATCAGGTCCGCTGCCATTTCGCAGCATTGCCAGCGCCCCCCCAGCAGGCGCCGTCGCAGTTGTGATCAGAAGCCGCCGAGTATCGGCATTTGAGAAGGAGCCTGCCTTCAGCTGCGAAATCCAGATCCGGAGGGTTTTCCAGATGTCGACGCTATTATCGGTAACATCCTTTGGACCGATATGGTGCTTAGCTTGAACGACACAGTGCGCCAGATCCTCTTCGTGAAACGCTATATCGTCAAACTTTTCGATCGAGACATGGCAATTCGGCTTGACCTTCATTTCGCGTATCGCAAGAAGTAATGCCAATCTGCACTGATAAAGATAACCGGCAAGAGAACCGGATGCATCGTACTGGTTGGCCAATTGCAAGCCTTTCTCCCCCGAATTTGTACTGCCAACCTAGTATTATTTATACAGTAATTTCCAGTGCAGAGAGTCGGATTTCCACGAGGTTAAGTTGAGGCGTTCCTGAGGCATCAAATATCGCAGGCGATTCGCATAAAAATTTCTACGGAATAGAAAAGCACCCGTGAAGGGACACAGGTCAGCTTCGAAGGTTGGAGTTAAACGCTCCGTCAACAAGAGTGAATCAGGTTCGACCCACGGCCGTCAAATCAGTCGCTTTCTTCTAAGAAGTTATACAATGCTTTTCCGCGCCTGACCCGGTCCCGCGTGTCGTCGAAATCTTCGAATGCGCCGCCATCTTCAATATACGGTCTACAGGCATGATAAAGTGCCATTGACCTTACCCGCGAAATGGTACGGCCCTCTTCCAGTCGACTTGCGAGGGAATCGGGACTGTCGCATCCCTCACGTACGATCGCAGCGAGTGTCGACAATACAGTTGGAATGGGAGTGGTCGGTTCTTCTGCGAGTTCACCAGCAACGTTTCGGGCGATCAGGATTCTGGCAGGAAGGCCCGCGATGAATGCCAAATCCTGGACAACCCTTAGCGCGAACTGCCGCGCAAACTTACAATTGCCGACGTCTTGGCTACCCGTGTAGTGCCGCTCGATTTCGCATAGAGGTCTCGCAGACATCCAGAGGGGCAAAATATTTAGAAGCGCAGATAGGCCTTGCTCCCCCCGCTCTTCGTCCGAGGGCAGTTTCTTGTAGGCCTCGCCAAAAAGCCCTTCGAGGTTTTCGGGCCTGACGAAGTCGAGCAGTCGATCCGGGATTTCCGCGATCCATTTGAGTAACTTCGTCATAATCTCGATCGCGCTTCCTTCGAGAATGCCGTTGTCGAGCAGTGTCTGGATCTCGCGCAGATTTTGCACAGAAACGCCGGTCGATCCAGAAACGAGGTCCATCCACCCTCGTACTGACGATTCGCCCATTAGAGCCTTGGCGTCTAGTGCTGCTTCGATACGGCTCTCGATCCATTGTTCGTTGCCGTCCCGGCGTGCCCTGTACGCCGCAAAAGAGCGAGAGAGCAATGTTCTCGCCCCCTCGAACTCGTCTTCACCAGAAGATAGAGGCAGCTTGCTCACTAGATAAGAAGCCATGCCACCTTCCACCGCACTGACATGAATTCGATCCAACAGCTCTGTTAGGGGGTCATTGATCTCGAGGCATTGATCCGACTGCTGGAAGATGTTTCGCAAAGTTTCCCAGTGATCGCCTATTTCGCCGGTCGCCTCGTCGAAGTCGATAACGCGACTAGGAACGACCAATACGAGCCCTTGAGAGCGCTCGCCGGCCCGTCCGGCCCGCCCAGCGGCGTTGAGCACCTCGTGCGCTTCCAAGACTTCCATCCTGTTAGCCGCCGGATCGAAGCGGCTATCGCCCGCGATTATCACGATTTCCGCAGGAAGATTCATACCCTGCGCAAGGGTCGAGGTAGCGAAAAGCACGCCGATGCCGTCTGGCCGTTTGAAGAGTGATTCATGCAGATGGCGTTCCTCCCTGAGAAGGAGGCCGTGATGGCTTGCCGCCCCGCCACTGAAGGTCCCGTCTTCGTCGAGACGCAGATAGCAGTATTCCGATCCGCCCATCTCCTCGACGGCAATAGTTCGCCATTTCCGCTCACTCTCAGTCAGCGTCACAGGCGGAGACTGATGGAGTTTGTGGAAATCGCGGCTTGCGGCATTCGCAAGTACAGTTGTCTGAACGAAAACCAAGGTCTTGATGCCGCTCGCCGAGGACGCCGCAGCGATGGTAGCACTCAGCTTATTGCCGTTGGGTGTGAGTCGCCATTGGCGTTGCCTGCCCACTGCCGTACTGAAATGCGGCGCATTGTCGATCAATTTCAATAAGGTGTAGTCTTCCGTATCCGTACTGGCCCAAGTCTGGTGCAAGGAGAAGAGGCCGACTGGCGGCGCGTTCAGCTGTCGCTCTATTTTTGCCGGCGCGCCGTTTTTTTTCTGCGGATAGTCCTGCCGCGCCTGGATCAAAATCGCCAATAGCTCGGATATGCGGTTCGCGGGATAAACGACGGTCCCTCGGATCTGGCGTGTCGGCTTCCACGTCAAATCCAGAGCAAGGCAATCGCGGCCGGTCAGTTTCTGCACCCACGACGCTATTTCGCCTGCGTTTTTCATCATCGCAGAGAGCAGCAGAACGTCGGCAGATGGTGCTGTCGCCGTTAGATTGAGGACGGTCAGCATCGCGTCTACAGCGCGTCGGCTTCTGTCGTCATCTCTTGGATGGAGCAAATGGCATTCGTCGAAAACAATGAGGCCGAGGTCTTCAAATGCCTCGGGCTGGACCGAATGGAGAAGGAGGCATCTTTCTGGCGTGGTGACTATCACGGAGGGTAGCACCACGACGTCAGCGAAAGTGACCTCGTCCTCAAGTTCGCTGACAACCTCGTAATCCTGGAATGTCTTTGCAAGCGCCGTTGCAGTCTGGTCGACCAGAGCGTTGGTAGGCGCGAGGAAGACCACCTGCTCGCCGCGTAAAAGAGCTGCCGCGATCTTCAATTCGGCCAGCGTGGACTTCCCGCCGCCTGTCGGGAAGCTGATCGCGGCCGAAACCCCCTGTTCGAGATAGCCCTTATCAATCGCATCCCGGTGGTTTCGCCAGAGATATGGGCGCTTCGCCGCCATTCTCTTAACTATTTTCCGCCAAGCCGGCTCTCCGACGCCGCCTGGGGTCGGAGTGCGGGCGATCGCTGTAACCATAAGATCCCGCTCAACGGCAAGGAGGAGGTTTGCAAGGTGAAGAGGGCCGGAGAAAAGACTATAGACCGCGTTGTCCGCAATTTCATCAACGCTTAAGGCTTTTACTTTTGCGAATGTCGCCTGAGCAGTTTCTCCCTCGGTTAAATCTTCATCATCGGTTCTCAAGAGGAGCTGCCTGGCTAGCTTCCTAACTCCAATGAACAGATGGAGAAGGAGTGCCTGTTGTGCCTGGTCATCGAGTGGCGCATCTTCGTCAAACGCTGGGTCGTCCATATCCAGAATATTGTTCAGCTCACCCTTAGCAAGGCAACGGATGGAGAGAAGCAGAGCATCCTCGATTTTGGTAGCTCTTATCTGATCAGGGAGGATCGCTTTGGAAGCCTCGGCCGCGTCCGCGAAAGAGTCAGCGATCATGAAGAGAAGCGTTGCGCAAACTTCGGGCGAAACAGAGGATCTGGTGATGAAGCTCTGCCGAGGTCGACTCTGCCGTAGTGCAATACCTTGGGCATAAACTTGGTGCGCCGTTCCCGAAATGAATGCCGCTGCGGCCCGATTTTCACGGTCCGGAAGTAACGCGACCAGGGCTTCATGTGTTGCTGAGAGACGTCTCATCCGGCGAAGCGTGGTTATTAATGCTGAAGGAAGATTCTCATCCTGATTGCCTCTAAAACGCAATCTCGCCGCGACTATCTCCGCATACGCCTTGGTAAATTCCTTAGGGAGCTCTTCAAGATTGACGCCCGCCAGTTCCGGGCCTGACGCGATTAGAGAGACAGTCGAGGCATCAAACATGGGGAGCGAGCTCGGATATGCGAGTTTCGACCTTGTCTGTGAAAGCCTCCATCCAACCCCTCATATTCGGGATAAAGATTGTTTCTGCACGACGACGGTTTACATTGCCGGTCACAAGATCATTGTAGCCCTTAAAAAGTCCCTTGCGGACGTTGTCATCGAGATGCTTGTCTTTGACGGTTATGCTTATCCGGTAGCGTCTTGCGTCTTTCCAGATTATCTTTTCGATGGCTTCCTCGATCGCGAAATCGGATGCGGATCCATGGAGGGCCTCAAGCATCGACGTCGCTTCATGCGTCAGTTCCGTGATCCGCTGTCCGATTTCGAGCTTTTGAACCTCAGGCCAGACCTTGTTGCGTACCGTGTCTCGAGGTGATGTCGTGGCCTTGTCCTCGAAAATCACGATCGCCGACACCGTGCTACCGTCTGGCGACATCTCCAGCTGCATGCCGTCGAAACCGTGGTCAGCCTTGCGAATATGGGGGGCTCGAATGAACGCGTTGCCGCGGTTAGCATTGGCAGCGATCCAAGAGATTACTTGGAAAATCCAACCATCGCGCTTCGATGACGAGCCATCTGCGTCCAGTGCGAGCTTGTCAAGCGCGTCCGCAACGTGCTCGGCGGTCGTCGTTGGCGGCCTTGGGGCCAGTCGCTGCAGGACCTTGGAGATGTGTCGATACTGTCCGAGCGTGACGCGGGCTACCTGATCGACAAGCTCGTCCTCGTCTTCGATCTCCCAAGACCACCCATGACATAGTTGGTCATGATCCGTCGCCGCCAAACTGAGTGTCATTTTCGATGCGCATCCCCACGAACGCCGATTCGCCGACCCCATGCATATGGTTGCATTTTTCGTTCACGCGCGACACGGCATGTTTAAATGCTGGTGTGAAAAAAGTGACGCGTTTACCTTTGTGGATGCCGTCAAGCCATGACCATTGGTTCTGCTCGGCAAACAGAGATAAGATCAGTTTGGATTTTTGATAATCAATGACTTACGTGGAGTTATTTGACGGTCGATGGTTCACATCCCATCAAGACCTCACTTGTATCTATGACGAGATATTCTCAGCCTACGAGCGCCATAAGCGCGCGAACTTCTCTGCGGCGCATGTTTCGTGCGAGACACGCGACATGTTCTACAAATGTCTCCTCGATCTCAACGATGGGAAGGCGCAAGACGGCGGGGTCGTCGCGAGTCACGGCGAGTTCGAACATGAAACCGATACCCAGGCCTTGCAGTACGGCCTCATAGACAGCCTCGCGTTCACCAAGACGTAACGCCGGCTCCAGATCAAGACCGGCAACCTTCATCGCGCGGTTCACCGCCGTCTGTGTCAGAGAATGTTCCGTGCGGAATATCAGCGACTGATCGGCCAGTTCATGCAACGATATCGGTTTGCCGCGAACCGCGAGCGCATGTCTGGCGGGAACGAGTGCGATGGGGCGCTGCTCCATATAGGCCACCCGGTTAAGCGCCTCATCCTCCGGGACGCCAGTCAGGATGATCGCATCGCAACGCTGTTCGTAAAGCGCCGTCGTCACCTGATGCCAGTTGCCGAAGCTCGCATTGATCCTGACACCGGGATAGTGGCGACGGAATTCCGAGAGAAGAGCCATGGCCGGATTGGGGGCGCCACACATGACATTGAGCTCCCCTGTTTTCAGCGCACTCGACGAACCGAGGATGTCGGCAGCAACCTCCTCGATGACGTTCAGCTCCCGAGTTTCCTGGAACAGCGATTTGGCCAGCGACGTCATTCTCGCGCCGTCGCCTCTGCGCTCGAACAGAAGCACGCCGTAGCTCTGTTCCATCGCCTTCACCTGTGCCGTGACAGCGGGCTGGCTGAGCCCGAGGCGGCGGGCGGCAGACGAAAAACTGCCTTCCTTTGCCACGGCGTTGAACGCACGCAACTGGGCGTAACTGAGCTTGGAGCGCATGGCAGACGGTTGCTTCCGATGAATGGTAATCTGATGGGCGGTATAAATTGAATTTATAATGCGTCATTCGGATGTAAAATTTATGAAATACCTCCCCGGCCATCGAATGAACTTTCAGGACTTCAATCATGGCCGGCGTAAACATCAGATCTGTCGCGAAGACATTCGGGGAAACCCAGGTTCTCAAGGGCGTCGATCTGGATATCCGCGATGGCGAATTCATCTCTCTGGTCGGCCCGTCCGGCTGCGGCAAGTCCACATTGCTGCGTATTATCGCGGGGCTGGAACAACAGAGCGATGGCAATATTCTGCTCGATGGCACCGTTGTCGACCGGATGCGACCACGCGACCGCGATCTCGCCATGGTCTTTCAGTCCTACGCTCTCTATCCGCATCTGACGGTGGCAGAAAACATTGCCGTGCCATTGCTCATGCGGCGCCTCAATACGACCGAGCGTTCGTTGGTCGGAGGACTTCTCCCGTCCGGCAGGGCAAAACGCGAGGAAATTGCCGAAGAGGTGGCGAAGGTATGCGATGCGCTGTCCATCTCCATGCTGAAGGACCGCAAACCGGCGGCACTTTCCGGCGGACAGCGCCAGCGTGTAGCGCTTGCCCGCGCCATGGTTCGCAAGCCGAGCGCCTTCCTGATGGACGAGCCGCTTTCCAATCTCGACGCCAAGATGCGTGTGCAGGCGAGGGGCGAGATCGCTGCGCTTCACCGCCAGTTGGGCTCCACCTTCATCTATGTCACGCACGATCAGGCCGAGGCGATGACGATGTCGGATCGCATTGCGGTGATGATGGGCGGTGAAATCCTTCAGGTCGATACGCCAGACCAGATCTATCAGATGCCGCAGGATCTGCGTGTCGCCGAGTTCATCGGCAGCCCGAAAATCAACGTCCTGCAGGCGGCGATGTCAGAAAATGGCGCTCTGTCGCTCACCTCCGCAGATACCGCCAGCAATCACGTGCATGCAGCTTTTAGGCCGGAAGCGGCGCGGCTTGCAGGTGAGGTTGAGGCTCCGCTTGGCGGCACCATCCACCATATCGAGAATCTCGGCGCCGACCTGTTCGTTCAGGTGACGACAGCGAACGGTGATCTCGTCATCGTGCGTTGCGATCCGGCCGGCATTCGCCCGGCGATTGGTGACAAGGTCGGCATCCGCGTGGACGAGACGCGTCTGCATGTTTTCGGCACCGACAACAGACGCATCGCCGGTGCCTTTCGGCTGGAGGGCGGCCGATGAGCCTTTCCGCCAGCCAGAGCCGCGCCGGCCTCGCCCTCATCGCGCCCGCATCCGTGTTGGCGCTCCTTTTCCTGATCGCGCCGCTCTCCTCGATCTTCGTGCTGGCCTTTACCGACTACCAGCTAGGCGACCGCAGCCTGCGGTTCGTCGGGCTTGGGAATTTCAGGGCGTTGGCAGGCGATTCAACCTTCTGGAAGTCTTTGAGCAACACGCTGATCTATTCAGCCGTCGTGGTGCCGGGCTCGATGTTGCTCGGCCTTGTCAGCGCGCTTCTGATCGATGCCGGCACTTCGCTGCGATCCTTCTATCGCACCGCTTTCTTCCTACCCGTCATGGCGAGCCTTCTTGCCATGGCCGTGGTCTGGGAATTCATGCTGCATCCGAGCTTCGGTATCGTCAACGCTACGATGAAGGCGCTGGGGTTTGCTCCGCATAACTGGCTGAAGGACGGCGGGATCGCGCTCTACGTGCTCGCGATCATCGGCATCTGGCAGAGTTTTGGTTTCAACATGGTCCTGTTTATGGCCGGTCTCTCCGCCATCCCGCGCGATCTCTATGACGCGGCCGAAATGGATGGCACGCCGAATGCTTGGGCGAGGTTCAAGCTGATCACATGGCCGCTGCTGGCACCCGTGACCATCTTCGTCGCCGTCACCTCCGTTATCCGCTCGTTCCAGGTCTTCGACACGGTGCATGCGCTGACCCAAGGCGGTCCCAACAAGGCGACCGAAGTGCTGCTCTACACGATCTACGCAGAAGGCTTCGAGTTCTTCCGCAGCGGTCATGCAGCGGCCATCACCATCGTCTTCATCATGCTCGTTGTCGGTGTCAGCCTACTGCGCTTCGTGTCCCTCAAGAAAAATGGAGCAAGCGCATGACGGCCCGTTCCTTCGCGACCTCGGCCTTTCGCCATGCAGCCCTGCTTTCGATCGCCACTTTTGCGCTTCTGCCTTTTGCGGTGATGGTCTCGACCTCGATCAAGCCGGCCAACGAGATTTTTTCCGATACGGTGCGTTGGTGGCCGCAAAAGCCCGCGATCATCGAGAACTATTCGGAAGCGTTTTCTGCTGCCCCGCTGCTGCTCTATTTGGTCAATGGCGTTGTCGTCACGGCGGCGATCTTTTTCCTGCAGGTGCTGGTCGCTTTGCCGGCCGCCTACGCGCTCGCCAAACTGCGCTTTTTCGGTCGCCATGTCGCCTTCGGTTTCGTGCTCTTCTGCCTGCTGATCCCCTATCAGGCGATCGCCGTTCCGCTGTTCATCCTGCTTTATTATGTCGGTCTGCTCGACAGCTACAGCGCGCTGGTCCTGCCCTTCACCATCTCCGTCTTCGGTATTTTCCTGATGCGGCAGTTCTTCATGGGCGTACCAGATGATCTGGTCGATGCGGCCCGCATGGACGGCATGTCCGAATTGTCGATCGTCTGGCGCGTCATGCTGCCGGCAGCGGTTCCCGCACTCACGGCTTTCGGCGTCTTCTCGGTCGTTGCCCACTGGAACGATTATTTCTGGCCGCTGGTCGCCGTATCGAGCGACAGCTATTTCACGCCGCCGCTCGGCATCGTGGCCTTCCGCAATGCAGAAGCCGGCAACGATTTTGGCCCGCTCATGGCGGCCGCGACCATCATCGTCGCTCCGCTTCTCGCCCTGTTCCTCCTGGCGCAACGGCGCTTCATCGAAGGCATCGCCTTCACCGGTATCAAATAACCGCAACCCAACATCCATCCACGACTGGAGAATATGAATGAGAATGATCCTGACCGCCGCAGCGTTGTCGCTGACGGCTTCCATGGCGCTTGCCCAGACCACGATCACCGTGCAGTATCCCTATCCCGAACTGTTCGACGAGACCCAGAAGCAGCTCGCCGAAGCGTTCAGCAAGAAGCATCCTGACATCAAGGTCGAATTCCGCACGCCCTACAAGGAATACGAGGATGCCGCACAGCGCGTGTTGCGCGAAGGCATCACCGGCAATGTGCCGGACGTCACCTTCCAGGGCCTGAACCGTGTTCGCGTGCTGGCAGACAAGGAAATCGCCGTCTCGCTCGATGACTTCATCGCCAACGAGAAGGATTTTGACGCCGAGGGCTACCATGACGGCATGCGTCAGGCCGGCGCCGTCAACGGCAAGGTCTATGGCCTTCCTTTCGCGATCTCGCTGCCGATCGTCTATTACAACATGGATCTGGTGAAGAAGGCCGGTCTCGACGAAAACAGCCTGCCGAAGAGCTGGGACGAAATCATCGCGCTTGCCAAGAAGATCAATGCTCAGGGCGAAGCCAACGGTGTGATGGCCGAATGGTCGATCACCGGCAACTGGCTGTGGCAGGCCATGGTCTTCGCCAATGGCGGCGCGATGCTGAACGCCGACGAAACCAAGGTTGCCTTTGATGGCGATGCCGGCAAGCAGGCGATCGAAACGCTGGCACGTCTTGCCACTGAAGCCAAGTCGCCAAACATGACGGCCAACGACATGCTGGCCGCATTCTCGGCCGGCAAGATCGGTGTCATGGTCACCACCACCTCGCGCGTCAACGCCGTCACCAGGCAGGTCGGTGAGAAATTCGAACTGAAGACCGGCACCTATCCGGATATCAAGGACGGTGTCACGCGTCTGCCGGCCGGCGGCAATGTCGCCATCATCACGGCGAAGTCCGAGGAGAAGCAGAAGGCGGCGTGGGAATTCTTGAAATTCGCCACCGGCCCGGAAGGCGGCGCGATCATGGTCCGGACCACCGGCTACATGGCGCCCAACACCAAGGCCGCTGACCTGCTGAGGGATTTTTACACCCAGAATCCGAACCAGGCCGTCGCTCTTTCCGAGCTTCCTTACCTGACCGGCTGGTACGCTTTCCCGGGCGATAACGGCCTGAAAATCACCGACGTGATCAAGGATCACATGCAGTCGATCATGGATGGCACCCGCGCCAAGGAAGCCCAGTCCGTACTTGCCGAGATGGCTGCCGACACCCAGGCGCTTCTGCCGCGTCGCTGATTACCGCCAGCCCGCCGCGTGGCCGCCCAAGCCGGCCACGCGGCGATCGTTCAAAAAAGGATATCCGTTATGAAGCTCATTCACCTGACCGACACGCATTTCGTCCCACAACCCGCAACGCTCTTCGGCCTCGATCCGCGCGAGCGTTTCGATGCGGCACTGAAGAGCATCACGATGGAACATTCCGACGCCGACCTGCTCGTCATCACCGGCGATCTCGCCCATTGGGGTGAAATCCCGGCCTATGAAGAGCTTCAGAAGCATCTCGCGACAAGCCCGATCGCAAAGGTGCTGCTTATCGGTAATCACGACGAACGGACGGCATTCCGCAGCGTCTTTCCGCATGCCATGGACGACGGCAACGGCTTCGTGCAGGGCAGCCGCGTCGTGGATGGTCATCGGCTGATATTCCTCGACACCAAGCAGGAGGGAACCCATGCCGGTGCCTATTGCGAGGCCCGGTGCGCCTGGCTCGAAAAGGAGCTCGCCGAAAGCCAGGAACCGGTCCTGCTGTTCATGCATCATCCCGCCTTTCCGGTCGGCATTTCCTCTATGGACATGCTTGCCCAGCAGGATGCCGACGCGCTTTGGCTGGTACTTGAGCCGCACGCCACACGCATCCGCCACATCTTCCTCGGTCACATCCACCGGCCGATCTTCGGCAATTGGCACGGCATTTCCTTCTCGCTCATTCCCGGCCTCAACCATCAGGTTCCGCTCGCGCTTTATCCGCATGGCGACGATATTCCTGGAAGCCATGAGCCGCCGGCCTATGCCGTCGTCTCGGTGAATGAGGATAGTCTCGTCGTGCACCTGAATTACTTTCTCGATGCCACCCGGCGCTTCCCGCTCGATGGTGACGAGATCAAGGGGCGCGAATACGCGTTGGGCTTTCCCATTTCGAACGACTGACGTCGAGATCCTGTTTTTCAAGACGAAACCGCAGGCAGATCACTGCCTGCGGCTTGGCGTCCTGCAACTTTGAAACTAATCGACATGCACGAATTTCACGACGCTGACGGCGTCCTCTTCGATCTCGACGGAACGCTCGTTAGTGGCGGCAAGGTTCTGCCTTGGGCGCACGGGCTGATCGAGCAAAGCCGCGGACGATTTGCCATTGTAACCAATGATGCAGAGCATACTGCGGTCCAGATTGCCGCCCTGTTGCAGTCCCTCGGCATTCCTGTGTCGCAAGACCGCATCGTGGCTGCCGGAATGGAGGCCCTCCGTCAGGTTTCAGTGGACATGCCCGGCGCCCGCCTGCTCATTGCGGCAAGCCGCTCATTGCAGGACTATGCGACAGATCTTGGACTTGAGGTGACGGACGTCGAGCCCGATGTGGTGTTGATTGGTCGTGACCGTGCCTTTTCCTACGACAAGATCAGGACACTATCGAATGCTGTATTGGCTGGTGCACAACTGGTTGTCTGCAATCCAGATAAAACCCATCCAGCAGCCGACGGATCTGTCGTGCCGGAGACCGGCGCCCTCGCCGCTTCAGTTCTTGCATGTACCGGTCCGGTTCCACATCATGTCATTGGCAAGCCCCAGCCGGGATTGTTTCTGTCTGGAATGGCTTTGATTGGCAGCACTCCGACAAGAACACTCATGGTCGGCGATAATCCGGAAACCGATGGGAAAGGAGCAGCGGGTGTTGGTATCCGCTTTGTTCGAGTAGGTTTTGAGCATGGCGAAGAAGATTGGCTTCCGTAGGGTATCTTGATCGAGCCGGGAAACGCTGCAGGCTGCCAAGGTTCGATCGAACCAAAAGCCAAACTCGAAGCGTCGTTGACAGCGGGTCGACGGTTCGTGTCCTTTCAAGAGCTTTACGGAGATTTTGTCGTGCCAGACCATGACTTGGGTGCCACGGGACTATACGACTTGGTCCTTCAGCCGCCGAAATCGTTCGAGGGTGGAAGTGGGAACTGCCGGACTTATTCCCGCTGACTATCTCGTCCGGCAATGGCCCCGCGCCGAACGATGCGCGCGCCATGACCATGAAACAGGTGCATTAGCGTGCAGGCGAGCAGCAGGAGATACGGCGCCAGCCCGAGCGCATACGCCCAGTGTTCGCGCAGAATGAAGAAGGCAACGACGATGACGAGCGAGGCAGCCATCAGAATCCATGTGCGAGACGAGTTCATAGATTCATGCTCCTCAGTCTGAGTGAGTTGGCGATCACGCTGACCGATGAAAGGGCCATTGCCGCGGCGGCGATGATCGGCGACAGAAGAAGCCCGAACGTCGGGTATAAGACACCCGCCGCGACTGGAATTCCGGCGGCGTTGTATATGAACGCGAAGAACAGGTTCTGGCGGATGTTCCGCATCGTCATCCGGCTCAACTGCCGGGCGCGGGCGATGCCCTGCAGGTCGCCCTTCAGAAGGGTCACCCCGGCGCTTTCGATCGCAACGTCGGTGCCTGTCCCCATGGCAATGCCGACATCCGCTGCCGCCAGTGCGGGAGCGTCGTTCACGCCGTCCCCGGCCATGGCGACGATGCGCCCCTCTTTCCGGAGTCGGGCGACGATCTTGCTCTTGTCCTCCGGCAGGACTTCGGCCTCGACTTCGGTAATGTCAAGCTTCCGCGCCACAGCCTCGGCGGTCGTCCGGTTGTCACCAGTCAGCATGACCACCCGAACGTTTTCATTCACCAGCGTCCTGACTGCGTCAGACGTGGTCGCCTTGATCGGATCTGCTATGGCGAACAGGCCTACCACAACGTTGTCAGCCGCCATGAAGATGACAGTCGCGCCTTCGCCGCGCAGCTCTTCGGCCGTCGATGCCATCGCTGACACATCGACACTGGCCTCCCCCATGATCCGGTGGCTGCCCAGAATTAGCTTCCTGTCTTCGACCGTGCCCGTCACACCCTTACCCACCGGGCTGTCGAAGTCCTGTGCGTCGCCGAGCGGGATTTTGCGCTCATTGGCCGCGTTTACGATCGCCAACGCCAGCGGGTGCTCGCTCGACCGCTCCAAGGTGGCAGCGAGCCTGAGAAGGTCCACTTCGGAAATGCCCTCGCGGGGTGCAATCGCGGTAACTTTGGGGTGGCCTTCGGTCAGAGTTCCGGTCTTGTCGACGACCAAGGTGTCGATCTTTTCGAAGCGTTCAAGAGCCTCGGCGTTCTTTATGAGCACGCCGAGCCTTGCGCCTCGGCCCACTCCCACCATGATGGACATCGGAGTTGCTAGACCCAGTGCACAGGGGCAGGCGATGATTAGGACCGCCACCGCCGCTATGAGGCCATGCGCAAACCGCGGCTCCGGCCCGACCAGCATCCAGATAATGAAGGACAAGACGGCGACCGCGATCACCACGGGGACGAACCAGCCGGACACTTCGTCCGCAAGCCGCTGAATGGGAGCGCGGGACCGTTGCGCTTCAGCCACCATCCTGACGATCTGGGACAGCATGGTGTCGCGCCCGACCTTGCCTGCCTCCATGATGAAGCCGCCAGTCTGGTTCATGGTACCCCCGATCAGGTTGGCTCCGACCGCCTTGGTCACAGGCATCGACTCCCCCGTGATCATAGACTCATCGACGGAGCTTCGACCCTCAAGCAGTGTGCCGTCGACGGGCACCTTCTCCCCCGGACGTACCCGCAGCCTGTCTCCCACGGCGACCGCGTCAAGTCCGATGTCCTCGTCGGTTCCGTCTGCTTTCACGCGTCGCGCGACTTTCGGTGCCAGATCAAGCAGCGCCCGGATTGCGCCACCCGTCTGCTCGCGCGCCCGAAGCTCGAGCACCTGGCCGAGCAGCACCAGAACCGTGATGACGGCGGCCGCCTCGAAATAGACCGCGACCGTACCCTCGGCCGAGCGCAGGCTTTCCGGAAACGCTCCTGGCAGGACCGTCCCGACGACGCTGTAGATCCACGCGACACCCGTACCCATCGCGATGAGGGTGAACATATTCAGATGGCGCGTCACCAGGGACTGCCAGCCGCGCTCGAAGAAAGGCCAGCCCGCCCATAGAACGACGGGAGTGGCCAGAACCATCTGAATCCAGTTGGATGTCTGCGGCCCGAGCAGCATGTGCAGGTTCGTCAGGTGCCCGCCCATTTCCAACGCGAGGACGGGAAGCGCCAGCACGAGGCCGATCCAGAACCTGCGTCGCATGTCGAGAAGTTCGGGGCTTGGGCCGGAACCGATCGTCGGTGATTCCGGTTCGAGTGTCATTCCGCAGATCGGGCAATTGCCTGGCCCGGTCTGCCTGACCTGTGGGTGCATCGGGCACGTGAAGATTGTTCCTTGCCCGGTGGGCGGCTGATGCCCCTTGAGAGGAACCACATTGTCCTCGTGGTGCCCATTCTCGCGATCGTGGTGGTGAGGATGTCCATGATGGTCGTGTGCCATGTCGGTCTCCTGATCAGATCGCGCCGTTGTAGGAAACATAGGTCATCATCCCCGTCGCCATGTGATACAGATGGTGGCAGTGCAGTGGCCAGTTGCCGGGATTGCCCGTATCGAACTCCACCGCGACCTCTGCCATCGGGGGCAGGAGGACGGTGTCCCGGACAGCCCCGCTGATATCACGGCCGTTGACGCGCAAGACCTGGAAGTGGTGCCCGTGCAGGTGCATGGGGTGCGCCATCATCGACATGTTCCGCATCGTCAGGCGAACTCGCTTGTCCTTGGAAACTTTCAGCGGTGCACCCGGCGATATGCTCCAAGTGTATGCGGCCATGTCACCTCCCAGTGTCAGTGTGAACTGATGGTCGGGCACGCGCGGGGAAATAGGTCTCCTTGCGCGGAGCTGCTGCTCGAGACCGAGATCGAGAACAGGCCCTGGGCCTGAAGAGGTGGTGCCGATCTTCGCGACAGTCGCGCCGCTGGTTGCGAGGACAATTCCGGTCTGCTCCGTCGCGCCTTCGCGGAGAGCGAGGATCGGATATGAACCGGAACCTGCTGGAAGCTCGAGCCGGATGTCCAGGCGCTGGCCCATTGAGATCGGGAAGCGGCTTCCCGCCACGGGCTCGACATCGATGCCGTCCACGGCGATCAGATTGCCGACGATCGCTCCCGTATCGACCGTGAATGCAGTGGCAGTCGCTCCGTTGATGATGCGAAGCCGAACGCGCCCCCCTTTCTCGGTTCTGATGACCTCGGGATCGTCCAGCGTGCGGTCGTTGGCGAGATATGCGTCGTATTCGATGTCGTTCAGGTCTGGTGACGACATCCTTTTCATCGGCATACTCATCGTCGACATGCCTGTCATCGGCATCTGGTGCCCCTGCATGTTCGTCATAGTCTGCATCATGTTCTGTTGGCCCGACTGCATCCCTCCGTGGCCGGAACTGCCGCCCTTCAAGGTTTCCAACAGCTCCTCGGGTGACTTGAAGGAAAAGTCATGTAGCAGGACCACGACTTCCTGTTCGTCCCGGCTTCTGTCTTCGGCCGTCCGGACGATGAGCGGTGCCGCAAGCAGGCTCTGCTCCTGAAGCGTATGGGCATGCATCCAGTGTGTGCCGCCGGGTCCGACAGGGAAGGCGTATTCCCGACTCTGTCCGGCAGGGAGCGGCGCGGCCGGATTTTCCGGTACGCCGTCCATGTCCCACGGCGGTGTCAAGCCGTGCCAGTGGATGAGCGTGTCCTCCTTGGACTCGTTGATAAGGCGGACATTGAAGTCCGAGCCTGCATCAAGGACCAGACCGGGCCTGCTGTTGCGGTCGGCCAGCCCGTAGACGGTGGCGGCCTTGCCGTTCACCTCCAGGGTTCTGGTTCCGATGATGAGATCCACGGCGGCTGGATTCGCAAACGCACTTCTGGAATTGAGGATGGGAGAGACGGCTGCCGCCCCTGCGGCCAGCGTCTTCAGAAATTGACGGCGATACATGATATGCCTCTTTGTCCTTGTCGGCATGCCGACATTGCTGATGATGGTTTTCCGCTGGAAGGCGGACGGATTCATCAGGCGGGGGACTGCGGGGGCTTAAGGGCAGGCGAGGGGGCTACCCCGGTCAGATGATCCTGCAGATCCGAGGTTCGGGTGAGCAGCATCGACACGGACGACAACTCGGTCGGCGTGGGAAGGATAAGCAGACAAACGGCGCAGATTGTGCTGCAGCAAGCCTGATCGGCAAGCACGGTCTTCGTTTTCGAATCATGGTCGCCGCTATGCTGATATCCGACGGAAACACTGGTCTCGGTAGAGCAGGTGTGATGAGCAGCCGCTTGGGAAGCGGGCGCGCTGAAGAGGACGGCGACGGCAACAAAGACCACGCAAATCCTCAACATCAGCGGTGAAAGCTTCCGCAGGTTCATCTTGTTCTGCCCAGTTTCGCACGGGAACAATCTACCGCGCTAGGATACGCTTGCGTTGATCTTCATCAAGTGGGTCGGAGATGCATCACGGCATCTCCGATTGGCATCAGTTAACAGCACGGGTCACATTGCGTGGCCGCCAATGAAGCCCAGGGTGGCCGCCGCCATCCAGATCGCCATAGCGATCATCATCAAGTTCTCGGTGAGCGAGATGAAACCCAGCGGGACATTGCTGGATCCGCCCACGCATGCGCATTTCAGCTCCCTCTTGTCGATGTAGACGGCCTTGAAGACCGACACTGCGCCAATGGTGCCGATGAAAAGGGCGACGGGGATGGAGATCCAGTTGAGGGCGCCCGCCACCATAAGAATGCCCGCGAGACCTTCCGCATAAGGGTAGACGTAGCCATAGGGAACCCACCGTTTCGCGAGCAGATCATAGTTCAGGAACATGGTGGCGAAGGTCTCGACGTTCTGGAGCTTCAGAAGCGCGAGCACGACCATCGAGAAGGCGATGAACCATTCAGCCGCTCTCAGCGTGAAAGGATCGCCGCTGACCGCATAGCTTGTCGCCATCGCTGTCAGCGCGGTCATGGCAAAGAGCACGATGACTGGGCGGTAGGTCGTCGCCTTGGGATCGGCAACCTTCTTGCCCAGAAACCTGCGCAGGTCATCATGTCCGCCGACGCGCCTGCCGTCGATGAACACTTGCGGCGTGGTTGCGACATCGTGCTCCTTCTTGAACGCGTCGGTCTCCTCGCGCGTCTCTAGGTGATGGTCTTCGACCTCGTAGCCGGAACGCTCGAGCAGATATTTGGCCTTCAAGCCGTAAGGGCACGTATGGCCCGGCATCACCATGCGGTAGATGGCCGCCTTCTTCGTGTTCTGGACCTTGTCCAACATTTCACGTCTCCTTTGTCTTGTGAAACCGTTGGTATGACCATACGTTGCGTACCGTGGTACGGAGTCAACAGCCAATGGACATGACGATTGGAAAACTCGCTGCGGCCGGAAACGTAGGGGTCGAGACGATTCGCTTCTATCAGCGGCGAGGGCTGTTGACGACACCGAAGAAGCACGTGGGTGTCCGGCACTACGGGGAGGATGATCTCCGCCGCCTCAGGTTCGTCAGACAGGCGCAGACCGCGGGGTTCACGCTTGAGGAAATCAAGGAACTCATGGATCTTGATGCCGGAGACGATCGGGAAACCGCGCGCAGGCTTGCGAAAGTTCGGCTCGAGGCCCTCGAAGCCCGCATCGCCGAACTGGATCAGGCGAGGAATGCGCTCAAACGGCTCGTCGGAGAGTGCGCCTCCGAAAAGACCGGGCCATGCCCGATCCTGTCATCGTTCGGAATCTAAGAGGCTCGGTCACTTCGGCCTGATGGCGAGGTAGACATAAGGCGCACCGCCATTCTTCGGTATCGCCATGACTTCGTAGGATGCACCAGGATCAGTGCCCATGCCAAGGGATCCCTTCGGCATGCCTGCGACAGCCAGACCTGCGAGCGCTGGCCTTTCCGCGAGCAGTCGTTGCGCGGCCTCCAGAGGAACGTGTCCTTCGAGGAAGTATCCGTTCACGGTCGCGGTATGGCATCCCTGCATGGATGCGGGGATTTTCAGCCTCGCCCTGATTGCGTCCATGTCGTTCTCATTTCTGAGATCGACTTCGAAGCCCGCATCGGCAAACGCAGAAGCCCACGCCTCGCAACAGCCGCAGTAGGGATCCTTATGGACAACCAGTTTTGGCATGCTTGCCACGGCCGCGCCAGGGAGAAGCACCGCCGACGCTGCCATGCAGATGAATTGCCTACGTTTCATCGTCTCTTCCTTTCCTAGTGCCCGCACCATGCAGACCCACCGTATTCTAACGGATAATCTGTCGCGTACGCATTCGCTGTGTTATACTGGCGTGATAGTACCGGGAGGTGCTCATGTGCCGCATCAGTATTCTTGTCGCAGCATCCGCAGTCCTATTTTCAAGCGCTCAAGCCGAAGAACGCCAGCCCTTCCACATTGCCCGTTTTTCCGACAGCAGAACCATCAGCCTCGCCATAACATCGTCCATGAGGCCAGATGACATGCAGTACGACTACGAAGTCGGAATCGGCCTAACGGAGATGTCGCCGGGCGGGGATACCCTCTTCGTGGACCATAGCGCGCATGCCGTCCGGGTAAGATGCGAAGCACCTGGAGCAGTGAAGGTCGGCCGCTTCACCCATCTCATGCCCCAGCCATCTTTCTCTGGGGACTGGATGCAGGACTTGTGGAAGGTCCTATGCCAGCAGCCCACTTCCTGAGGCTGGCGGCCGCGCCCCCAATCGGCGAGCGCGGCCGCCTCAGCGTCACTTGACCTGGGTGACGGTAAGCTTGCCGTTGACGCGCTCGGCAACGAACTGGACCTTCGCGCCTTCCTTGAGCTTTGTCAGGAGGGCATCGTCCTTGACCTCGAAGACCATGGTCATCGCAGGCATCTCGAGACCCTTGAGCTCTTCATGGATCAGGGTGACCTTCTTTGCCTTTGCGTCGAGCTTCTTCACGGTGCCGTTGGTGAACTCCTGGGCGAACGCGCCGGCTGCAGAGGAGAGGGCGATCGCCGCTGCGAGACCCAGCTTGATGATGTTTTTCATTTTCGAGTTCCTTTCAGGTTACTTGGCGACAGCAACGTCGCCGTGCATGCCAGCGTCGTAGTGGCCGGGAACAAGGCAGGCGATCTTGAACACTCCGTCGTTGGTGAACTTCCAGACGATCTCGCCGGACTTGCCGGACGCGAGCCGGATGGCATTGGGGTCGTCATGTTCCATGTCTGGGAACTTCTCCATGACAGCCTTGTGCTCCATGACCTTGTCTTCCTGGTCGAGAACGAACTCGTGATCGAGCTCGCCTTC
Source organism: uncultured Agrobacterium sp. (assembly GCF_913777885.1). Lineage (NCBI taxonomy): Bacteria > Pseudomonadati > Pseudomonadota > Alphaproteobacteria > Hyphomicrobiales > Rhizobiaceae > Agrobacterium > uncultured Agrobacterium sp. The sequence continues at coordinate 87,296 of NZ_CAJYTV010000015.1, read as the reverse complement.
GTTCTTGATCGTGAAGCGTACGGTCTGACCCTTGCGGACTTTGAAGTTGTTCGGGGTGAAAACCATCTTGCCGTCCGGTGTCTCCTTCATGCTGACGCGGATGGTCTGCGTGACCTTGGACTTGTCGCCCGGCTCGCCAACGGCCATGGCCTCGCCATGTCCTCCTGCGTGGCTGCCCGATGCGAGAGCAGGAGTAGTGAGGGCGGTTGCCAGAAGCATGCCGATGATTGCATTTCTCATATTTGTTTCCTTTTTGGTTGTTCAGGAGGGGGTGTCAGCCGTGGTTCGAATGCTTCGAAGGTAGCTGCGTCTTCGCGTCTTTTGCCTTAGTCGCGTCGGGCAGGCTGCCCGTCCACTCCCAGGCCTGCGTGCCGGGCGGGTTCTCGTACCAGCCCGGATCGGTGTAATCGCCCGCCGAGATGCCCTCGCGGACCTTCACCACGGAGAACATGCCGCCCATCTCGATGGGGCCATGGGGACCCCAGCCGGTCATCATGGGAACGGTGTTCTCTGGGATTTCCATCGACATCTCGCCCATGTCGGCCATGCCGGCCGTGCCCATCGGCATGTATTCCGGGCGGAACTGTCGGATCTTCTTCGCGACCTCCTTCTTGTCGACCCCGATGAAGGTCGGAATCTCGTGGCCCATCGCGTTCATCGTGTGGTGCGACTTGTGGCAGTGGATCGCCCAGTCGCCGAGATACTTCGCGTCGAACTCGTAGGCTCGCATGGCCCCGACCGGGATGTCGATCGAGACCTCGGGCCAACGGGCCTCCGGCCGTACCCACCCGCCGTCCGTGCAGGTCACCTCGAAATCGTAGCCGTGCATGTGGATCGGATGGTTCGTCATCGTCAGGTTGCCGACGCGCACGCGGACCCTGTCGTTCTTCGACACGACCAGCGGATCGATGCCGGGGAAGACGCGGCTGTTCCAGGTCCAGAGGTTGAAGTCGGTCATCTCCATGACCCTGGGCACGTAGGAACCCGGATCGATGTCGTAGGCGCTCAGCAGGAATACGAAGTCCCGGTCGACGGGCATGAACGTCGGATCCTTGGGATGGACCACGAAGAAGCCCATCATCCCCATCGCCATCTGCACCATCTCGTCGGAGTGCGGGTGGTACATGAACGTCCCGGACTTCACGAGGTCGAACTCGTAAACAAAGGTCTTGCCGACCGGGATGTGCGGCTGCGACAGCCCGCCGACGCCGTCCATGCCCGACGGCAAGATCATTCCATGCCAGTGTACCGTGGTGTGCTCCGGCAGCTTGTTGGTGACGAAGATACGAACCCGGTCGCCTTCGACCGCCTCGATCGTCGGACCCGGCGACTGTCCGTTGTAGCCCCACAGGTATGCGGTCATCCCTTCGGCCATCTCGCGCTCGACGGGCTCGGCCACCAGGTGGAACTCCTTGACCCCGTTGTTCATCCGGAAGGGCAGGGTCCATCCGTTCAGGGTCACCACCGGATTGTAGTCCGGGCCGACCGACGGCTTCACAGGCGTCTGGGTCGCCGCCGATTCCATGACGGCCGCTTCCGGCAGGCCCATGTTCGTCGTCTGGCCCCAGGCCTGGGAGGAGACGAGGGCGGCGGACGCGGCGCCCGCGCCGAGCAATTGTCTTCTGCTGAACATTCTCGTTTCCTTTCTCAATGGCCGCCGGCCGCGGCGGGCTCGGCGGATGCGACCTCGGTCTCGGCTGCGGCAGAACCCGTGCTGCCGCCGTAGATCACGGGGGCGAGGTTCGCTTCGGCCAGCCAGAAGTCACGCTTCGCGTTGACGGCCAGGATGGTGGAGGTGATCTTGTCGCGCGTGTCCGAGATCAGTTCGAACGTGCTGGTGATCATGCCGTTGTAGTTGAGCATCGACTGCTGCTCGATCGCGCTGCGCAGCGGCAGGACGTTGTTGCGGTAGTGGCGGGCGATGTCGTAGTTCGACCTGTAGGCCACATACGCCGACCGCGCCTCCGAGCGCACGTTGACCGCAAGTTGCGCGAGCTGGTTTGCCGACCGCATGTAGGCGAGTTCGCCCTTGCGCAGCCGCGCCTGGCCGGAATCGAAGATCGGGATCGTGAACTCGAGGGCTCCGGTTCTCGAGATGTCGGAGACGATTTTCCCGTCTTCCCGCTCGCGTTCCTTCTCCCATGTCCCGACAAGCTCGATGTCCGTCACGATGCGGGTCGCGTTCGTCAGGTCGTAGGACTTCGCCGCCGCCTGAAGCTCCAGACGCGAGACCTGCAGGTCCATCCGTTTGCGGATGGCTTCGGCCTCGATGTCGTCCCGCTTGATAAGGGTCTTCGGCAGGTTGGGCAGACGGTTCGGTATCTGGAAGTCGACCTCCGTCCCAGACAGCCCCATGAGCCGGACCAGTTCCTCCTTGGCAAGCTTGGCGGTCAACCGGGCCTTGGCCGTGTCGCCCGTCAGCTCGGCATAGAAGACGTGCTCGCGGGCCTGTTCGCCCTTCGGCATCGATCCGGCCTCGCCGATCTTCTTGGCAAGTTCGGAGGAGGCGTCGGCGGCGATCTTCGCCTGGTTCAGATAGGCGACGTTCTCCCATGCCGCGACGGCGTTGATCCACGCCCGCCGCGTGTCGGCGGCAAGCGAGATCGTGGCGATCGCCGCCCTGAGCTGGGCCTGCCGGAAGCGGTTGTCGGCGAGCTTGATGTTCCGGTCGTAGGTGGCAAGTGCAAGGATGTTGGTGGCTATCGCCCCTTCGAGAACCCGGTAAGCTTCCAGACCAGGCGTGCCGATGCCGCTCAGACCAACCGAAAACGTCGGAAACACGGATAGCTGTGTCTGCCATGCGTCGGCGGAACTGTCGCCAAGATCCGCATAGGATGCCTGAAGTCCCTTGTTGTTAAGAAGAGCGACCTGGACGGCTGTCTCAACGTCGATGGTCTTCTTCGCCATTAGCGACTTTACCCGATCACGGGTTGCTTCAGCCTGCTTCTGGTTCTGAATCCAGACGGTCTGTTTACCCGTCGCCTCGCCGCTCTTTAGCGACGCGTTTGCGAACCCTGAGTCAACAGCCGAGTAGTCGGTCGTCACACACCCGGCGGCTACCAATGGCAGAGCGACGGCGGAAATCATCTTGATGTTGCGTAGCATCATTTTCCTCAGCCCTTCTTCTTCGGGGCCTGGGAATCGTTGAGATCCCGCCACGGCTTCGGATCGACGGGAACGCGGTGGGTGTATCCACCAATGGGGCTCTGATAATGGACAGGGCGAGCGTCCGACACAATGTCGGGACTGTCGGCTACGGTTACGACTTCAGGCAGCGTGGACGCGCATCCGCTCACAGCAAGCGGCATGGCAACCACCAGGAACAAACGTTTCATGGTGAGAATCCGAGAATAAGATTGCGTTTGTGCGGCCACGCGGGAGCGCGCGCACGCACAGAAAAACCCGCCCTGCGGGTGGTAGTTCTCAGATGTTGGGCGGTCGGTTCAGGCTTGGGGATTGGCCGGTCGCATCGGTGTCGTCGACAAAGCCATGGAGCGAAACCACGCGCGGTCGGTCGACCAATGATCCAGAACACGTGATCGCCGCGACGCCGCAAAAGTCCTGGCAACAGTTCTTGCTGTTAGCCTTTCCGGCATGCTCCTGCGCGCCGTCGTGATCTCCGCCGTGGACGACCTCGGCCGTTTGTTCCATGTGGTGAGACGAGTGGTCGTCTTGGGGTTGAGCGACGGCGACCGTGGTCGCCGCGGGATGCATCGCGGCATTCACTGCGGAAAAGCTGTACCCTGCCAGTGAAACTATCATCACCAGTCTGAAAAAGAGTCTTGCCGCCGTAGATGTGATTCGATACATCCTACCCATCCAACCACTTCAATTATACTGCAGACGTGCTGTCAATCTCGTTACGTCGCACCACATGAAAATTCCCCTTTTTGCGCGGGACGCGAGACAGTCCCGATCACCATGCAAGAGCGGTCGTGCAGATCAGCGACGACGCGCCCGTAGGGTTTCGGCGACAGGATTCGAGATGCTCACTGTGCCAAATTTGCCATTGGTTCGCTTGACACGGCCGTCCTGCATAACCTCGAAGGTGACCGAGGGGTCGGACCGCGAGGACGCCGTGTCTCCGGGCTGTGCGTGGCCTTGTGTGATCCGGTCGACCGCATTCGCGTTCGCCGAAAGGGTTCCGGTCGCGGACGCTTGCGTCGCGACGATTGATGATATGATCATGGTGAGGGCGATCATCGACTTCATTGGAGTTTCCTCGTTCTTGTCGCTGCCGACTGCAGCAAGGGAATAGTATTACCGTGTTTTGACAGGGTCTTTGCTGCACCCTTACATTTTTGTAAGACTTGGGCGGGTTTAGCCCCAAGGAGTGACCCGCTCGGTCATTCGGGCTCGTAGCCCGTCGCATCCCGCCGACAGGCTACGTCGATAGTCGCCTTTCGCCCGTCAATTTTGACGTCGGGCACAATCTGCCATCCGCTTTTGCTTTCGGCGGGATCCACTCGATCCAGTAGCGCTTTTGACACGACAAGCTCGCACTTGAATACCTTGGCGAGGCTTTGGAGCCGCTGTGCGACGTTGACCGCATCGCCAAGGACCGTGAATTCGTCGTGGTTCCTACTTCCAAGAATTCCGCCAATCACGACTCCATGGTGAACCCCGACGCTTGCTACAAGCGATGGAAGCCCCGCATCTTCGTTGGCTCGCGTCCAAATTCGGAGCTGCTGCACTAACCGGTCGGCGCATGCGAGCGCGCGAGCGGCGTCGTCCGCGTAGGGTCTTGGCTGGCCGAACACCGCCATTACGCCGTCACCCATGAACTTGTCGATCGCACCTCCGTGCTCGAACACGCATGAGGCCACGATCCCGCGATACTCCACCAGCATTTCCGCGAGTTCAGTCGGCGGCGCGTCCTCCGCGTAGCTTGTGAACCCTCTAATGTCGATGAACATGATGGCGGCGTTGCGGCGCTTTAGGCCCAGCGTTGAGGCGGCGTCCTGAAGATCATGGACGACGGCAGGCGAGAAGAAGCGCGACAGATTTCTCCTGCGCATCTCGACCTTGGCCGCGAGCCTACGAGTCCGCTCATACTCGGACGCTGATAGGAAGGCTGCGGCTGCGGTGAACGCAAACCCGGCCAAAAGCAGAAGATCCCTTGTGAAAAACGTTTCGAGGAAGACGCCCGCATGAAACGCGCTGTGCCGAATGGCCGTCGCCGCCAGCATCATTATCCAGGCCGCGACGACGATCGAAGAGAAAACGGCGACAGACCTCGAATCCCGAGAGAGCGCGGCATGGCTGAGCAAGACAAATGCGGTGATCAGACCCGTAGTCGTAAGGCCGTGGTCTTCCGAAATCGGTCCCGACACTATCTGCATGTAGAGAAGCACCGATACCAGCGATGCGTCCAAAACGGACACCAGAAGCCTAGGTGAGTATACCCGGCTTGCCCACGAGAGCGGGATTGCCGAGCAGATTGTCGAAGCCACGAAATACGCGGCGGCGAGAGGCCCAACAAACGGAGCGTGCCTCCCGGACTCAGCGACGATCATGACCAAGAGGACGCCGCCGCCGCTTTTGAAAACCGGGCCGATTATGCGGGTTGCGGCGCGGCGTCCGGCGCCACACCGCTCCAAGTGTGAAGCGTTGGCCTCATCTGATGCCGGAATTGGGAGTTCGTGCGGTCGGAAAGGCGGGCGGATGATAGTCAAACAGGGCTTCCTTCGTAGCGCCAAAGGGACCTGCCAACATAAGGCCCTCGACAGTTGATCCTGCGCTATGACCGTCTCACTTCTCTCTACGGTTTCACGTTTCTTACAAATTTGTAACTTTCAGGCCAAATATGTGCCTCACCAAAGGGGCACGTGGTGCAAACTTCGAAACTCGGTGGCAGAATGGGCCGCTGAAAATACGTTTGGTCCGGGAACCTATGAAGATACTGCTGCTGGAAGACGACGAACAAACCGGAGGATACATCGTTAGGGGGCTTAGCGCGGCCGGCCATGTAGTTGACTGGGTAAGGGACGGAAGAGAGGGGCTAGCAGCTGCGCTCGATTCTACCTATGATGTCCTTATCCTTGACAGGATGGTTCCAGGCCTTGACGGTCTTTCCTTGGTAAAGGCAGCGCGCTCGGCATCCGTCCGGACGCCGGCGCTTTTTCTGACGGCGATGAGCGGTGTGGACGACAGGGTGGAGGGCTTGGAAGCCGGTGGCGACGACTATCTCGTCAAACCCTTCGCGTTTTCCGAGTTGACCGCCAGAATCAACGCTTTGACGCGCAGGCCTCCGATGTCGGAAGAGAAGACCAAGCTACGTGTGGCGGACTTGGAAGTCGATCTTATAAGACGTCTTGCCTTCCGGTCCGGCGAACCGATCGAGCTTTTACCCCGCGAATTTCTTCTCCTCGAGCTCTTCATGAGAAACGAAGGAAGGGTACTCACCAAGACAATGCTGCTCGAGAGAATATGGAACTTCAACTTCGACCCGCAGAGCTCAGTGGTGGAGACGCATATAAGCAGGCTACGCTCAAAGATCGACAAGCCGTTCGACGTCCCGCTTCTACACACCGTTCGCAACATAGGCTATTCGCTTCATGCCCGGAGGTAGCTTCTTCAAGAGCACGGCGGTACGGCTTGCTGTTATCTACAGCTCTCTCTTCATAATCTTCTATCTAGGCGCGAACGTTGTCGCCTACCAGATGGTGCTCGGCTATCTGGACGACCGTCTCGACGCGGCGGTCATGGAGCGTTACCGGGAGATCGAATCCATCTACCGTCTCCGGGGTCTCCCCGGCGCCGTCGAGATGATCAACAGCCACGGCCCCGCCATCCGCGGGCAGGAAACGATCTACACGCTGCGGGACGCTTTGGGGAGAAAGGTCGCAGGCAACGTTGACATCGGCCAAGTGCCGACCGGGTTTTCGAGCGTGGCTTCGGACGACTCGAACAATTATAAGCTCTACCGGAGCAGCCTTTCCGAAAACGACCTCGTTGTGGGCGTGAGCGAGGGGGACACCTATCAGCTAGCGAGAATCGTGCTGTTCAGTTTCGGGTGGACAACTGCCGTCGTTTGCGCAATTAGCCTCGCAGGTGCGGCGGTCCTTCGCTACAGGGCAAGAAAAAGGATATTTGCGCTTTCGCAAACGGCCCATGCGGTCGGCCACGGCGAACTTTCGAAGCGCCTGGAGGTATCGCCCAAGATGGACGAGATCGACGTGCTTTGTAGCGAGCTGAATGTCGCACTCGGCAGACTAGAGGCGAGCGTGGGTGCTCTCCGGCAGGTCACGACCGATATAGCCCATGATCTCAAGACGCCAGTAGCCCGTGCGTTCCTAGCCCTCGACGAGGCGCTGGCCCGCGAGAACTCCGACGAAGTAAGGGCGGCCGCAGAGGCCGCGCTCACGCAACTTTCGACGCTCGCTGAAACGTTTGACGCGCTCCTGCGAATCGCGCAGATCGAGTCCAAGAGCCGTACTGCTAACTTCATGGGCGTTGATATTGGCGAGCTTGCACGGGAGATGCTCGAAACGTTTGAGGTTATCGCTGCTGAGGAGAACCATGTTATCAAAAGCCAAGTAACTTTGGACCGATGTGTGGTGCGGGGCGATGCCGGCCTTTTGAGGCAAATGCTAGCGAACCTGCTCGTCAACGCGATCCGTCACACGCCCGAGGGAAGCACCATAGTTACCCAGGTGTCGCGTCACGATAACGCTGTGACTATCGTCATCGCCGACGACGGTCCGGGGATACCTCCCAATGAGAGGACAAAAGTTTTTGAGCGATTTTATCGTCTCGACAAAAGCAGGACTACAGAGGGATCCGGTCTGGGCCTTAGCATGGTCAAAGCTATCTGCGAACTGCATGATGCTCAACTATTGCTTTCAGATGCTTCGCCCGGAGCTAGGTTCTCGATCAGTCTCCCCATGGCGTGAAACCTGCGAGTTCATCTTGGACGAAAGACAATCTTCAAGGTCTGTCCAACATGGACAACAATTGCGGGATATTGGGAGGTGCGGAACTTTTGGTTCCTCACCTAGTTTGCATCGAGAATAGGGAGAAGCCCATGATGTTTGCTAGCAGACTGCCGTTTATCGTAGGCATGCTCGGCTTACTTGTGAGCATCTGGATGCCGGTCACTGCCCATGGCGGAGCTACCAAATTCGGTTGCATGACAGAATCCATAACCGAGATCTCGCACAGCGACACCTCAAACATTGCGTTGGATTGCTGCGTATCGATGCATTGCTGCCTCATGACATCACCATGTCAAGTATATCCTCTCCGCGGCAAGGCATCGTTCCATCCTCATCCTGCGCACGCCGCGGGCCTCGAACTTCTTCTTATAAGGACAATTGACCCCCCTCCAAGATACTCCGAACCGCCTGATTTCAACACAAGCGACAGGAGTTCGAGATGAACCACATCCTCAAGATGAAAATTGCAAACGCCCTCTTTATAGGAGCTTTTTTCTCCACTATGCCCATGGCAAACGCACAAACGGCGTTTCCCGACATGTGCAAATCTGAAATGGCTTCAACTAGTAACATGTCCATGCAGAATCACAACGTGCAGATGGCTGACATGACCGACTATCAAAAGGAGTCGATGGACGGCATGAAGGCCATGAGCATGAACATGATGCAGGGCATGATGAAAAAGGACCCGGACGTGGCCTTCGCCTGCGGCATGATCGCCCACCACATGGGCGCGATCAGCATGGCTCAGGTCGAGCTTAAATATGGCGACAACGCTGACAATAAGGCCAGAGCCCAGAAGATCATCGACGACCAGACCAAGGAGATCAAGGAACTGACCGCCTGGGTTGAGAAGGAGGCAAAGTGATGCACCACATGTCTTCGCAGATGAAGGAATGCATTGACAACTGCCTCGCCTGCTACAGCGAGTGCCTGTCGATGGCGATGGGACACTGCCTGGATATGGGCGGCAAGCACACTGAGCCGTCCCACTTCAAGCTGATGATGGCCTGCGCCGAGATGTGCCGGACGTCGGCCCATTTCATGCTGATCGGCACCGAGCACCATAGGCACACGTGCAGGGAATGCGCCGAGATCTGCCGCCAGTGCGCCGACGACTGCGAGCGCGTCGGCGACATGCAGGCTTGCGTCGACGCGTGCCGGAAGTGCGCGGATAGCTGCGAGCAGATGGCGGCCTGACAACAGCCGGGAGGGTGTGCCTCATCCTCCCGGCATCATTCCAAGCCTCGTCGCGACCGTCGCGGAAGGGCGAGTACCGAGGTCGCTGTCGCGACCGGATGGCGCACGGCGCTCCGGCGTCTTCACAACGGCCTGCCTGTCGTGCAAGAATGAAATCATGAAGCCGGTCATGGTCATCCAACGCATTCTCTGCGCGTTCGCCATGCTTGCCGTCCTGATGGGGCCGGCGAGCGTGACCGCGGCCGCGGCCGCCATGGCTTCATGGGGCTCGATGACCGGCATGACGATGGACATGGCGGACCAGTCTCCGGACGAGGAAGCTATGGCGGACATGCCCTGCTGTCCGGAAGAGAAGAAGCCTGCGGTCCCCGACTGCATGAAGTCCTGCCCCCTTGCGCTGGTATGCTCCACGGTGATCGTCGGCAACCTGTCCGCTGCTGCGAGCCTGCCCGTCGTCCTCCCGCTGCCGATGTGTTTTCCGCGCCTTGCGGGAGTTGAATTCGCTTCGGCGCTGGTCGAGCCACCTCCAAGACCTCCGCGCGCCTAATTCACACTCGTTCGCTGCGTCTGGCCGTCCCGCTTTCAGGAACGGTCCGGCGCGTCCGTATCCTGCGCACATCTGCGCATTCTGAGATGTGAATCATGAAGAACAGAAACATACCCGTGCGGGCGGCTGCCGCCGCGCTCGCATTCCTTGCCGTATCCGCGAGCGCCGCCGTGGCAGGGGCCGGCGACTACGAATTCCAGCCGGTCGCCTCCGAGGTGAAGCACGGTCCGCAGGCCGAAGTGGCCGTCAGGCTGGTCGACAAGCGGTCCGGAAAACCAGTGCCTGGCGCGGTCATCTTCACCACCCGGATGGACATGGCGCCCGATGGCATGGAGATGATGACCACCTCAGTAGAGAACCTCCCCGCCACCGAGCCGGGCGTCTACCGTTTCCGCACCAACCTGTCGATGGCGGGCGGCTGGCGCTTCAAGGTGGCTGCGAAGGTGCAGGGCGAACCCGAGACCGTGCAGGGCGAAGTCGTTCTGAAGGCCCTCCCGTGAAGACCGCCGCTTTGCTCCTGTCCGCATGCTCCCTCGCCATCGGTGGCGGGGGAGGATACCTGGTCGGCGCCGGCCGGGTCGCCGTCCCCGACGTCGCCGCCCTCAGGCTTCTGACGGCGGAAGAGCCGGCAGTCGCAGAAGATGCCCGGCCACCAGGAACCGGCTCCGTCATCTACTATCGGCATCCCGATGGCGACCCCGCATGGTCTGCGGGGTCTGCGAAGACGCCGGACGGAAGGGATTATCTTCCGGTGCGGGCCAGCGAGGACGTCAACCTCGCCGACAAGCCCGAAGGCGCGAAGCCGGGCGAAAAGGCGGAAGGCGAGCAGCCGGATGTGAACGTCGCCGAGACCGGATCGGCAGGCGCATCCGCGTCTGGGCGGAAGATCCTGTACTACCGTAACCCCATGGGTCTTCCAGACACCTCGAAGGTGCCGAAGAAGGATTCGATGGGAATGGACTACGTTCCGGTCTACGAGGGCGAGGCCGAAGGCGGGTCCACCGTCCGGGTTCCACTCGGAAAGCTGCAGCGGACCGGCGTCAGGACCGCGGACGTCACGATGGAGAGCCTGCCGACGACGCTGCGCGTCCCTGGCGTCGTCATACTCGACGATCGACGGATCCACACCGTCAGCATGCGCTCGGACTCGTTCGTCGAGGACGTCGCCCCGGTTACGGCGGGCAGCCGCGTGAAGGCCGGCGAAACCCTCTTCAGGTTCTACTCGAAGGACGTCGCGACGGCCGCTTCCGAGTACGCCAACGTCGTGTCCGGAGGCGGCGACACCGCCGGAAGCGCCCTGAGGCTTCGCAACCTCGGAATGTCCGACCGCATGGTCGAGGCCATCCGCAGGGACCGGAAGGTTCCGTCCAGCATCTCGTTCGACGCCCCAGTGGACGGGATCGTCGTCGAGCGTTCGACCACGCCGGGCAGCATGGCCGAGCCCGGCGACGTCCTGTTCAGGATCGCCGACATCCGCGAAGTCTGGATGGTGGCGGACGTTCCGGAAAGTCAGCTCGCCGCCGTCGCGGTCGGAGCCGAAGCTACGGTGGCGGTCGGCGCCCGGCCCGGCGCGACGGTCCGCGGCGTGGTCGAGCTGGTGGAGCCCGAGATCCGCGAGCAGACGAGGACCGCCAGGGTGCGGATCCGGCTGCCCAATCCGGACGGCGGGCTTCTTCCCAACATGTTCGGCAACGTCGAGATAGCGACCGGCCGGCCGGATCCGGTCATCTCCGTGCCGAACGACGCGATCGTCGACACGGGAAGCAGGCGCGTCGTCTTCATCGACAAGGGCGAGGGGAGGTTCGAACCGCGCGACGTCGAGGTGGGCGTCCGTGCGGCCCAAAGGACGGAGGTGACTTCCGGACTGGCGGCAGGAGAACGCGTGGTCGTCGCCGCCAACTTCCTCCTCGACGCCGAAAGCAATCTGAACTCCGCGCTGAACGCGCTCGCCGCGGAGGATGCGCAGCCATGATCTCACGACTGATATCTTGGTCGGCGCGCAACCTGCTTCTTGTCTTCGTCGGCGCGTTTCTCGCGGCGGCCGGCGGCGTCCACGCGCTGCGGACGCTCCCGCTCGACGCCATCCCCGACCTCTCCGACGTGCAGGTCATCGTCTATACCGACTATCCCGGTCAGGCGCCCCAGGTCGTCGAGGACCAGGTCACCTATCCGCTGACGAGCTCGATGCTGACGGTCCCGAAATCCAGGGTCGTCCGGGGCTTCTCATTCTTCGGCGTGTCGTTCGTCTACGTGATCTTCGAGGACGGCACCGATCCGTACTGGGCGAGAAGCCGCGTGCTCGAATTCCTGAACGCCGCCGCAAGCCGCCTGCCCGAAGGCGTCGTCCCGACGCTCGGCCCCGACGCCACGGGCGTGGGATGGGTCTACCAGTACGCGGTGATCGCCAAGGAGATGTCCCTTGCAGAACTCCGTTCGCTGCAGGACTGGGTCGTCAAGTTCGCGCTGTCGCGGTCCGAAGGCGTGGCGGAGGTCGCGAGCGTCGGCGGGTTCGTGAAGCAGTATTCCGTCGTGGTGGACCCCGTCAGGCTGAAGGCGCAGGGCGTCGGGCTGGGCGAAGTAGCGTCGGCGGTGAAGGCCAGCAACCGCGACGTCGGAGGCCGCACGGTCGAGCTCTCCGAGTTCGAATACATGGTGCGCGGACGCGGCTACCTCCATGGCGTGGCGGACATCGAAAACGTCGTGCTGAGGTCCGAAAAGGGCGTGCCGCTGCGGCTGGCGGACGTGGCCAGGGTCGAACTCGTGCCCGACGAGCGCCGCGGCATCACCGAGCTGAATGGAGAAGGCGAGGTCGCCGGGGGCATCGTGCTGCAGCGCTACGGATCGAACGCGCTCACGGTCATCGAAAACACGAAGCGCAACATCGACGCCCTGAAGGCCAGCCTTCCGGCAGGCGCCGAGATCGTCCCCGTCTACGACCGCTCGCGGCTGATTGAGGCGGCCATCGAGACGCTCAAGGGGACGCTTCTCGAAGAGTCGGTCGTCGTCGCGATCGTGACCGTCGTCTTCCTCATGCATGTCAGGAGCGCCCTCGTGGCGATCGTCATGCTTCCGGTCGGCATCCTGATGGCCTTCGCGGCGATGCGCATGCTCGGTATCGGAGCAAACATCATGAGCCTGGGCGGGATCGCCATCGCCATCGGCGCGATGATCGACGCCGCCATCGTGATGATCGAGAACGCCCACAAGCATCTCGAACGGTCGCCTCCCGACAAGCCGCGCCTCGACGTCCTTGTCGAGGCAGCGTCCGAAGTCGGCCCGGCGCTGTTTTTCAGCCTCCTGATCATCACCGTGTCCTTCCTGCCGATCTTCACGCTCGAGTCCCAGGAAGGTCGTCTGTTCGGCCCCCTGGCGTTCACCAAGACGTTCGCGATGGCGGCCGCGGCGATCCTCTCGGTCAGCCTCGTGCCGGCGCTCATGGTCGTCTTCGTGCGGGGAAGGATCATCCCCGAGCACAGGAACCCCGTGAACCGGATGCTGATCTGGGTCTACCGCCCGGTGATTGCAGGCGTCCTCAGGGCGAGGGCGCTGACGATCGTCGTCGCGCTCGCCGCCCTGGCGGTCACCGTATGGCCGGCCCGGCAGCTCGGCAGCGAGTTCATGCCCGCGCTCGACGAGGGCACGCTGATGTACATGCCAACAACGTTGCCCGGCCTTTCGGTCACCAAGGCCGCCGAGCTCATGCAGACGCAGGACCGCATCATCAAGTCGTTCCCTGAGGTCGAAACCGTGTTCGGGAAGGCGGGACGGGCGCTGACGGCGACCGATCCCGCGCCGACCGAGATGTTCGAGACCATCATCACCCTGAAGCCGAAGGACCAGTGGCGGCCGGGCGTGACGGTCGAAACGCTCAGGCAGGAGATGGACGCCGCGCTCCAGTTTCCCGGCGTCTCCAATGCCTGGACGATGCCGATCCGGGCGCGCATAGACATGCTGTCGACCGGGATTCGCACCCCGGTCGGGGTCAAGGTGTTCGGAACGGATCTTGGCGAGATGGAGAAAGTCGCCCGCCGCGTCGAGACCGTCCTAAGGACGGTGCCGGGAACGTCCTCGGCCTACGCGGAGCGCGTCATCGGCGGCTACTACCTCGACATCGTCCCCGACCGGGCGGCGCTCGCGCGCTACGGACTGACCGTCGACAGCGTCCAGGACGTCGTCGGCATGGCGCTCGGCTCCGAAACCCTGACGACCACGGTCGAAGGCCGCGAGCGGTACTCGGTCGCCGTCCGATATCCGCGCGACTACCGCAGCGACCCGCAGGCCATCGGCCGCGACGTTCTCGTCGGCCTGCCGGGCGGAGGCACGGTCCCGCTAGGAGACGTCGCCACGATCGAGCTCACAAGAGGGGCGACCTCGATCAGGACCGAGAACGGGCAACTCGCCATCTACGTCTTCGTCGACATCGCAGGCCGCGACCTGGGCGGCTACGTGGCGGAGGCGAAGGCTGCGGTCGAAGGCGAGGTCCGTCTGCCTCCGGGCTACTCGCTGGGCTGGAGCGGCCAATTCGAGTACCTGGAGCGGGCGAAGGCGAGGCTGGCCCTCGTCGTGCCGCTGACACTGGCCCTCATCTTTCTGCTGCTCTACCTCAACTTCCGGCGGCTGACGGAGACCCTGATCGTGATGCTCTCGCTGCCGTTCGCCCTGGTCGGCGGCATCTGGCTGATGTGGTGGCTGGGCTTCAACATGTCCGTCGCAGTTGCGGTGGGCTTCATAGCGCTCGCGGGCGTCGCGGCCGAAACGGGGGTGATAATGCTCATCTATCTGGATCACGCGCTGGCGGAGGAGCGCGAGCGATGCGCCGCCCAAGGGCGGAACCTAACGCGGGCCGATCTGCACCGGGCGATCGTCGTCGGGGCCGTCGAGCGCGTGCGCCCGAAGATGATGACGGTCGTCGCCATCATGGCCGGCCTGATTCCCATCCTCTGGAGCACGGGGACGGGATCGGAGATCATGCAGAGGATCGCCGTTCCGATGATCGGAGGCATGATGTCGTCCACGGTGCTGACGCTCGTCGTCATCCCGGCCGTCTACGCTCTCGCGAAGGGATGGCGACTCGTCCCCGCGACCGAAAGCCCGACCACCAGGGAGGCGTCTCTTGAAACGGCTGGCTGACGACTGCCTGACCGCCGGCCTCGTCCTCGCGCTCGCCGGCGCGGTCACAGCCGCCCCCGCCTGGGAGCGGCAGGCCGACATGAAGTCGATGGCCGGCTCCGCGAGGATCGTCGGCGAGCTGTTCGAGGGAAGGAGGCCGTACTCGCAGGCGGAGTTCAAGGAGGCGGCCGAAAACATCCGGACCCATGCGGGGCGCCGCCTGGTCGAAGATTTCGGCGGCGGGCAGCAGTCGGATTCGAAAGCCGATGCGGACATGATTTCGTCGTCAGCCGAGGAATTCGGCAGGCTCGCCGACGACCTTGAAGCCTATGCGGCGGCGCTTTCCGCCGCGGCGGACCGGAATCCCGACCGGCTTGGTCCGGACACGAGGATGCGCGGAACGCTGCTCGGAAGCCCCTTCGCTCCGAAGGCAGAAGCGTCGCGCGATGCTGCCGGCGTGCCCGCCGAGCATGCCTACCACCTCATGCTCCAGACGTGCACGAGCTGCCACGCGAAGTTTCGGCGGCCGTAGGCCCGCCCCACGCCATGTCGGCTACGAACATTGTGGCCGCCAGCGCGCAGCCTGCGGCGAGCCATGCGGTGACGCGCGTCCGGCACGGCGGCGCAACGCCCGAGGCAGCCGGCGGCCGGGAGGGCGGCGCAGCGGAGCGCCGACCATCGGTTTGAGACGGAATCGCTTCTTTCGTCCCGACATCCACGTGCTCCGTTGAGAGGAGGCAGGCTGCATGCCGCCTCCGGTTCGGGTCTTCCTACAGCGCCCTGTAGGTCGTCGGATAGCCGGCCTCGACGATCGCGGCGGCTATCGCCTCGGGCGGTGCGGAGCTCTCGACCTTCGCCTTCTTGGTGCCGACGTTGATGTTCGAGCTTGCGGTCGGATCGGCCTGTTCGATGGCCTTCTTCACCGTGCCGGCGCAGTGCCCGCAGGTCATGTTGGGAATGTCGAACTCGTACATTTTGTTCTCCTCGCACATGGGGGAAAAATGGAGGTTACCCCTGTTGGAAGGTCAAGGGGATAATCGTGCTATCGCTCTAATCGGCGGCATACACGGAATAGCCGCGCGAGACGGACCGCAGATCTCAAAGCGTCACTGGAAGCGTACCTTTCGGTCATTGATCAATTGTGAGCCGCACTCTGTTGATCGTGGGCCTGGAGGGCCGGCGGCAAGCATATCGACTGATCCTGACGATCGCCTCGCTCGTCCAGACCTAATTGTCAGCATGTCGAGAAGCGGAATAACTGCTCCGGCGCTTGCGACCTCAGTGAGAAAAAAGCCTTTTCCAACCCCGGTACAAGATGATCGCGGCGGCGCCGATGACAATGCCAAGGATCGCCTGCATAAACGAGGTTGCGAACCAGTTGGTAATCTGTGGCAAAACAACGAATGCCTGTTCCACAACGTGGGCAAAGCCTTCGATCATATGCTCCGGCAGATGAAGTCCCATCTCGGCAAGGCTGTGAACGATGATGCTGCCACCGACCCACAACATGGCGGCAGTGCCGACCGTCGCGAGGATCTTCAGGAGCACAGGAACACCTGTGACGAGGCCCGTGCCGATGACCCTCCCGAATGAACTTCCACCTCGCGTCAGATATAAGCCAATATCGTCCGCTTTGACGATCAAGGCGACGACACCATAGACAGCGGCAGTGATCAGAACCCCGACGGCCGCCAAAACCGCGGCTTGCGAATAGATGTCCAATCCAGAGACGCCGGCGAGCGTCAGCGCCATGATCTCGGCCGAGAGGATGAAGTCGGTGCGGATCGCTCCCGCGACCTTCTCGTTCTCCAGCCTGGCCCTTTCCAGCGATACAGTTGGATCTGAAGCATGACCGGAGGCATGCGGAAACATCGCCTTGTAAAGCTTCTCCGCTCCTTCAAAGCAGAGGTAGATACCGCCGATCATCAGCAGCGGCGTGATCAGCCAAGGCGCAAAGTATCCCAGGATAAGGCAGATCGGCAAGCCGTTGATGCCTTTCAACGCGGCGATAGAGATGCCGCTCAGGCCACGCTGTTTGGCGCCGAGCACGAAAGGCTGCAACGGGATCTTCTAGCGACCGTTGGCGGCCGCCGAGATCGGACTGAAGGAGCATGATCGGCTGGCGCTGGCTCGGCAGATGATGGAACGGAAGCTGGAGGGGCGGCGGACGTCGTCAAAATTGCCTGAGCTGGTGGAGCTTGTCATGGCAAAGCCTTTGGTGTCGGCCGGAACGGTGGCCAAAACGCTCGAGGTCACGCCGCAGGCGGCGCGGCGGATCGTTTTGGAACTCGGCCTCAGAGAGATGACGGGGAGGGGGACGTTTCGGGCATGGGGCATTTTGTAGCCACATGACGCGGCTGGACGTTTGCGCGGACTTGATGAACGCGGGCGCAATCGCATGCTCCCTTCTCCCAAAGACATTTTGACACCGATCGGTTCGCCGCCGACTCCTGCCTTGGAACCGCACGCTGGACATATGTGAGGCTTTAGGTCTGTTCCGTTTGTTTGAACTGCATAGCCGAAGGCGGTTAAGCCGACCAAAGCGGATCGTGCACCGTGTCAGGGTGGTAATGGCCTACTATGCAATCCGGAGACAGATCGCTCGATAGGCTGAAGCCGCTTCCCGCCCCGGGGCTGAGTGCGTACGGCTGCAATTCGTCCACCAGTTCGCAGAACAGAACCTCTAGAATCAAACCTGCAAACTCTTGGAGCGTATAATCTCGGACCTGAGACATTGGGATGTCGCAAATGAACATTGTCGGACGCCCGATCTCTTTCAGAATTCGCTTTACTTCCGAGGTGTTGCCTAGACCTATGCCGAGGCAGTAAAGATATTCACTCCCATAGACGAGATAGTGGCCCGAGCTGCCAGAGCGGGTAGTTAGATTGCGCTCGTCAGCGCAAAAATATAGCCGGCCCTCCCGGCCACCCGTCACCTTTCGGGCATCGATCTCCTTGATGGCGAGCTGCAGTCGTTCCTCAGTAGCGAATCTGAGTCTGCCGTTCAGGAAAAGGGTTCTCGCGCGATCTTCAACTTCGTCAGAGCGGAGAAAGCGCAGGCCGCTTTTGTAGAACTGAGCCAAATCGTTCGTTCGGGTACCGTGAGCCGCTCGGAAAAAGCGGAATCTCTGCCGGAGGCGCTGAGCGGTAAGCCCTTTTATGTCCCCGTGCTCTCCTGTCACTCCAAAAATCAGGTCGTCCAGCCAGCTTAGGTCATCCGATACGACGAACTCTGGGGGCGCTTCCTTAAACGCGAGTTTGACGTCTTGGGTGATCACATCGCCAAGGAGTGACCAGATTGTCTTCCGCCAGGAATTTACACGCGGATAACAGAAAACGTCTCTTGGGACGTTGCCACGGAGTAAGGGATCTTCGGCTATCTCTCGATCCTCGTTCCCAGGCAACATCAACCCCGTACGCTCGCATGTAGACCATCGGTAGTTCATCCATCCCTCGCCAGTTCTGTCACTTCGACATTACAGCCGTGCTTCTCGAGCAAAGCTTTCAAACGCAATACACGGCTATGCGGAGCGGCGATCACGAGAAGTCGTTCAGCACGAGAGGCCGCAACGTAAATTTTTCGAGCATCTTCTCCCCATTTCGCGGCCGAATTTCCTTCAATAAAGTCAAGGATTCCACCACTTGTCTGGGTGGTCATAACCACGCATACCGCAGGAAACTCCATACCCTTCACCGAATGGATTGTTCTCGCTGGAGACGATTGGAGAGGCGGCTGGGAAAGGACTGTCTCGAGGTTGTTATGCTTCCTCAATCTCTGGCCAATTTTCCGCGTGCCGACGAGGCCGGGGCTGAGGATGGATCGAGCGCGCGCGAGCCAACCCTCCGCTGTCTCGCCTTCGCGCACAACCAGATCGTTTGCTATCGCGATAAGTGCGGGACGCCACCGACCATCATCAAGGTTCGTATCGGCGACGTGGGCGTGATAGCTGCCGAGCGATGGGATCTTCTCTTGGACGTACAGTACAGTTCGATGCAGATTGACGAGCGCCTCCTTGCGGTTTCCTGACGCAAAGGCAAAATGATATTGCATCGCCGCCTCTGCTAGAAGCAACGTCATTTCCTTGGTTCGGCCAACGATCGGTTGCCCGATAGCATTACTTCCGGTTGGTCGCGTCGAGGCGATCAACGGCGCGACGTCTAATGGGATTTCGTACTCCGCGACTATCTTCTGATATGCTGCGCCTATCGCCGGCGTGACTTTCGTACCCGGGTAGGACAGGATGTGCACCGGCGTGCTGTCATGTTTGCGCGGGCCAAGCGGCTTGTCGATTGTTGCCACGCCCCCAGGTGGCTTGAGGGCCACGACTGCTGCGCAGATCGCGGGCGATGATCTAAAATTGCCGGTCATCGATAGCTGCTGATCATCAGGAAACGTCTTCGCAAATTTTATCAGCTCATCTGCGACGCCGCCCCGAAACTGGTAGATCGATTGGTGCGGATCGCAGATGACTTTGATCGCGATTCCGGCCGTCCTCAACCAAGCGACTATGTCAAGATCCGAGGGATTACAGTCCTGAGCCTCGTCGACAATAACCTCGAAAAAGCGGGCGGCCAGCGCCTTTCCTACGCGCTCTCGAAAACTGCTATCTCCTAAGCGCTGTGACACGATCCAACGCACATCGTCAAAGTCGATCATCCCCTTGCTCAGAGCACTTTTCTGGGTGCGGATCGCAGCGGTTTCCCATGCGGTTATGTTGCGTTTCTCAACATCAAAACCCGCTTCTTTCAACGAGTCTTCATCGGCGTCTCCGGTCTGTCTATCGAAGAGGCGAAAAGCGAGAGGTTGAGCATTTGGGAACGGCACTATTTCCCAGTCGGATTTGTCAGGAACGAGACGGGGTAAAACGGCGATGTCCGGAATACCAAACGGTTGAATGAAGAACTGCCAGAGAAAGCGATCGAATGTTCCGAGGAAGCTCGGGAAGAGCGGCACAGGCAGGACGCGTAAGCCTCTGAGGCGGGCTTCGAGCTCCTCGACCGCCGCGTTTGTAAATGAGAGAAATGCAACACCGCGGCGATGTTTCCCGTCTTGCAGTGCTGTCCTCGCGCGCTCGACGAGCGTGCGTGTTTTTCCCGCCCCAGGGCAGGCGGTGATAAACGCCGACCCGGTATGGTTGATAATGATCCTCTGTTCTTCAGTCGGTGTGAAAGATTTCTGGTTCACGAGACCACGGCCTCAATCGCTTCGCCGATGTAAGCCGGAACCTTGAACGCCTCGCCATCCTCAATTCGCTTGGCCAGCATCTGGGCGAAATCGCCTTTCCGGGTCGTCTTGAAAATTTTGTGGATCGCCTTTGCACGCGCGTCGCCCGACAATGCAGCAGCGTTATCCCACTTTCGCCGGGACCTTGGATGAAGTTCGAGGTACACGTTTCGGAGAATGTCGACGTTTCCAGCCTCGATCAGTTCGGTTTCCAGGGAGTAGGTGCTGGCTATCGCCCTGAATTGAGCAATCCCTCCAAGTGACGTCGCCAGATCATCGAACTCTCTCTTCCGCCGCTCTCCAGGTATAACGGGATCGACGGTTTTCGCCTGGGTGGCGGCTTCATCCTTCTCGCTATCGAGCGCTTGCGCGACCTCTTCTTGGACTGAAGCGCTCTCAGCGTTGTCTTCCGCTACAAGTGAGGGAACGTTAC
This sequence comes from uncultured Agrobacterium sp., assembly GCF_913777885.1. Lineage (NCBI taxonomy): Bacteria > Pseudomonadati > Pseudomonadota > Alphaproteobacteria > Hyphomicrobiales > Rhizobiaceae > Agrobacterium > uncultured Agrobacterium sp. The sequence goes on along the minus strand of NZ_CAJYTV010000015.1, from coordinate 66,846 downwards.
CAGCGCTTTCGTTTGTCTCGTCCTGCGCATCGCCGTCGTCGTCTTCATCCTCGTCGGCCGCTCTGTCGCCGTCGGTCATAACAACAAGTCGATCGGCTATTCGTGCGTCGTTTACCGATGTCAGCAGCAACTTTATGTACGGAGCAAAATCCACACCGTCGATGGGCACGAAGACAGTCGACATGAACAGCCGCAGCTTTTCAGGGTGACTTTTCAACGTGTGGTGTTTCGCGACAATGGGAAGCAACAAAGCCTCCGCGATACCTTCTACTAGAAGCACGCGACCACCGAACAGGAGTGCGGCCTTGGTGACGTCGAGATAACGATCGATTTTCCGGCGTTCACCGTCGTCAAGGGGAAGTTTGCAAAGCGGAATGACGCGCGTCGATCTACGCATCGCTGCGGCCGTCATTGTCGCGACGACGACTCCATCCGTCGACTCGTCCGAGGAGGACGTCTCGGATGCTGCACTGCTCTCGATTACAGCCGTGTCGGCCAGCTGTGGCTCGGGCTCCGTCTTTTCACTCTCCGAGGATGGTGCTGGCACTGCGACCGACTTGAACAAAACCAGCCTCTCGTTGGCCACCCACGCCGAGAGGTTTGGTGAGTGTGTCGCGACGACAACTTGAAGCTCTCCGGCCAAGGATCCATCGTTAGGAGATGTCGACCTAGATTGGGCAGCCTGATCGCGAAGAAACGATAGGACGGCGGCCTGTAGTTGAGGGTGCAGGTGTGCTTCCGGCTCCTCCACCAGAAAAAGTGTTAGATCGGCCGTCCGAACCTTTTCGAGTTCCACTGCAATGGTCGCCATGAACAACAAGTTGGCGTAACCATGTCCTGAGTACCGCAGATCTTCTGGATCCACGCCGTGATCAGCGAGTTTAAAGCGAAGGTCGCGAGCGATGTCGACCAGTGCTTCATCCGATGCAAACCCAAGAGAAGCGGTTTGCCGCCGCACGCCGGAAGTTAGGGCTTGTAGTCCCTTGTCGACCGCACCATCAACCTTTTGAAGCACATCGTGTGAGTGAGTGCGTGCCAGATCCTTTGCCAGTTCCGCTGGCGATGATCCATCGAGGAAATGTGTGAGGAGAGCCATGATCCGGGTCGGGTTTCCGGACGCGAGCGAACGCTTCGCATCTCTCAGGGTAGGAAGATAGACGTGGCGTATCATCTCATGACAACCCGGCTCGGGCGTGTTGCCTTCTTTTCCTGCCCATAACGTTGGCCTTGCGCCAACGCGGTTCGCGGTGAAGTTCAATCCGAACGCGGCGCGGGTAAGGGAAACGTCTGTAGCCGCTGAGATTAGTCGGCCTTGCTGGCCAGTGGACAGTTCCTCGAACTCGCCGACCATCTCGAAGTCCGGCCGCGTACTTTGAAAGCGAATATCGGTTCCTTCGCAGTAAATCTCGCGGCGGCCACTAAGCGGTACAGTCAAAAGCCGCATCGCATCGATTGCATTACTCTTGCCGCCGTTATTTTCGCCAACGAAAACCGTAAGGTCTTTTTGAAGCTCAATCTCAGTCTCATGAAACGAACGGAAATTTGCGAGCTTAATTTTTCTTAAGTACATCGAATCCCCCAAATGCCAGGACTGTAGCCGATCAAACACAAATCCTCGACATCACACGTTCGCAATCCACGAACGAATTTTGTCTTTCTCCCTTGTTCTATGGTTGCACTCGCTTTTGCGCGCGGATTGGCCGCGTTTCGTTCAGGCCATGGACCATGTCTGAGACATCGCGACGCTTAGGGCCTGCCGATCGGCAACGCGCGATTGCCAACTGCGAGCGACGCCTTGTGACCCACCGAGAGCGGCGAAGGCAAATACGAAGTCACTTCTGGAGTTTGGCAACCTCGAAATTTCTATGGTTGAGAGCCGAGCTTCATCTGCTGCTCTGACGCGGAAAGAACGTCGAAAAGGCTTTTGTATCCGGGCAGGCAAGTACAGCATCTAGCCTGGTCTATCCCGATTGAATTCACTACGTGCTGGGTACTCTCAGGTGGGATCCTCATTCGTCCGTCCCGAAGAGCCAGAAACAGCACCTCCCTCGATACGTCGGCTCCGAGGAAATCTATGGCGTCAGGATGCGTCAGAATGTCGAGCGACCAACAGGCCTCAGCGCTCATGAGCTGCTCTACCCTTCTGCGTCCCCTCTTTTCATCGATAACCGGCAAAAGGCCACGTGAACGTGCGATAGCGATTGTTGCTGCCTCACCATCGTCTAGCGACGGTGAAGTAGACGTGAGTTCGAAAAAGAACTCGAACTCCTGATCCGATAGGTCGACGAGTGAGACCTTCCCTGCAGTCTCCAACGTGCGCAGAAATGCCTTTTCGCCGTTTCGTCTGCTCGTCTCGTGGTCAAGCTCGCCAGCCACGATGTTTGAAATGACGATAGGGTTTGGGACGGCTGAAAGGATCTCTGCACCACGCCGGCATGCATGGAGGTTGATGAGAACGCTCGTATCGAGGATCAGAGCACCGGTTTGATCACTCAGGGAACTTGAGTAGGTCATCCGTTTCTTTTTCCTCGAGCTCGATTTCGTCGATGATCTCGCGAAGCTGCAACCTGCTGATTTTCAGAAGTTCTGCAAGCTGACCCTCCGACATCAATTCGCGTTTCCATGCTGCATGCGCCATAAGGCTCAGTCGATGTGAGACCAGGCGGTCTGCATCAGCTTTACCACTGTCACGGCGGTCGATTGGTCCGCCGAAGACTTCCCGCACATGCTCGTCGGTAATGCCACCGTTGTTCTCAAACCAGGCCCACGTTCCCTTCTTCACTAACCCGAGTTCTTCGAGGCGCAGAACACAGGCCTGGCGCGAAATGCCGAACTGGTCGGCGAGCAAGATGACGAGGCGGCGCGTGGTCTTTCCGGTGATCTCCTTCAGCTGAAGAAAACTTTCGGCAAAGCTCTCTGGTGGCGCAAGCAGCGCCCGGCCAAACGCATTTGCATAGCGTTCATCGCGTGAGAGAAATTTCTCATCCTCTTCCAACACCTCAGGCATCTGCCGCGTGCCAAAGAAATGTCCGCACTCGTGAGAGGCAGTCTGCACTCTACGAGGAAGGGGGTGGTTAGCATTGAGCAAAATACATGCGCCAACGGCATCGTCGTAGGTGAACAAGCCTGCGATACGTGACCGTGAGGACAAGCGGCGTTGGTATAGCCGTATGCCTAGACCGTGCTCGATTACCGAAAAAATATCGGGAATCGGCCCCCCGCCAAGTCCCAACCACTCTCGCAGCTCCTTCGCGTGCGCTTCTCCCAAAGCGACCACGTCGCCCTCGTTTATGCCGCGTTCAGGCGGGTAGTTGCGTCGGCGCTGGATACCGAGGATGTTCTCTAGTTCGATATCGGCTTTGATCAGGTCGTTGAGCAGACGAACGGCCTCTAAAGTGTGCTCGTCCTCAGTATCGCGGAGTTTACGAAAACGGGGCAACAGGTCGGTATGCACAGCTTCGCGACGCAATAGTGCATTGACTGAGACACCATAGTGACGAGCGAGAGCCTGGATTTCTTGCATCCGAACCCGACGAACACCTTTTTCGATCGAAACAAGAGTTGGGCGCGATACGCCGATAAATTGGGCGGCATCGTCCTGGCGAACATCAGCATTTTCACGTGCGATTCGAAGTCTCCGCCCGATCTCTTGTGCGCTCAGCTCATTTAAAGCGGTCATGGCGCCCTCCGTCCATCCAACCCTTTAAAAAGCTCTTGTCACCTTGGGCGGACATAAATGCCTGCCACTCACTCGCATGCGTCATTAACATCATTCTCAAGTTTCGAAGCGTCACGTCATACGTCTCGCCTATTGCGGCTGCAATCTGCGAGGCGAACGGACGTAACGCTGCGTCGGGTAGATCTGCTAGGTCGGCGAGGTGCTGGAAATGGCGCGCGCCGACGCTTCCATATTCAATCATTATCTCCTGGTCAGCCTGGGCTGCTATGCCCTTGAAAGCGTGACTGACTTCACTGGCAGATAGGTCTGATACAACATACGTATCGTCTGCCTCTAGCACGCCTGCCGCATGCAGGCTCATTCTGCGAAGCAAACATGCTGCACATAATCCGCACTGCCGGCGTCGATCGGCATTCACCACCCGTCTCGTCTGCCAACACGATCGCGTAGTCGTTAGGTGTTTATCCGCCTTGCCTGGTAGTGCAAGGAAAGCGGACATGGTCTGTCCCTTTGTTGACCACAGGCGAGGTTGTTCAAACTTAATGCTACAGCCGAGCAGCGCTCGCGCGAACCGTTCCATCTTCCTGAAGAACGTCGGATAATTGCGGTAGTCGGTATAGATGTTATAAAGCGGGACCAGGACCGGGCCGAGTGCACCTTGCCCACTTTCCGGGACGACAATCCTGGAGACTTTGGACAGCTGAGCCACAATCGACGCTATCGTAGCAAACTGGAATCCGCGCGATCTAAAGCTGCTTTCTCTTCCCTCAAACCCCTTCACCTTGAACGGAATTTTCGTGAAGTAGCTTTCACCCTCCACCCTGCGTTGCTTGGTCGCCGCTACGCGAACACAAAGAGCCTCCTCTCGGCTTCCACTGAGTGCCGACACTGCGCGAGAGTCCAAGCCGTTGCTGTAGGCAATCGCAAACTTTTTTTCTTGTTCGAAGAAAAGCGGCATCTGCTTGGAGCCGATAGGTGAGCGCCCACTAGCCTTGATAAACGAGAAACGCCAGTTGTCGCCGGTGAGAAAATTCATCGTGCTGCGAAGCGTGGCTTGAACGTCGGGTTTCGACCAGCACTCGAAGTCTATGACCGGTATCTCAACACTGATATTACGCAACCAGCCAGCAGGTCGTCTCCAGCGTCGATCAGCGAATTCTATAGCCGCGGCCAAGATCATAAGGTCATAGTGTATCGGTGCAAAACCCTTCACGTCGAAGGTATCAAGCACATCAGGGTCGAACTGGATGTGCTTTCCAATTTCTGCGACCACGATGTTATTCGCCGAGCGAACACGCGCGGGATTGCCCTTCTCGACCACGAGAAGATGCTTCTCTGAATGGGTTTCAGTATGCGCGTCAGTCATCGTCAGGACCATCGTTTACATCCGTTCGCGCCGTGCGGCGGAACGCACCCTTCTCACCGTTCTCAAGAGCTGCGCATACGCGCGCGACATCCACCGCAGCAAAGGTCTCCTTGTTTCGGTGAAGGCCTTTCACAAAATCCGCGTTGCTCATATCGCGGACTTCCTTTGCACGAATGCATTCCTCATCAATGCGGTTCTTGGCGTTGCCCAGTACCTCCGACACCGCGCTTTCAAGCGCAAGATCCAGCGACCGGCGTTCGGGCAAAGCATCTCTCAGGTTGCATAATAGGTGCCGTTCCAAAGCGTCGTGCAGCGGAGAACGCTCGTTTCTGTCAAAGATTATCTCGGTGGCGGAAACTGCGTCGAGATCCATTTGATCATTCGATGCACGGGCGTCCAGTTCTCGGTAAAGGCGCCCGAATGACTGCATATCGATGCCGCCCAGTACACTGTGGCAGGCCTGTTTTACGCGCTCATCCTGGGAGACAGCGTCACTGACGAGGTCCTGTCCATAAACTTTCCATCTATTGCTCAATGCGGAATTTCGGAAAGGTCCATCAGTCATCGCTGCCTCCAATGTCTGCAAGATGATCGCATAATCTGACAAAGTCAACATATGGATAGAAAAAGCTGACAATTTGGCGATGCAACCTTTTATCGCAGGTGTGCAGACTTTCTAAAATCAACGGACCAGCGTCTACTCAGGAGATATGATTGAGGGCATTCGACTGGCTTAGCGGCCATAACAGCAGCCACAGCCAATGACGTTACAAAACCCTATTATCCCAACTTGCGAAGGCCGTTCAGGAACGCCTCGAGTTCGTCAATGCTTTTCATCACCTCGTCAAACCGCGGGACCTCGCCAAAGATCATGGCTGACATACGATCATAATCCCTGGAGAGTTTTTCACGCATCGGCGCCGATGGTGTGAGTCTGTAACTCCCGGGAACTGCGCGGTCATATCGATGGTCCGGTGCTCGAAACATGAGCTCCTTATGGGCTCTGCACGCTTCGGCAAGCTCGTTCATTGAAGCTGTTTCCTCGCCATACGCGCCGTTTGTCCAAATCTGATGGACGTCATAGTAATGACGCGAATAGCGATTGAGGTCTGGGACTGGCTTTTCAGGATTTTGCTCGTCGGCCCGCTTCTCGGTCATTTCGGTCATCGCGTGGAGGATGAGCACCTTTTCCCAGAAGGTTCTTTCCGGCTTCACCGTTGTCACTCCGTGGACAGCCAGATCGTTCGCTGAGTTTAACTCAGATGCGATGTATGGGGTGATCGTGCGAGTTTCGACAGGGACCGGATCGGGGCGAGCCCCGCCTTCTATCCTTACTGCCGGCTGAACGTAGTCAATGTCGCCCGTAAACACGCTCTTATAGCCGACGACAAGGATATCCAGAGCATCGCGTTTCCGATAGGCATCGTAGCCGTATTCAACGGCAAAGTGTCCTGCCTCGCCGATGGCGGCCTCGGTCTCTTCGATCTTTCGCAGAAGCTGGTCACGCAAGGGGCCGGAAATGTAAGTGCGCGCGGCCTCATCAACCTTGTCCGCGAGCATTCTTTGCTGCTTGGTCACAGAGCCCTGTTCGGCTATCTCTTTCTCTAGGGGAGCGTCGATATCGGCCTTATAGACGCCGATGTCGATGTCTTCCGAGAACCGCTTGATGACGTCATAGGCCTTGCTCAGGCTGGTGCCACCCTTGAAATAGAGATTGACCGGGTCGCCTTCTCGCTGATTGAATAAAAAATCCAGGATCCAGCAGACATAGAGATCCTTTTCGACATTCTCTGCCCGGGTCTGGAGCCCGGCCGCTACTGCCGCATATAGCGCGCGGCGTTCGTCAGGGCTCGATCGAAGAACTTCAATGAACGTCGTCTGCATCTTCGGTCTTCTCTCGCTCGTTCTGGTCAGGCGCCAAAGAGTCTGCGATTTCTTGCGCGGCCGGATACATCCATGCCGGCATAGCTGCAAGGTTCGACCGAAGATCGTTCGAGATCGCTTGTCGACTTTGGCTATTCTTTAGTTTCTGGATAATTCCATTTATCGCAGGTTCAATGCTGCTGGGTTCATCGCGCAACCAGGCCAACGCCTGAACGATGCGCATTGCTGGTCGTCCGGCCCAGAATGCGGCCTTTGCCGAAGCTCTCTTGAAGTCGAGCCTGTAGACAACCGGTGCGCTTGCCTGGATATCACCTGCAGCAGCATTGATCTCAATCGTTCTAGGGTATGTGTCTGCGTGGATGGTCGATCGTGCGGGAGCAGCTGTCGTGAGGCCGAGGTCGTTGGCCGCGGTCATCCCATCGACAAGTATTCGAAGTTTGTCCCGACGGGCAATCGCATCGACGAAGGACGCGCGTGGTGGGAAAACCAGCTTTCCTGTGAGCTTGCTGACGGACGGTTTGTCATAAAGGCCGCGGTAGGGCCGACGGATATCGCCTCGATTGGTCAGGCGTTGCAGCGCCTTCTCGACAGCGTTCGGGCTGGCCAAATCCAGGAAGTCACCGCGAGACCATACACCCGAAGGCGCACCGGCGGCGATCCGCGTATAAATCCGCTCAAGCGTGTCAGAAGTCGGATCGGGCATAAAAAAAGCTTCCTAGTGTCCAAAGATTATATTCAAATTCTGGTCAGTGACAAGCTGTCCAAAGTTTGAGTACAAATTCTGGTCAGTAAGTCTGGGATGCCTGAATCTGGTTGATGCCGGATGAGCGCTTTCGGTAGAGGCCAAACGATAAGAGCAAACGACGGTGTCGCCGCACCGACGGGAAACAGCCCAATCCCGCTCTCATGCGATGGCGTCCTGGCCCGGGGCCGGATCTTCCACGATCAACCCGCAAGGGGTCCGCTAGCAAGCTGCGGCCGCTTGGCTACGCCGCCGCGGTGATCGCGCCCGCCCCCGTGCCTTTTGGAGCCATCGAGCGGGAATTGGCCCGCTCCCCAAATGGAGCCACTTCAATGTCGCACGATCTTACTCTCGCACAGTCCCATGCCTTCCAGCTTTCCCGCGACCTGATGGTCCCGGTCACCGTCTTCGAAGTCGACGGTGAATATGGCGTGCTCCCCTCTGACGAGATCGACGCCGATGATGACCTCTCGGTCATTCATGAATTTTTCCCATGGGGAGCTCACTGAGCCCCGCTTCGCGGTACCGGCTGCCGCTCGCGAGCTGGCGGCCGCAAGGGAGGCTTCGCCGCGCCTGTGGGTCGATACTTGTCGAATCCTACAATTGCCAGGCGCGCCCTTGCAGCCTTTGCTCTTCGCGCCGGTGAGAAGCTGCCTGCAGAAAAGCAGGAAGGAAGAACATGAGAGGTCGGTCGCGATGCGACCGAAGGGAAGATGAAAAGAGAAGAGTTGGAGGCGCTACGCGCCAAGGTCAGTTGCGAAGCTGTGCTGGAGCAGGCCGGATATGAACTCGATGCGAAGGAAAGTACCCGTCGAGCCGTCAAATACCGGCGTGGCAGCAGCATCATTATTGTGACCCATGACGGACGCGGCTGGTTCGATCCACTGAGCGATGCGAAAGGCGATGTTTTCGCGCTCGCCATGTTTCTTGATAAGGTCACTTTTCCGGTGGCGGCGGAAGCAGTCGCGGAGCTGGTTGGGTTTCGACTTTCTCGTCCGGAATGGAAGTCTCCGCGCTCTTCAGGCTCGGCGGGAGAAATTCCCGGGCGCTGGCGAAGCCGGCGTACGCCGTCGCCCGACTCCGACACGTGGCGCTATCTTTGTTGGGAGCGCGGGGTGCCCCCTGCCATCGTCCGGCACGCTATCCGGGAGGACATCCTGCGGGAAGGACCTTATGGCAGCATGTGGGCTGCGCATGTCGATTGCCATGGCGCGGTGGTCGGCTGGGAAGAGCGCGGGCCCGAATGGCGGGGTTTTTCCGCTGGTGGCTCCAAAGTATTGTTCCGGCTCGGCCCAAGGAACTTCAACCGCCTTTGCGTGACCGAGGCCGCGATTGACGCGATGAGTCTTTCGGCGCTCGAGGGCTCGCGCGAGGGGACGCTCTACATCAGCACCGGTGGCGGATGGTCTCCTACCACAGACACCGCCCTCGCCGCGCTGGCGGCCCACCCAGGATCCAGTCTTGTCGCCGCCACCGACGCCAATTCCCAAGGTGATGCCTATGCGGAACGGCTGCGCGCGATTGCGGAAAAGTCCGGCTGCGATTGGCAGCGCCTCCGTCCGCCGGCTGACGATTGGAACGCGGTTCTCCAGAACCGGGAAAGGGAAAGACGAGAAAGGAGCGAGGGGAAGAGGAATGAGGCCTGCCGCATGCGTGCCGGCCGCATCAAGGGAAGCTTCGCCCGGCAAGAGCCGGCCCTTGACCCGTCCGGACACGAGGCCGGCCGATCGGGAGGGGTCATGAAGGACTGAAGAGGATAGTGAGGTCGAAACGACAGTGCTGCCTTCGGTCCCCAAACCCCGAAAGGATTAAGCCGATGACCTCGATATCCCTCCCCCGCAAAGTGTTTCAGGGTGTGGCCAAGCGCGCCGACATGTTCCGCATGTTTGACAGGCACGCGCAGCGGCCCAACCGCTTCGCCGGTGATCAGTCCGACGTTTATGCCGGCGAATGGTTTGAGATCGACGAGACGTCCTATTCCTACATGCTCGACATCCTGCCGCCGCTCTGGATGCGTGGACCGATCTTTGCCATGCGCGAGTTCATGAGCGGTTCCGTGACCTCGGTATTTTACGCGATGCGGATCGATGACACCGTCCGATACTTTCATACGTATTGCGACCTCTCCGATCCCAACTCGGTCGAGACGATGCGCTCGGTAATCGCCGATCGCGAAACCCGGCCGGTTCGAGCCATGAGCCGCGAAGAACGGCTCGAACATATCTGGAGCACCACTGCGGACGACTATCGTGGCTATGCCGGCACCCGCTGGCCGACGCCGATGCAGGGCCATCGCACGATCATGCTCTATGGCGGCACGGAAGGAACCTTTCTGAAGCTGCTCGACACCCTGAGCGACAACGAGATCGCGGCTAAGCTGCCGGTCCACCTGCGTTACCTTCCTTCCTCCCTGGCCGCCTGAGCGGTCGCATCCCAGCAAGACGACGTTGCGGCCGGTCGAACCTCCGACCGGACAATGGCGCTCGTCCCTATTCCAAAGGAGCCTTTCCCATGAGCAATGATCCCTTCACTTTCGATATGTTCGGCTCGAGCGCCCTTTCATCTGGCCTAGGGCTCGGGGTCACCGCCTTTGGCGGTTTCTCGCCTGCTGCCGCCAACGACGACGATCCGGATCCAGTGCCACCGGCGCCGGCACCCGCCCTCCCGGTCGCTGCCGCCCCCGTACGGCGGCCAGGACTTCGGGCAAACTTCTATCTCAATGGCGACCGCGAACTGGGCGCCTCATGGAAGGACCGCGCCCGCGACAATGTCGCGGCGATCCTGGTCGCCGACGGCATCGCAAAGCAGGACCGACCGGCGACCCCTAAGGAACAGGCGCAGCTGATCCGCTTCACCGGCTTCGGCGCTGGCGACTTGGCCAATGGCATGTTCCGCCGTCCGGGCGAGGTCGATTTCCGACAAGGTTGGGACGATCTCGGCTCCTCGCTCGAAACTGCGGTATCTGAAGCCGACTACGCCTCGCTCGCCCGCTGCACCCAATACGCCCATTTCACGCCGGAGTTCATCATCCGGGCGATCTGGGCCGGGATTGGAAAACTCGGCTGGCGGGGCGGCCGTGTGCTGGAGCCTGGTATCGGCACAGGCCTGTTCCCGGCTCTGATGCCGGAGCAATATCGCGACGCGGCCTATATCACCGGGATCGAGCTCGATCCGGTCACGGCCCGTATCGTCCGCCTGCTGCAGCCCAAGGCCCGGATCATTAATGGAGACTTCGCCCGCACCGATCTGGCGCCGATCTACGATCTCGCCATCGGCAATCCGCCCTTCTCCGATCGCACTGTCCGCTCCGACCGCGCCTATCGGTCGCTCGGCGTCCGGCTGCACGATTACTTCATCGCCAAGTCAATCGATCTCCTGAAGCCCGGCGCGCTCGCAGCTTTCGCCACCTCGCATGGGACGCTGGACAAGGCAGATACGGCGGCGCGGGAGCATATCGCCAAGTCGGCCGACCTGATCGCAGCGATCCGCCTGCCCGAAGGCAGCTTCCGCCGTGACGCCGGCACGGATGTCGTCGTCGACATCCTGTTCTTCCGCAAGCGCAAACTTGGTGAGCCGGAAGGCGATCAGCTGTGGCTGGATGTAGACGAGGTCCGGCCCGCCACAGATGACGAAGGGGCCATCCGCGTCAACAGGTGGTTCGCCCGTCACCCCAACTTCGTACTCGGCACTCATGCCCTGACCTCGGGACCGTTCGGCGAGACCTACACATGCCGGCCGCACGACGGCAAGGGTCTTGAAACGGCACTTGCCGCTGCCATCGATCTCCTGCCCGCCGATCTCTACGACGGAGAGCCGACGCCGATCGACATCGATCTCGAAGATGAGCTTGGCGAGATCGTCGATCTGCAGCCTAAGGGCGGGCCTGTCCGCGAGGGCAGCTTCTTCCTCGACCGCTCCAAGGGCTTGATGCAGATGCTCGACGGCGCGGCCGCGCCGGTCACGGTCCGCAAGGGCCGCACCGGAGACGGCATCTCGGAAAAGCACGTCCGGATCATCAGCAAACTCATCCCGATCCGCGATGCCGTCCGTGAGGTGCTGAAAGCGCAGGAAACCGATCGTCCCTGGCGGGATCATCAGGTTCGGCTGCGCATCGCCTGGTCGAGCTTTGTGCGTGACTTCGGGCCGATCAACCACACCACCGTTTCGATCCAGGAAGATGCCGAGACCGCGGAGGTCAAGGAAACCCATCGCCAGCCAAACCTTACACCCTTCCGGGACGACCCGGACTGCTGGCTGGTCGCGTCGATCGAGGACTACGATCTGGAGACCGACACGGCGAAGCCCGGTCCGATCTTTTCCGAACGCGTGATTGCGCCGCCGGTGGCACCAACCATCACGTCGCCGGCAGATGCACTCGCCGTCGTGCTGAACGAACGTGGGCACGTTGATATCGACCATATCGCCGAGCTGCTGCACAGCGATCCGGCTGATGTGGTCGAGGAGCTGGGTGACGCCATCTTCCGGGACCCGGCCGATGGATCGTGGCAGACAGCCGACGGGTATCTCTCCGGCGCCGTCCGCACCAAGCTCGCAGCCGCACAGTCGGCAGCCGAGCTAGATCCAAATTATGAGCGCAACGTCCGCGCCCTGACTGACGTCCAGCCGGCCGACCTTCGACCCTCCGACATCACAGCACGCCTCGGCGCCCCATGGATCCCGGCCGCCGATGTCGTGGCCTTCGTCAAAGAGAAGATGGAGGCCGATATCCGCATCCATCATATGCCGGAGCTCGGGTCCTGGACGGTGGAGGCCCGCCAGCTTGGCTACAGCGCCGCCGGCACATCTGAATGGGGCACCAGCCGTCGCCATGCCGGCGATCTGCTCGCCGACGCTCTCAACAGCCGGGTGCCGCAGATCTTCGATGTGTTCAAGGACGCCGATAGCGAGCGTCGGGTGCTCAACGTCGTCGATACCGAAGCAGCCCGTGACAAGCTTCAAAGGATCAAGCAGGCGTTTCAGGACTGGGTCTGGACCGACCCCGATCGCACCGATCGGCTGGCCCGCGACTACAATGACCGATTCAACAATATCGCGCCTCGCAAATTCGATGGCTCCCATCTGAAGCTTCCCGGCGCCTCAGGCGCCTTCGTTCTTTACGGGCACCAGAAACGCGGCATCTGGCGGATCATCGCCGATGGCTCGACCTATCTCGCCCATGCCGTCGGCGCCGGAAAGACAATGACCATGGCCGCCGCCATAATGGAACAGCGCCGGCTCGGTCTGATCGCCAAGGCGATGCTTGTCGTGCCCGGCCATTGCCTGGCACAGGCTGCTCGTGAATTCCTCGCGCTCTATCCGAATGCCCGCATTCTCGTCGCCGACGAGACCAACTTCACCAAGGACAAGCGCGCCCGGTTCCTGTCGCGTGCGGCGACCGCGACTTGGGATGCGATCATCATCACCCATTCGGCGTTCCGTTTCATCGCGGTGCCCTCGGCCTTCGAGCAGGCGATGATCCACGACGAGTTGCAGCTCTATGAGGATCTGCTGACCAAGGTCGACAGCGAAGACCGTGTATCGCGCAAGCGCCTCGAGCGGCTGAAGGAAGGATTGCAGGAGCGGCTCGAAGGCCTCGCCACTCGCAAGGACGATCTTCTGACGATCTCAGAGATTGGCGTCGACCAGATCGGCGTCGACGAGGCGCAGGAATTCCGCAAGCTGTCGTTTGCCACCAACATGTCGACCCTGAAGGGTATCGACCCCAACGGCTCGCAGCGTGCCTGGGATCTCTATGTCAAATCCCGCTATATCGAGACGAAGAACCCCGGCCGGGCGCTCGTGCTCGCCTCCGGCACGCCGATCACCAACACACTCGGAGAAATGTTCTCCATTCAGCGCCTACTTGGCCATGAGGCACTTACTGAGCGCGGACTGCACGAGTTCGATGCTTGGGCCTCCTGCTTCGGCGACACGACGACCGAGCTCGAAATCCAGCCATCCGGCAAATACAAGCCGGTCAGCCGCTTCGCCTCCTTCGTCAACGTCCCGGAACTGATCGCCATGTTCCGGTCCTTCGCCGATGTCGTCATGCCCGAGGATCTCCGGCAGTACGTTAAGGTGCCCAACATCTCGACCGGGCGGCGGCAGATCCTGACAGCCAAGCCGACGGCGCTGTTCAAGACCTATCAGCAGATGCTCGATGGCCGGATCAAGGCGATCGAGAAGCGCGAAGGTCCGGCCCAACCCGGTGACGACATTCTGCTCTCGGTCATTACCGATGGCCGCCATGCGGCAATCGACCTGCGCTTCGTCATGCCGGCGGCCGACAATGAGGCGGATCACAAGCTCAACCTACTCGTGCGAAACGCCCACCGGATCTGGGCGGAAACCAGCCAAGCGATCTATCGCCGCCCGGATGGCAAGGATTTTGATCTGCCGGGCGCCGCGCAGATGATCTTTTCCGATCTCGGCACGATCAATGTCGAAAAAACCCGTGGCTTCTCTGCCTACCGGTTCATCCGCGACGAGTTGATCCGGCTCGGCGTACCGGCATCGCAGATCGCCTTTATGCAGGATTTCAAGAAAACCGAGGCGAAGCAACGCCTGTTCGGCGATGTCCGCTCTGGCAAGGTTCGCTTCCTGATTGGCAGTTCAGAAACCATGGGTACCGGCGTCAACGCGCAGCTTCGGCTGAAAGCTCTGCACCACCTCGATGTCCCGTGGCTGCCATCACAGATAGAGCAGCGCGAAGGCAGGATCGTCCGACAAGGCAACCAGCACGATGAGGTGGATATCTTCGCCTACGCTACCGAGGGTTCGCTCGATGCCAGCATGTGGCAAAACAACGAGCGCAAGGCTCGCTTCATCGCTGCGGCCCTCTCGGGCGATACGTCAATCCGCAGGCTCGAAGATGTCGGCGAGGGTGCTGCCAACCAGTTCGCCATGGCCAAGGCAATCGCTTCCGGCGACGAACGGCTGATGCAAAAGGCCGGGCTTGAGGCCGACATCGCCCGGCTGGAACGGCTACGCGCCGCCCATGAGGACGACCAATATGCCGTCCGCCGGCAGATGCGCGACGCCGAACGCGAGATCGAGGTCTCGACCCGTCGGATCGGTGAAATTGGCGAGGACATCAAGCGGCTGCGGCCAACCACGGGCGATGCCTTCACGATGAAGGTGCTCGGTCAGGACCATACCGAACGTAAGGAGGCCGGTCGCGCACTGATGAAGGAGATCCTCACACTTTTGCAGTTACAGCAGGAGGGCGAGGTGCATCTGGCGACGATCGGCGGTTTCGATCTGGTCTACGAGGGCGATCGTTTCGGCAAGGGTGATGGCTATCGCTTCGAAACCTACCTCCAGCGCACCGGGGCCGAATACGAGGTCGATCTATCCATCACGGTGACGCCGCTCGGCGCGATCTCACGCCTGGAGCACGCACTTGATGGCTTCGACAACGAGCAGCGCCAGTATCGCCGGCGGTTTCAGGAAGCCGAGCGCCGGTTGGCGTCTTATCAGACACGTACCGGCGGCCTGTTCCAGTTTGCCACAGAGCTGGATGCCAAGCGCAAACAGCTGCGTGAGGTCGAGGATGATCTGGCCGCGGAAGTTATCGCAGAGGCAGATGAGGCGAGGACCGCGCCAGCCGCATAGCTGCGCTGCACAATAAATGGATGCTGTGTGATCAAAAAAGGATCATAACGCACCCAGCTGATGCACATGACGGTCACCTCCCAGTTCCGTCGCAGCAGCTGTTCCCCTCTGGAGGTTCAAAATCTCCACACTTTACGGGCCGCGGTTTTCACCGGCGGCCCTTTCTTTTTGCCCCCATGACCGGCAATTGTGTCAGTGCCTCAATGCCAACGACGAGCTTGCTTATTGCGCTGCCTTTGCTTTTGAGGCCGGAATGATCAGGTTCACTTTGTAGCTCACGCTATTTTTCGCCGAAAGATCCGGTCCGATCTCGATCTTCCATGCGGGAAGTTTGGCGGAGGCCGAACCCGTATATGTTGCCGTGAAAATCCGTTCGCAGGTCGCTTTGACGTCGTCGAATTCGGCCAAACGCCTCAGTGCGTCCTTCAAACACTCGAGATTGCCAGTCGTGAATTGGTTGTTCTTGCGGCAGTTCACGGAGTTTTCGCCGCTGATGTTGAATGTCGCTTCATAGTCGTTCTTCATCGTGTTGCCGGTTGCATTTCCGCTGGAACCGCCGATCTCCAACCAGGGAAACTTCAATACGAGCTTGCTTTCGACATTGTTCGATTTCTCAACATTGACCGTCACGCGCGCTTTCACCAGGTTAGGCAGAATCTTGTAGCGTCCGGAACGAGCCGCGGAAGCTAGGTCGCACTTTATGCTGTTGTCGATGGCTGTCCCGTTGAACAGCCATATCTTCTGTGCTGGCTCAGCAGCGTAGACCATGGCGGACGGCATGAGCAGCGCCAGCGCTGCCAAGCAATGTCTCAGCATATTTTCCCCTCAACGTTTATTCCCCGACTGATTACAACCACGTGGTTTAAATAAAGGGAAGTGCCGGCAGAGGAGAAAGAAGAAGAGAAAGCAAAACCCGATCGCCGATCGGGCCTCCTGCCGCCGCTTGCGCTCAACCGCCGCCTGCGCGATCCCGGCTGCTGGTCCTTCGCAGGGCTTCAAAACCCCGCTCGTCCTGCGCAGCAGGGATGCTCGGCCGCAGTTGCGTCCGTCCGGCCGATTTGCGGTTCGGGAGATGTCTTCGAGAAAAAAATGAAGACAGGAAAGGGCTGGCAAGGCGCCGGTCCGGAACTCTCCTGAAAGGAACCGTCCCATGCAGATCATGAAGGTTGACCCGCGCGCGCTAAAGGAAAACCCAGACCGGATGCGACAGTCAAAGTCGTCGCCGCAGGCCGACGCGTTGATGCTCGCCACGATCAAGGCCGTCGGCATCGTCCAGCCGCCGGTGGTCGCGCCGGAAGCCGACGGCGGTAACGGCTATATCATTGACGCCGGCCATCGCCGCGTCCGGCTCGCGATCGCTGCCGGTCTCGAGGAAATCGAAATCCTCGTCGCGGACGCTGCCAACGATAATGGTGCGATGCGTTCCATGGTCGAAAACTCCGTCCGTGAACCTCTCAATCCCGTCGATCAGTGGCGCGGCATCGAACGGCTTGTTGCTCTCGGTTGGACGGAGGAAGCGATCGCCGTCGCTCTCGCCCTCCCCGTCCGCCAGATCCGCAAGCTGCGCCTTCTCGCCAATGTGCTTCCGGCCATGTTGGAACAGATGTCGCTGGGTGACATGCCGTCCGAGCAGCAGTTGCGGGTCATCGCGGCCTCCGGCCAGGTCGACCAGAAGGAGGTATGGAAAGCCCACAAGCCTAAGAAGGGTGACACCGCGTCCTGGTGGCAGGTTGCCAATGCGCTGACCAGGAAGCGCATGTATGCCAAGGATGCGAGCTTTGGCGATGATCTCGCTCAGGCCTACGGCATCGAATGGGTCGAGGATCTCTTCGCGCCGGCCGACCAGGATGGCCGCTATACCACGAATGTCGAAGGCTTCCTCGGTGCGCAGCATGAGTGGATGACGAGCAACCTGCCGAAGAAGGGCGGGATCGTCGACGTCAACAGCTGGGGCCAGCCGGAACTACCGAAGAAGGCTTCTCAGGTCTACGGCAAGCCGTCCAAAGCTGACCACGTTGCGATGTATCTCGACCGCGATGGCAAGGTGCAGACCGTCCATTACCGAATGCCGGAGACAGCGAAGCCGAAGGGCGCGGGCGTCGATGGAGTGGTCGCTGGTGGCGCTGATGCCGACGCGACCGCGTCGCCCAAGGCACGGCCCGATGTGACGCAGAAGGGTCACGAGATGATCGGCGACTATCGCACGGATGCGCTCCACGATGCGCTCGGTCGCGCGCCGATCGAAGACGACATGCTGATGGCGCTCATGGTGCTGGCATTCGCTGGCCAGAATGTTCGTGTCGACTCCGGCGCGGACGGGACGTTCTACGGCGGGAGGCGCTTCTCGCGCCACGTTGTGGGCTTGTTTGACGAGCATGGCAAGCTCGCCTTCGATCAGAATACGCTTCGGGTTGCGGTGCGCTCTGTGCTGATCGACGTTCTCTCTTGCCGCCGCGGCATGTCGAACAGCGGCATGGTCTCGCGCATCGCCGGCGACGCGATCGGCGCCGACGAATTCCTGCCGAACATGGGCTCGGAGGACTTTCTCTTGTGCCTGTCGCGCCAGGCGCTGGAGGCGTCTTGCGCCGAGGCGTCGGTCCAGCCGCGGCAGAAGGTGCGCGAAACCCGTGCAGCGCTCGTCGAGCATTTCGCACACGAACACTTCGTTCATCCGTTTGGCCGTTTCGCGCCACCGGCCGATGAGCTGCTCGAATGGATCAGGGGGGGTGCCGCCACCGATGTCATCGGCGCTGGCTCACGCAACGATGAGGATGAGGCCGACGAGGACGGTGAAGAGCAGGCAGGGCAGGTCGAAGAGGGCGCTGACCAAGACGATCCGCAGGACGCTGGCGTCGCACCCGAGGAAGAATACGACCAGGACTTCGACCAGAGGGCAGCAGCATGACCGCCGCTGTCCAGTCGAACATGCCTGCACCAACTCCCGATGTTTCGGGGGTGGAGTTTGCCACCAGTGCGGACGGCTTGCCCGTCGCCCGCATCGATGATCTGGTCCTCGCCATGGTCACATCACCCAGCGGCTTCGCATTCCTTGCGAGCGCCGTCGCCGTTCGTCGGCCGCTCGCAGATTTGACGCGCGCTGACTTCATTGGGCATGACGGCCGGGTGGCTGACGAAGCCGAATTCCGGGCGCGTGTCGCCGAGACCGCGGCGCATAAACGCGATCTGGCCAAGCTAAACCGCGTGCAGACCCGGATGTCGGCGAGTACGCCTTGGGGCGGCTCGCAGATGGGGGTCATCTATGCCGAGGGCGTCGTCGCCCATAGCACGGCCGGGCATGGCGGTTTTCATCTTTCGGCGGATCGCAATGCCAAGGTTCATCTCCTGCTGCGAAAGGAGACGCCCTGGTATGAGGAAGATTGTGAATGGGCAATCGTAGCGATCAGCTTTCCGGAGCTGTTTACCCGGTACGAGCGCTCCTTGGCCGAAAAGACCGTCCGCAATACCTGGCCGGATGCCTGGGAGGCGATCCATCGCTGCGTGCTGGCTGAAGGTGAAAGCTGGGCGAAGGATCGCCGGGCGTTCGATGAGCGCCATGCGGCCGACTTCGTCGTCACTTCCGCGATCTTCTCCAATCATCATGCAGGTATGACCGAGGTCGTGGCGGTCGTCGGCGGCGACCGACGATCTGGCGGTGAGCGCCGCTTTCTGGTCCCATGCGACGAGTATGCCAGCCGCGGCCGGTTTGGCTTGGTCATCGATCCGTCCCGTCACGTTGAGTATCACGGGCCATCCTCCTTCATTGGCTGGCGAAGCCGAGGGAGCGGGTCATGATCAACACCCTGGCTTTGGGGCCCCTGGCTAAGGCAGTCAGTGCACGGCGCGAGACCCAGCGGCATCTCGATTGTCTGAGCCGGCAGATTACGGCGCGCGCTGGACGGCAGGCGATAACAGTGAAGGTGCGGAGCCGGGCGCGTCGCCGAAGCGGTCCACGGCACTACCATCGGGAACATGTCGAGCGGCTTGTCTTCGAAAGGTGGAGCGAACTCGACGGCCTCATCAGCAGGCTGGCGGCACAAGAGCAAGTCATCGACGAACTCGAGCATTGCGATCATCCGCTCGCGCAATAATCAGCAAGACGGTCGGTCCGGACCCAGTATGGAGGCTGGCGGGTGTCAAACGACCCTGCGGCAATGATGTCAGCCAGTGTGGCGAACTTGGCGATGTCGTCCCTTAAGGCTTGCTCCTGACATCGGACCCGTTCCGGACTGCCCTTCTTTTCGCTGCGGTCTGAACCGGCGGCCGGTCGTTTCAAGGCCGCTGTCGCGCCGCGGAGCGGCCGATCCAGCCTCTCTGCGCGAGGGCAGGCCCGCGGTCTGCTCAGGTCAAGACCTGCTGGCCCGCAAACCTGTCCTGCTGGTTCAGCCGGATCGGACCTGTGAAGCCGCCCGTCCCTTGCCGGTTCTGGTCGTCCGCATCGAAGGGCAGACCGGCACGGGGCCGGAACCGCTTCGGAAGCCACGGAAGGAACAGACATGGCCAAGCCCTCAACCCCCAACCGCTCCAATGCTAAGGTGTCGCAATCCCGCCGCGGCACCACCCTCGAAATGGTCCGCCTCTCCTGCCCCGACGCCACGCAGGCACTCAAGATCGCTGAGAGCTTCGGCACGGCAGTCGTCGACAGCGATGGCATCCGCAGCCTCCACGAGCGGCTGATCGTCGAGACCGCCGAAAGCCTTTCGGAAGGCCTTGGCGAGAAAGCGATGCAGATCCACCTCCAGCGCATCGTCGGAGCCTTCGTCGGATCCGCGCATGGTGCCGGACAGTTTTACTCCCGCGCCGTCACGGAGGCGCGTGACGCTACCGCCAAGGCATCGAATGATCTCCGCGACGAGGATCTCGACGGTCCGGTCGGCTACGACAGCGCCGCCCAGCGCAAGCGGGAGTTCGCTGCCGACATGGGCGTCCAGTCCCACGCATTGCGCATGGCGGCCGAAGGGGCAGTGGCGGCCTACGAGCAGGTTGTCGGCGAGACTTGGAAGCCCTTCGACCGCCCGGTCGAGAACCCCGGCGCATCGCTCGACCGAAAGGCGGCCGAAGCACAGATGGCCGCTCTCGGATGACACCATTGGCGGGGGCAACGCCCCGCCCACTCTCTTCCCTCAAGGCCGGGCCTGCAGGCTCCGGCCTCTTCTTGTGTCGAAAATGAAGGCTGAAGACGTGCCTGTCGCGGCCCGTCTCGTTCGGCGGTCCTGCAGGAGCCGGGCGCCCATGCAACGGCTTTGCCGTCCTCCACGCTGTTGCGGCCGTTGCGGTGCATGGCCACACCATCGGCCCCTGACTTCGGACCTCCGTGACGGACCGCGACAGGCGCGGTCTCTGAAGAAGGAGAAAGAAGTCATGGCCAGGAAAGCGGGATCTGAGCGTATCGACATCTACACGCGGATCACAGATCGGATCGTCGAGGATCTGAAAACGGGCGTGCGTCCCTGGATGAAGCCGTGGAGCGCCGTCAATACCAATGGGCGGATCACCCGGCCGGTGCGACACAACGGCCTCCCCTATTCGGGGATGAACGTGCTGCTCCTGTGGTCGGAGCAGATATCACGGGGTTTTTCCTCATCGATGTGGATGACCTTCAAGCAGGCCCTGGAACTGGGCGGCTCCGTGCGCAAGGGCGAAACGGGCTCGACGGTCGTCTTCGCCAGTCGGTTCACAAAGTCGGTGGCCGACGGAAACGGCATCGATGTCGACCGGGAAATCCCGTTCCTGAAGGCATACTCGGTGTTCAATATCGAGCAGATCGATGGTTTGCCCGACACCTATCACGCCCCGCCAGCCAACGTGCGGGATCCTGTCGAGCGCATCGAGAGCGCCGATCGCTTCTTCAAAGCGACGGGCGCAGTCATCCGGCATGGCGGCAACCAGGCCTACTATTCGCCGGTCATGGACTATATCCAGATGCCGCCCTTCGAGGCATTTCGCGATGCTGCCGGATACGCGGCCGTCCTCAGCCATGAGGCGACGCACTGGACAGCCGCTGAACATCGGGTCGGACGTGATCTTTCTCGATATGCCAAGGACCGGACGGAACGCGCGCGCGAAGAGCTCATCGCCGAGTTGGGCAGTTGCTTCCTCTGCGCCGACCTCGGCATCGTGCCGGAGCTCGAGCCACGGCCGGATCACGCATCCTATCTGCAATCGTGGCTATCGGTCCTTGCCAACGACAAGCGGGCGATCTTCCAGGCGGCGGCCCATGCGCAGCGCGCGGTGAGCTTCCTGCATTCCTTGCAGCCGGAAGCGGATTTGAAGGCTGCGGCCTGACGCTCAGGCGCGGTCGGCACCACCGGTGGCGGCCGCGTGATCCATGTCGCGCTGGTCTTGAAGACCTTGTGCAATATCAGCATCCAACCTTCCCCAGATCGACGGTTTTGCAGCGTCGGGTTTTGGTTTGCGGATTGGTTTGCGCTCAATGATGAACGGCTTGGTCTACTGACGCATTGTTCCTCCAGGCGGCGATTCGCGTGTGCACGATATCGCACGGGTCATAGCGGGCAAGCCGGCCAATGGTTACGGGGGAGCGTTTCCCCAACTCCAGCATGCGGCGACGGCGGTGCGAATGCGGCGATGGAACGGATGCCATTCGTGCCCAGGGCAAATGCGGCGGAATGCCAGTGCCATATCCCTTCACGTCAGAGTTTCTGGCAACCCACCTGCGGGCTCGATGAGGCATGTCTGACCGGAGACCGGCTGCGCCTCGATCGTCTTCCCGCAACGACAAGCCACAGATTTCTTACCCCGGAAGGCTGCGCCCTCCTCCTCTCCCACTAACAAATCTGCGACTTGTCGCCCTCCATTGCATTGCGGCCCTATTGGGTGCGGTCCGATCGTCACCGGTCTTTGCGACTGCCATCGAGGCCGCGATGGGCGCGGCCCGAACACGAAAAAAGGAATACGACAATGGCAACCATCGGCACCTTCACTTCCGAAAAGAACGGCTTCACCGGTTCCATTCGCACGCTCGCCCTCAACGTCAAGGCACGCATCGCCCGGGTCGAGAACCCCTCCGACAAGGGCCCGCAGTTCCGCGTCTACGCTGGTAGCGTTGAACTCGGCGCGGCCTGGCAGAAGACCTCCGAGCAGGGCCGCGACTACCTCTCGGTCAAGCTTGACGATCCGAGCTTCCCTGCCCCGATCTACGCAACGCTCGCCGAGGTGGAAGGTGAGGAAGGCCTCCAGCTCATCTGGTCCCGCCAGAACCGTGACTGATCAGGATCACGAGGCTCCGCCACCGGCGGAGCCCTCTCCTCTCCGGAGAACCAAAGCCGGACCCGGCATCGAGCCAGGTCCGGCTTTTTTCGGTGGCATACGGTGAGTGGGGAAGCTGCTCAGAACGAGCGATCGTACCAAGCGGGCATACCGGTCTCAAGGATGAGCGGTTCCCCCAATTTACTCCACCTGCCCAGGGGCAGCCTCCGTAAATCGGCTCCCCCACTCCCCGGCTCGGCCGGTCGCTGGCGCGATCCCTGACCCCGCCATCCCCTTCTTGGGGCCAGAGGTCATCTTTCACAAACGTCAAGGAGACGAAGATGACCTACGAACTCGAAATCCAGATCGAAGAACTGCGGGCCTTATCTTGACAGTCTGCACCGACTTTACCGACCTTGGCTACGTCCATGCGCATGCTGAGGGAAGGCGCTTTCCAGGCCGGACGCAGCGCTCCCAAATAGCTGGCGGAGGCCGGCCTGGAGAGTGCCGGCGGCTATAGCACCTTCCGTAGACGCGGGCTCCCGGGTGGGGGTCTGGGGGAGGGTTGAACAAGCTATGGATATTTTTGACACTTCATCAAAGGTCACGCTCGAAGAGCGGCGAGCCGCCGAAGGCCTCGATGCCTACGTGCCGCGGATTTTACGCGGCGGTGAACTGTACGACGCCGACGTTGATCGCTTCTTTCTCGACCTACCGCTAAACGGGGTTCGCTCCCGTCATTCTCTTCGCGCCTACGGCTACGACATCATGGTGTGGTTGCGCTTCCTCATCGAAGTCTGTGACAAGACCGCCTGGGAAGCCGCCCGCTCCGATGTCGAAGCCTTTCACCGCATTCGTAGACGGAGCGAGCCTGGAAGCCGGATCTCGGCGGCGTCGTGGAACAGATCGATTGCTGCAATCGACAAGCTGTATGAGTGGGGAGTGCGCGAGGGACTTCTGCGATCGACCCCTTTCTCGCATCGGGAGATCTGGCGCCGTAATCGGACGCGGGGTCAAGGCAGGATAGTGGCGCGCAACGATGCATTCGAACGGCGTGCCAATCAAACAACCATCCGTTTCGTCACGCTTGAGGATTTTCGCCAGTTCCGGGATGTAGGGGTACGCGGTCTCACTGCGGGCGGAAGTGAGCGGCCGGGAGCGCGCGACAGGAATGGACTTCGCAACGCGCTGTTTGCGGAGATGCTGGTGGTGACCGGCTTGAGGCTCGAGGAGGCGTCGTTTCTCTTGGCGTTCGAGCTTGACGCTTTGCCTGCGGCGAATGCGTCTTGTCGTCAGGCATGGCTCAATTTACCTGCAGGTCTCACCAAAGGAGAGCGCGGACGGGCAATCCTTATTCCCGATGGTCTGCTTCAGCGGCTCCGCACCTACATTCGCGTTGAACGCGCCCACGCAGTCACAAAGTTCAAAGCCCGCCAAGGCTGGAGCGTTGTAGAACGTCCAATCCGTGTGCGTCGACCGACTGCCGGGTCAAGGAATCTCTTACTCCTCGACGGGCGAGTTGTTCCGCTGGAAGTCTTCTCGCCGGAAGAACGAGAGCGTTTGGTCATCTGTGAGGCGGATAACACGCCAATCGAACCAGCGGTATTGTGGTTGACGGAGGTGGGCCAGCCGGTGCGCCCAAATTCCTGGGAGGTCGCATTCGCCCGGGCCTGCCATCGTTGCCAGGCAAGTGGCTTTCCGATCGACATCAGTCCACATCAGCTCCGGCATACCTTCGCAGTTCATATACTGGCGATGCTAATTCAGCGCCAGCTCGAGGGCGCATCCTTGACGAGTTCGGCTGGTCCGGCGGAAGGCTACCGCAGAATCCTCGGAGATCCCCTGCAACAGGTGCAGCGGCTCCTTGGCCATGCCAGCCTTGAGACCACGTCCGTGTACCTGGATCATATCGCTACGCGCGCAGACACAGTTGATACCGCCGTCGCGGAACTGCTGGCGCTACTGCCAAGCGGTGATCGATTATTAACACCCGACCTCGCAGGGGCCAGCCTGTCGCGTTTAACCGAGAACTCATAGCGCCGCCCCAGTTGCCGGCTGACGTGGTATCAGGTCTCCGATTTAGCATCCAGACGCAGGATGGTGGCGAGGTTCCGCTTGACTACACTCATCTGAAGCCGCGCTGGCTGGCCCTTGCATTCGCGCGTGCGCTACGGCGACTTGCTGGTCTCGGTGGGCCCCTATCTGTCAGATCGACTGTAGTCGTCTACGCCCGCATCCTGCCGCTGTTTTTCGCGTATATGACAGAGGCAGAGGATGTACCTGCTGCGCCAAGACGGCTTCTGGTGCGTCATATTGATGGATTTGAAGCCTGGTTAGCGGCCAATGGCAAGTCGAACACCCATCTGCTGTTTATTTTGAACAAGATCATCGTGACGTTGCGAGAGGTAGCGTCTGAGGGGATTGTCGCATTTTCTGAACCGCTCCGCGATCGGCTCAGCTATACGACGCTGAGGCCGATACCCCCGGCCACTCCCCGCGATGCATACAGTCCCTACGTTGCACGGCAGCTTCGGGACGCTGCTCGGGCGGATATCATGAGGCTTCTTCAACGCTTTCGTGATCCTGAGCCAGTGAGCGCGCGCAGTGATCTGCAGGCCATGGAGAAAGAGATGCATGCGCAGATCGAGGCCAAGGGAATTTTGCCCCATAACGATCGCAGATATCGGGCTCTCCAGCACGCGCGAAGGGTTCGAGGTCTCTCGTCGGAGAACCTGTCTCGTCAGCTTCACGAGCAACATTATTTGACGTCTCACGACGTCATCCCATTGATGATATTCCTGGCCCTTGAGACCGGTCTGGAGCCCGAGTGCTGCAAGACCTTGACCGTTGATTGCCTTAGGAACCCTGCAAACGGGACGGTCGAGATTGCTTACATCAAACGACGGGCTCGTGGCGCTGAGTATAAGACACTTCGCGTCGGCGACGGAGGTCCGCGAACGCCAGGAGGACTTATCCGTCACGTGATTGCCTGGACTGCGGCCGCTCGCAAACATCGGCGGACCGACTGCCTTTGGGTGTACTATGGGTTCGGCGGGCTAACATCCGGGATAAACTATCCCCAGCATCGCATCGATGCTTGGACGGCACAGCACAATATTCGCGATGATAACGGCCAGCCCCTCCATCTTACGTTTTCTAGACTTCGCAAGACGCACAAGGCACTCTGGTATTTAAAGACAGAGGGACACATGACGCGTTTTGCGGTCGGTCACTCCAAGGAGGTGGCTGCTCGGCACTATGCCGATGTTCCCGCACTCCGACCTCTTCATGAATCTGCGATCGCTGATGCTTTCACCGAGGCAGTCAGATCGGCTACGTCGTCGACCGTCTTGACGCCAGAGGACGAAGAGATTTGGCGGAATGATCCGGTGACCGCTCCAGCGGGATGCGATCCGATCTCACTTCTCGACGGAAAGCAGGATATCTGGCTGGCAAGTTGTGGCGGGTTCTTTTCCAGCCCCTATGCCGATCCCGGCTCCCCCTGTTCGCAACCCTTCTGGGGTTGTCTTGAATGTCCGAACGCTGTCATCACCGCTCGCAAGCTCCCCGCCATCCTGTCGTTTCTCGCTTTCATTGAAGACCAGCGCCTCTCGCTTTCCGCCAGCCATTGGGCGGCGAAGTTCGCAACCGCGCACGCCCGCATCACCATGCAGATCCTGCCTGCGTTCGGTGCGGCGACCATCGAGGAGGCACGTTGTATGCTCGCCAGCGAACCGGTGTCCAACTACATGCCGCCGGAGGCGTTACAGTGAAGGCTATCGCCAACCTTCCCGTCGTCACTACGGATTTCGACAGCCGCCCCGTGCTGGCCACCGCAGCTTTGCGCCCCGGTTTCGAGCGGTCGAGCCTGTCGCGCTATGGCGACGACAGATGGGACTTGAACCCTGCGGTTTTTCGAGAGAACGTGCGAAGCTCAGACGCCACCGTGGATTTTAGCGTTGTCGATGACCCGCAGATTGGCCAGGCTCTTCGAGATTACCTTTATGTTCGCCTGAACATTGATCTGCCGGGATACAGGATGCGAGCGACACCGGTGAATGTCCGCCGCCTTTTTCGCTCCGCGCGCAGCTTCTTCGATTTCGTCAAGGCGGCCCATGGTGTCTTCGACCTCTGCCGCGTCGATCAGACCTTGCTTGACGATTTCTCCAGGTTTCTTCGTCGGGGACGGCGGCCGATCATCGTCATGCAATTATTAGGCATTGTGTTCGACCTGTACTTATTCCGCAATCATCTCACCGTGGCGAAGCTCACCTTCGAGCCCTGGCATGGGCGCAAGCCCGCCCAAGTCGCCGGGTATCGATTTAGGACGGAGGAGAACCGTACGCTGCGGATCCCGGAAGCGATCATCAAACCGTTGCTCGCATGGTCGCTCAAATATGTGACTGTATTTGCGCCCGACATTCTCGCCGCACGCAGGGAAGTGCTGGCACTCGAACAGCACCACAAGGCGCTCTGTGCTGGAGATGCTCTCGCCCCTCGCAACGAACGACGGGCGCGCCGTCAGGCTCGGTTGCATGCATATCTCGATGAACGCCGTCGGCAGGGCCGCGGCATTCCAGCCTGGCCTGACAGGATCGGCAGGGCAGCACCAGTCTCGGGATTCGAACCGCCTCTGAACTGGCAACTGATCTATCTCAATGTCGGCGCAGACGCCAATCTTCAACGATCTGCCGGCGGTCAACCCAACGACAAGATGAGGCGCACCGTCGAAGCAGCCGCCAGCGAACTGGGCACCGAGATCGGTGGAATGGATACCCAGATTTCGGTCGATCCTGATACCGGTCGTCCCTGGCGTGTCCGCTTTGACGCACGGGCGTTGGCAATAGAAGAACGTATGCTGCAAGCCGCCTGCTATGTCGTCTGCGCCTATCTGACCGGCATGCGCGATAGTGAAGTCCAGGCGATGCGTCCCGGTTGTCTCTCGATCACTCGTAGCGAGGACGGGCTGATTGACAGGCACAGGGTGAAGTCCGTCGCCTACAAAAGCAAGGAAGCACGTGGCGAAGAGGCGGAGTGGATCACCATCACACCCGTAGCGACGGCAATTTCAGTCCTCGAACAACTCAACGTCCGCTCTGTGCAACAGCGAGGTACCGAGACGCTTTGGCCAGTACTGTCTCTCTCACACGCTCGCAAGCGGGTACTTGCGACGGACGTCGTCACCAAACTGAATCAGTTTCGCGATTATCTGAACGAGCGGTTTGGAACTGAGGCCGAGCCGATCATACCACCAAGACCCGATGGCCGACCCTGGCAACTGACGACGCGTCAGTTCCGTCGAACGATCGCCTGGCATATCGCCAACAGACCCTTCGGAACCATCGCAGGAATGATCCAGTACAAACACGTCTCGGTCGCGACGTTTGAAGGCTATGCGGGCTCCAGTCGATCAGGGTTTCTTGCAGAGGTCGAGAACGAAAGGCGCCTCGGGCAGATGGATGACATTCTCACCTATTTCGACGAGAGACAGCTGGGCAACGGACTTTCCGGCCCAGCTGCGGTTCGGATAGCCAAGTCGCTCGATGGCGCTGCGTCCGCGTTGCAACCGCTTCCCGGCATGATCGCTGATCGCGGTCGCCTACGTGTCATGCTGGCCGACACGGCACGCACCCTCCATGTCGGCGTGTTGGCCGACTGTTTTTTTGATCCTGCTACCGCCGTCTGTCTTCGCCATGCCGCTGGCGAACAGTCCGCTCCGATGATCTCTCTGTGCGAGCCGTCGAGATGCCCTAACGCCTGTATAACAGCACGCCACCGTCCTGCGTGGGAAGGGGCGGCGGAGAATGCCAGGGGCGTGCTGAAGGAGAAGAGATTGTCCGAACTTCAGCGCCTCAGCATCGAACAGGATCTCCGAAGGATAGAGACCGTCCTATCCGATATCGATGCGGCAAGAGGATAGCCTGCTTCCATACAGTCGCGCCCCCTGTCGGGGACGCGGGGTCTCTTCTTTCTGCCGTCCCAGTTTACGGCTGCTCAGCCCGGGTAAAGGACGAGTGTGGTCCCCCGATTTTGCCTCCGCTCCGGTTCCCTGCGCTCCGACAAAACCGGCACCTCACTCGCCGCCGCTGGCGGTCGCTTCGCGCTCCTTGACCCGGGCTTCGTGCGCACGTCGCCCCGTTGACGTCATC
Source organism: uncultured Agrobacterium sp. (assembly GCF_913777885.1). Classification (NCBI taxonomy): domain Bacteria; kingdom Pseudomonadati; phylum Pseudomonadota; class Alphaproteobacteria; order Hyphomicrobiales; family Rhizobiaceae; genus Agrobacterium; species uncultured Agrobacterium sp. The sequence continues at coordinate 38,206 of NZ_CAJYTV010000015.1, read as the reverse complement.
AAAAAGGAGACGATCAACATGACTACTCTCGATCAAATCAACGAACTGCGCGCGGAGCTTCGGAGCTGCTATTTCACGAAGACCGAGCGCGCTATGGTGGAGGCCGAGCTTGCCGCCCTCGTCGCTAAGGCACAGGCCGAGAACGAGCAGTTCGCAAGCGACATCGCACTGTATCTCGCTGACCTCGAATGAGGTTGCGAGTGATCCGGGAGGGGTGCGCCCTCCCAGTTGTGGAACGCCTCAGGCCACAGCTGAGCCACGGTTGCCGACGCCTTGGCCACGCCGCCCAAATAGGGGGGCAAAATCAATGGTATTGGTCTGCGCCTGAGGGATAGATAGTCTACAATTTTACAAAAAATTTAGGTTAATTGACAGTTTCCATACTGGCCCATTCCATCGCAACCGTAGATCGGTAAGTTGACTGGCACCAGCTTTTGCCATTAACGTCCGGAGCGTTGCGCATGACTATACTTGCCACCACGAACAACTCACATGCAGGCAATTTTTCTTCCCTCCCGCATACGAGCGTCGTGGCAGCGGGCAGTCGTATGGTGGGCCCTGACATCCTGCGGTCCCTGGCGATCCTGCTGGTGATGCTCGTCCATCTGCCATTGAACGCCACGCCCGGAATATTGGTGACCGTCCGCGAATATGGCTGGCTGGGTGTCGATATCTTCTTTGTGCTCAGCGGCTACCTGATCGGCACGCAACTGTTCAAGGAATTGACGCGCACAGGAACCGTCGATTTCAAATCGTTCTATCTCCGCCGCGCCTTCCGCATCTTTCCGGCCTTCTTCGTGGTTCTAGGCCTGTACGCCTTCATTCCGATACTTCGCGACAACCCTTCCATGCAGCCGCTCTGGAAGTTCGCGACCTTCACGGTCAATCTCGGATTCGATCCGAGGGAAGGAAACGCTTTTTCCCAGGCATGGACGCTTGCCGTCGAAGAGCAGTTCTATCTCGTCCTGCCTTTGCTAGTTCTCCTCCTGTATAAGCGCATCGGCACAGGATGGGTGCTCGCCCTCGCAGGACTGTTGACCCTCGCCGGGGTCGTGCTGCGTTACGCGATCTGGGATATGCAGGTTGGCACCCTAGTCGCAGAAGGCCAGTTCCGCCCTGCCTTTGCGACTTACCTTCGCGATGTCTACTATCCCACATACACGCGTCTCGACGGCCTGTTGTTCGGCGTGGTGCTTGCGGCCGCCCGCTTCTTTAAGCCAGAGCTTTGCAGGCAGTATCTGCCGCCCAAGCTCACCATTCCCTTAGGTCTGATCTTTGTAATTGCAGCGCTCATCTGTTTCGTTGATCGGGGACCGCTTGCAGGACAAGGCATATTTCCGGTGTTTCAGGCGCAGCTCGGCGCGGTTGCGGGCTTTCCGCTGATCTCGATCGGCCTCGCACTGCTATTCTGCGCCATGCTCGATCTTGAGCACGTTCTAAGCCGCTGGCCCATCCCAGGTGCAGCTGTCGTCGCGACGCTGTCCTACAGCCTTTACCTCACGCACAAATCCGTCTTTCACGTAATGCGCCTGGTCTTTGGAGAAGAGAACCTACAAGGCAGCGTCGGCTTTGTGGCTTACCTGATCGCAAGTTTTGCCGTCGCGGCTGTTCTCTGGTTTTGTGTAGAGCGGACATTCCTGCATCTTCGGGATAGAGTGCTGTCGCCATCAAAGTAGGTTTGCGACAGAATTTCCCATGGTTTTCGGCGCCGTCATCTTAGTCGCGGTACTTAGGTTTTTCAGCTCGGAAACCCATTCGTAGTTGACTGTCAGGATAACGTGCCGAGCTGCGCAATGCTGTCGATGGTGCCGAGCGCCGCCAGATCGAGGCTGAACTCGAAATCGCCCAGGCGGAGTTGATCGTCTCAGCTGCCGAGCTGGACGGCCTTGCTGAAGCTGAGCCACCTTTCTGAGGTGGTTCCCATCGCCTGTCGTCTTCGGATCAGAGCCGCTGCAATTTTCCTGTCGATCCCATTTCATCGACATTGGGAATGATGCGGATCGTGCGTCCTGCCGCAACCTGATGCCAGCAGAATTTTCCCCGCCTGCGGCTCCTCGCGGCGCAAAATTCAGCTGTCCTCAGGTCCTCCGCTGCGCTCCGGCCGTGCCCGGTGCGGCACTCCTTCCCGATCCGCATTTCATCCCCGCGACGAAACGCAATCGACAGGAGAAACCAAATGCAACAGCTCGCCAAATTCCTCAAAGCAACCGGCCGCCGCCTGCGTAACCTCGCCAAGGTGATGTGTCACTTATTCCGCAAGGGCAAACTCGGCCTGAAGATCGCGATCACGATCCCGTTCTTCGTCGAGATCGAGGTCAATTTCGAGACCGATTGGAACCGGCGGTCTTAGCCGCCGTATCTGCCCGGTTCGCCGGGCCGATCTCTTAGCCTCAGCACCATGGCTCTCGTCGGCCGCTCCAGGTTCTGGCGAGACCTTCTGAGACCAGAATATCGCCCAGGCTCCGACCGTCGCGGATCAGCACACGAAGCTTGCGACCATATCGGTCGGCATCGAGGCCGGGCCAAGCTTTCAGTTCAAACGGACCCTCGTTGATGAGCTCGAGCATTCTGGCCGTGGCGCGGTTGCCGAGAGCGAGTTCCGACGAGCACTTCGGTTCACTCACCTCCGGAATGTCGATATCGGCGATACGGATCTTCTGGCCACGAAGCCAGATTGTGTCCCCGTCAACGACGCATGCCGCACGCGAGCGGTGGCACACATTTGGAATGGCAGGCTTACTTTAAATCCGGCTTCGCTTGCGTAGGCTTTGTTGCCGATCAAGGCGTGGGCAGCTGGAGAAATGACGAAGATCGCCACCTGGATCATTCTGATGAAGCGCCACATCTGCCGACGAGCGACACCTTCTGATCTGCTGTCCATGCGTAATCCTTGAATTGGGCGCCTTTTATTAGCTGTCGTTGCGCGAATGTCGAATGACCGCTGCGTATCCGCGCCGCTTCTTCTGTCGGAGAAGATCGAGAAAGAGGGCCACTGCCTCTTGCTCCGTTTCGAAATGTTGGCTCATTGTCTGGCCGGTGGTTCCGATACGCCCCCAACGCCGCGTGAGGCAAGCCTCTCCGAACAGGTTAGGCTGGATGGACATCGCATAGAAGCGGGCCATGTTTTTCGTACGGTCCGATCTTTCGATGTAGAGATGGTAGGGCTGGGTGATCATGCCGGGATGATCGTCTTTTTGGCAATCTCCGTCCAACGAGAGTTTTGAATCGCTCGGGAATGATCGATTCATTTTCGTGATCTGGCGACACAGTCGTGCTTGGGCGGTCCGCCTTCGGCGTACGACTCTATTCGCTGATGCGAACGAAGCCCGCCTGCGGTCTTCGCCCATCCGGGTCACGATCCTCCCTCAACATCTCTACCTGAAGCGGAGCGGCCGTTTCACAATGGGGACCGAGGACATGCTGATCGGTGGACGCTCCTTGCCTATGATCCTCAGAACAGCCCGGTCATGGTGGAAGTCCAGAAACTCTCGTGCCATTGCAGCATCGGCGAAATGGGTGGAGATCTGAGCATCGGCGGAAGCCGTGAGTATACCCGGTGGAACTACCTCGCCCCATCCTTTCGCCTTGCGAAATTCCTTCACAATCATACCAAAAGGCGGATATGCGTGACTGAGTTGCGCCTCGGGATATCCAACGAGACTCCCTGTAATGTCGCACGCGATTAAGCCGTCCGGCCCCGCGAAATGGTCAAATTGCTTTTGCTTCATTGCCAGCAAGTCACGGGACACCGCATTGTGGCATGCCACCGAGAATTCCTCAGCGTCGCTCTTGGGGCGGCCTGCGACTGCCTGCACGTAACTGAAATCTGTGGGAGTATCGTCGACGCGAATGACCCAGAACCCAGGGCTCGACCATCCGTCACCCCTATTCATCCGCCGCTCGAACCGCCTTATACCGGCCCCTATTTTCGAAGGGCCATCGGAAACGAGCAAATCAAATCGCTCAAGCAGCGCCGAGAGATCGCTGTGGTCCTGATAGTCCGATATGTGATCTCCGTCGTTATAGCGTGCCAGCATATCCCGAAAATGCTGTTCGGCAGCCTTCTTTGTCTTGAATACCTGACCGTTCGTAAGCTCGACGGGTTTTGCCATCTATTCCTCCTCCAATACCGCCCTGATCAGCACTTTTTCGCGTATTTCGCGGACCACGATCGAGGGAAGACCAAGGGCATCCAGCCGGTCGCGTCGGTCAACGACCCATTGAATGCATGCTGCCTCATCCAGCTGATCCAACGCGACAATCTCGTATAAAGCCACCGCGCCTATGCGCGACATGCCCAACTCCATCAAGGAACGCAGGGTGACAGTGCTGACGCCGAACTCCAATGCAACACCGATATCGAGGTCCTGATCGATAAGGTCCTCCCGACCTATGTCCTTCAAGTGCTGATTCAGCACATCGACATAGGCCGAGAAGTAGCGCGGTGCCAGAAAGCGGGCCGTGCCTTCGATCATCTCAAGCGTGCTTCGTATGACACTGGCCGTATCGACCTCACCGTCACGCCGTTGGAGGTACTCCAGCCGCTTACGGATGATCGTCGGCAGGGAAAAGCCTTTCAGCCATTGCAGCACCGTCAGCGCGTGAAGCGGGATCAAAGTCTTTGGCACAAAGACAGTCAGGACATTGTCATTGATCCGTTCCATCATGTTGGAGAAACGATGATATGCATCGTCGCTTTCCGACGGCGCAGCCAGCAAATCTTCCGTTGATCCTTCATATGCCCGAAAATATGCCAGCAGGCTTTGGAGCCCGATCAAGCTTACCCCGGGATTTCTAGCGCCGATATCGGCAGCGAGGTCGAGGCCATCGGTCGCTTTCGCGAGCGCCTGCTCAAGCCGTTGCAGGTTTGCAGAAGACTGGCGCTTTGCCCATGGCGCTGCCGTCAAAGATCGATCGCGAACATAGGCAGTTGTAAGATAGGCGCTCACCTGCTCAAAGGCTCGGACCTGATCTGGGTCGATGTCAACGCCCAAAGGGCGCCTTTCTATATAGGCGGTCAGTTCGTCAAGTTTCGACAGCGCAGTATCCGTCTCTCTGCGAATAGGATACCGGGTACGTTGGGGAACGCCTGACGGCCAGGCTTTTTCGTCCGACGCGTCGATGCAGATGATATTGCCCTGAAATTCATCACCCCATCTGCCCGCTCGACCCGCAAGATTCCAGAAATCTTGCGGCTCCATCGGCGTCTTCTTTCCCTTGCGGGGTCCGCGAACCACGATCGTCCTACAGGAGAGATTAACGCCCTCAATGAGCGTGGACGTGCAAACCAGGAATTTCAGCTTTCCTGTCTTGAACAGGCGCTCGACTTCCAGACGGATCAACGACGGCATGTTTCCGTAATGGAACGCAACACCGGCCTCTACCAATGGTCCGAGGCTATAGCTTCTATGCACACATTTCCGGGCCAAGTCGGAAAGGTCGGCCAATTCTTGATCTATCTCCTTAGATCTCGGCAGCAGCTGACTGATGAGCTCGGCGACATGTTCGGCCTCCGCCGCACCATTGGTGTAGACCAACGTTCCGCCTCGCTCACCAATCGCGGCTGCAATGAAGGCAAGTCTTTTCGACAGTGAACCCGGCTTGCTCGCGAGTGTCAGCGTCCCGAGAGGTAGATAGTCTTCATTGTGCCGGAACTTCAGCGCCCATTTGAGAGGCTTTGCCGGAACCTGGTGAGCGACAACGATGTTTTGCAAAACGGTGGCCACATCACTGTCGATCGGTATGGTAGGCGTGGCTTCGGGCGCATCGTCGAGAAGCACTTCAGGATTTTGCGTTGCCGGGCTTACAAACGTGACACGCATATTGGGGCTCGATCGAAGAAGACGCTCGATAGCATCTTGAAGGATGACCCCGCGCTGCGGATCACCAATCTTGTGTGCCTCATCCACGACAACGAGATCGAGGTCGACACGCTCGTGCAAAAGGTTGGCCAGAAGATGCAATCGCTCTTGCGTGAAGACGAACACACATCGCTTACCGGATTTCTCTGCAGCCGCATATTTCTGCGCGGATGGCAGCGAGGAAATCTCAATATCGAGCCCGGACTGCGCGGCAACCTCGGCCAGCGACGCCTCGATCTCCGAGACGAGTGCGCGTGTCGGTGCGAGATAGACTGCCCGCTGGATCTTCTCGGTCGCGATGCAATCGACAAGCCATTTCAATACGAGGAAGGTCTTGCCGGATGCCGTGGGAGCAGAGGCGGACAGCCAGGCCCGCTCCTGGGCAGCCGCGCGCCAAAATTCGAGCTGAAACTCGTTGACCGGCAGGCGCTCACCTGTCGCTTCCAGCAGGATGGAATTCTCAAGTTGCTTGCGCTGGTCCTCGATCCGAAGCGCGACGCCCAGCCGTGCTTCCAGGTCGGGCTTTAACCGCCCGCGCTTTTCGGCGAGTGCCACCGAGCGGCGATTTGAGAGTTTGTCGAATAGGACCGCGGCTGCATCGCGAACTGGGTCTGACGTTGGTAGCAGCATCGCACCGGTGGCGATCCGCAAACTAGCCTCGCGATGCAACCGCTTTCTCGAACGCGCAAGGATACTCGCACCAAAGAGAAGGCGCGGCCAATCGAACTTGACCTCAACCAACGCGGGTTCTTGCGTCACGTTGTCTAGTTCTAAAAGCGTGGTGACCAAGCCGAGCTGTTGCAACTCGCCCCGCAATGATGTGTCGTAAAGCCAATCCTGGAGTTCTGCCTCAGACATCAACGCCCCATCGCTTCGAGGAACGCTTCTCTGAATTTGTCGACAGATGGAAGTGGCAGGCAAAGGAAGTGGATATCAAAATGCTGAAGCTTCTCCTCGATCAGCCTGCGACCAACTGATGCGGACCATCCCTCAAGTCCCACCTTCGCGGCAGCTACCATATCATCCAACACACCCTGTCCATCATCGGCAGGATAGAACTCGGCGTCGAAGCCGACCAGCGCTACGCCGCAATACTCCACCCTGTTCGACATGGGAGAGGTTGTGTCGAAGAAACGACGGAAAGCTGCGGACAATTGCGGATCGCCAAGATCGGCCTTGTCGCTTAAAAGGACCAAATCTCGCTCCCGTGATGAATCGAGATGATCCTCTTCGATTAAGAATGGTGCCAGCGAGCTAAGGCAGTCCCGGATCGCATCTGTCGGATCCTTGTAGACTTTGGATTCGCCCCAGAAAAGTTTCAGCTTACCGTCGTCGGATACCGATGCGTAGACGCCGTCGGCACCGTGATAGTGCATACGACTGTCCGTCTTGAGGTCCATCTTGCAGAGAACATGCGGGATGCCGAGGAAGCGCTCCGCCAGAAGGAATAGAAGCATTTCACCTCCCTCGCCGGTCTTGGCGAGGTCGGTGAACACGGCTCTTGCTTTTTCATGGAGTGCTGCGACGGCAGATGTGGATCGAAACTTTGCATCCCGCTGCCTCGCTTCTTCGATGCGAGTACGGGGAATGGCATAGTCTGCTGCGGCGTGGCGCATGAATTCCGCCAGCCGTTTGATTTTGACCTTGCCGTTTCCGTCGGTCGTGAGGCAATGGCAATAAACCGTGACCTTGTGTCCATCGATTACGATGTCGCGTTCGACCAAGTGTAAGTGCACACCCAATTCGTCCGGATCGCCCGACAAAATCGCGTCGAGCTCTGCACTGGTGATTTCTGCCATGTCCCCGCAGTCCTAGAGAATCAATTGCAATTATATTGCGAATCAAACTGTAGAGCTGCAAGCGATGAGCGTTGAAATTCCAAGTTATTGTAGCGATTGTTCCCCCTCTAAACTTTGCGTCCTCTTTGGTTCGTTGAAGCGGCTTTGCTGAACACAAGCTTTCATGTCCTGGCGCCGAAACCAGATGGCGCGGCCGCATCGAAGTGGCGGATTGCCTGCGGTGAAAACTATCTGCTCGTCCGCCCTCATTCGTAGGACTTCGTGTGGCTGGATGAGTGGTCGAGCGGCCAGCTGCTTTGAGCGCGTTCTGGACGAACCGCGCGTCTGGGAGCTACGGCTGACCTGATCTATCTCGACTGTCGTCGTACCGCAGCGGCGAGAGATATAGTCAGCGGTCTCGGGATCGTTGATGGCTGCGAAGCTGATCCAGCTCGCACTCTCGAACCACTTGCTGGACGCATCCCGCCCTCCATAGGTTTCACGCAACTGGCCGATCGACTGATAGATCATGGTCAGCGTGATTCCGTATTTTCGGCCGGCGTCCCGCGCAGTTTCCAGAATGCGCATATAGCCGAGACGGGCGACCTCATCGAGCAGGAAGAGCGCTCTCCCCTCCATTGCGCCATCGCGATTGTAGATCGCGTTCAGAAACGAGCCGATCACCACACGCGCCAATCCGCTATGGGTCTCCAGAGTCTTGAGATCGATGTTGATGAACACATCCGTTTTGCCCGAGGCAATGTCCTCGGTACGGAATGCAGATCCCGAAACCAGCGCCGCATAGTTCTGGTACGAGAGCCAGTGCGTCTCCTTGATGGCATTTGCATAAACACCGGAGAAAGTTTCCGGCGTCATGTTGACGAAGGCGGCGACGTTTTCCTTGACGAAGTCAGATTCCGAGTTGTCGTAGATATCCTGCAGGCGCTGTCTGAGCTTCGGCTCGGGTTCCGACAGATTGCTGCGCACCTGGCGCAGCGTCTGCTGCTCCTTCGGCGTATGACCGGAGAGGCAGACATCGGCGATGATCGCGGTCAGGAGTTGCAGGCCTGAGGCACGGAAGAAGTCGTCACGGACACCGCTTGCGCGACCGCTATCGCTCATGATCCATGATGCGACTGAGGCAATGTCCTCCTCCTTGGTGCCGCCATACTCGCCGACCCAGTCGAGTGCGTTGAAGCCGGTCGCGGGTTTGCGCGGATCGAGGATCCGCACACGCCGGCCCGCCTCTTCCCGATGTTTCGAGACCATGGGCGCGACCTCGTTGGAGGGGTCGAGCACAATGAGCGAGCCGCCCCATTTCAGGGCCGTCGGGATCGTGACGGAGGTCGTCTTGTAGCCACCCGATCCGGCAAAGATGATGCCGTGGGAGGAGCCGAACGAGCCATCGAAGCAGAGCAGTGGCGACTTGCCGCCAGCACCCCACGTCTCAGTGGTGTCGGCACGGAAGGAAACACCGGCGACACTGTCGCGGTCGACGCGATACCGCTCGCCCACCACGACGCCGCCAGACGCCGGAAACAGTCTGTCGGCTTCGGGAAGCGTCATCCAGTCGGCCTCGCCATGCAGGGCACGTTTGCCAGTGATGCGTTTGGGTGCTGCCCGCGCGAAGGCTGCGTTGCCGATTAGCGCCACGCGCATTGCGAAGCAGCCCGACATCAGTGCTGCAGCGGCACCGATCATGGTCGATGGATCGAGATAGGACAGCGCAGATTTCTCCGCCGGCACTTGGGGGGAAAGCGCAGTAAGTCGCGCGCCTTCCCGCACACAAGCTGTCAGGATGACTGCAGCGTTTCCGATTGCGGCACCAAGGCCCGCGGCACGAATGCTGGCTGAACCGGCTGTTGCGAACAGGAAAATCAGGCCGAGGGCGGCAGCCGCCACGTATGGCGCCGCGACCCCTACCCGTCCCAAGGCAAGCTTTGCCGCCTCGGTCTTTCCGAACCCGGAAAGCCACGTCTCCATCCCTGTCATCGCGAACACGGTGGCACCCATCATGACCGCGGGCAGAATGACGAGAATGATCCTATTCACCTTCATTGCCAAACGCCCCCGCCCCGATCGCTGTCAGTCGGGATCGCTCGCTATCGTCGGACTTCAGCCGCTTTCGCAGGTCAATCAAAGCGCCGAGCAGAAGCGCTCGCTTCTCGAAGCGAAGGCCGGCTTTAACGATCAGGCCGCCAAGCTCTATCTTGTCACGCGTGTCTTTCTTCCTGGCATCGGACGATATGGTCTTGCTCATGCGCTCAAGCCTCAGGAGTGCCGCCCGAAGCCGCGCCAGACGCGAGCGCTTCGGACTGCCCGCTGCCCGTGCTGCTTTCCCCTGCCTCTTTCCGTCCGCTCGTGCCGGGCTTGCCTCCGCGAAAGCGCTTCGCCAGTTCCTCGAACGCCACCTGCAACTCCGTCTCGTCGATCTCGATCTCGCCGAGGCCTGCCCGCAGTGCGACGCGACCGATACGCTCGGCCTCTCTCGTTTCTGCGTGCTTGAGCTGTTCCTGGAGCTTGGCGATTTCTTCGCGGATCTTGGAGGATGGTTTCTTCATCTCTGGATTGTCCCTGTTGCTGCATGGTGTGGTTCACGCAGCCAGAGTCGTTCAGATCGGCGTGCCGATCTACTAACAGAAATGCGAGTAGGCGGAGCCTACGCTTTTGAGCATCATCCCGTCCGTTCGCAAGGACGGATCCGAAGGGCGCAATTATACGTCGCTGATGCGACGCTTTGCTTCTCGGCCCTGGCGGGGCCATCCGCTCCTCACGAACACGTTGATTTCGTTGGGTCGAAGGAGCTTGTCTGGTCATGGCCGTCCCGCATTTCTCAGTCAGCATCGTTGCACGCGGCTCCGGCCGCAGCGCCGTGCTGTCGGCGGCGTATCGGCACTGCGCCAAAATGGACTACGAGCGGGAAGCCCGGACGATCGATTACACGCGCAAGCAGGGTCTGCTACACGAGGAGTTTGTCATCCCGGCCGACGCGCCGGAATGGTTGCAATCGATGATTGCTGATCGGTCTATCTCGGGAGCCTCGGAAGCCTTCTGGAACAAGGTCGAGGAATTCGAGAAGCGATCGGATGCGCAGCTTGCCAAGGATGTCACCATCGCGCTGCCGATAGAGCTTTCAGCCGGGCAGAACATCGAGCTCGTCCAGGATTTCGTTGCCCGCCACATCACCGCTCAGGGCATGGTGGCTGACTGGGTTTTCCACGACGCCCCGGGCAATCCGCATATCCATCTGATGACAACGTTGCGGCCGCTGACCGAAGATGGTTTCGGTTCGAAGAAGGTGGCTGTTGTGGGACGTGACGGCCAACCGCTGCGCAATGACAGCGGCAAGATCGTCTACGAGCTTTGGGCGGGAGGCCTCGAAAATTTCAATGCGTTTCGCGACGGATGGTTCGCCTGCCAGAACCGGCATCTGGCGTTGGCCGGCCTCGACCTCCGGGTCGACGGTCGCTCCTTCGAGAAACAGGGCATCGAGCTAACGCCGACCATCCATCTCGGCGTCGGTACGAAGGCGATCGAGAGGAAGGCGGAGAGTGCCGAGGATAGGGCAGCGCTTGAGCGGCTGGAACTGCAGGAGGGGCGGCGTGCTGAAAATGCCCGCCGGATCCAGCGTAATCCGGAGATCGTGCTCGATCTGATCACGCGGGAAAAGAGCGTGTTCGACGAGCGCGACGTCGCAAAGATCCTCCATCGCTATATCGATGATGCGGGCCTTTTCCAAAGCCTGATGGCGCGCATCCACCAGAGCCCGGAGACACTTCGTCTGGATCGCGAGCGGGTGGACTTCGGGACAGGTGCCCGGACATCGGCGAAGTACACGACGCGCGAGCTGATCCGGCTTGAAGCCGAGATGGCCAATCGATCAATCTGGCTCTCGCACCGGTCTTCACACGGCGTCCGCAAGGCGGTCCTCGAGGCGACGTTTGCCCGGCACGATCGCCTGTCCGACGAGCAGAAGACGGCGATCGAACATGTCGCTGGCGACGCTGGTATCGCCGCTGTCATCGGCCGTGCTGGCGCTGGCAAGACCACGATGATGAAGGCCGCCCGGGAGGTCTGGGAAGCGGCCGGCTATCGGGTCGTCGGTGGTGCGTTGGCCGGCAAGGCCGCGGAGGGTCTGGAGAAGGAAGCCGGCATCGTCTCGCGCACGTTGTCGTCCTGGGAGCTCCGCTGGGAGAAGGAGCGTGACCACCTCGACGACAAGACAGTGTTCGTTCTGGACGAGGCGGGCATGGTGTCGTCTCGCCAACTTGCCTTGTTCGTCGAAGCGGTGACGAAGGCCGGCGCCAAGCTCGTGCTGATCGGCGATCCCGATCAACTCCAGCCGATCGAGGCAGGTGCTGCGTTCCGGGCCATCACGGATCGCGTCGGCTATGCGGAGCTGGAGACGATCTACCGCCAGAAAGATCAGTGGATGCGGGATGCTTCGCTCGATCTGGCGCGTGGAAACGTGGCGAGCGCATTGAATGCCTATGAGCAGGCCGGGTTGGTACAGACCGGTTGGACGAGGCAGAACGCGATCGAAGGGCTGATCGAAAGCTGGAACCGGGGTTTCGATCCCGACAAGACTACGCTCATCCTCGCACACCGTCGTCGTGACGTGCGCGAACTGAACGAGCTGGCGCGTGGCAGGCTCGTCGAGCGCCGCATTGTCGGCGAAGGTTTTGCGTTCAACACCGAGGACGGCCCCCGTCGTTTTGCGGCCGGCGACCAGATCGTCTTCCTGAAGAACGAGGGCAGCCTCGGCGTCAAGAACGGCATGCTGGCCAAGGTCATGGATGCTGCACCCGGTCGCATCGTGGCCGAGATCGGCGACGGGGAGAACCGCACACAGGTCATCGTCGAGCAGCAGTTCTACGCCAATCTCGACCACGGCTATGCGACCACGATCCACAAGTCTCAGGGCGCAACCGTCGATCGTGTCAAAGTCCTTGCATCCAGCACGCTCGACCGTCACCTGACCTATGTCGCGATGACACGCCATCGCGAGGCCGCCGAGCTCCATGTCGGCATGGAAGAGTTCACCAGCCGCCGCGGCGGTATACTCGTCGAACATGGTGTCGCGCCCTACGAACACAAGCCCGGAAACCGCGACAGCTATTTCGTGACGCTCGAGCATGGTGACGGACAGCAACGCACGATCTGGGGTGTCGATCTCAAGCGGGCCATCGAGGAAGCTCGGCCTGATATCGGTGATCGCATCGGTCTCAAGCACGATGGATCTGAGACGGTCACATTGCCGGATGGCACGACGGCCGAGCGGAATACCTGGAAAGTCATCGACGTCGCGGAACTGGCGATAGAGCGGCTCAAGGAGCGGCTGGCTCGCGATGGATCGAAGGAAACGACCCTCGATTATGGGGGCGCATCGTCCTATCGCGCCGCGCTGCTATTTGCGGAGGCCCGTGGCCTGCATCTGATGAATGTCGCCCGCACGATCTCGAAGGACCGGCTCGCCTGGACCGTCCGACAGAAGCAGCGGCTCATCAATCTCGCTGCAAAGCTCGCGGCCATCGGCGCGAGGCTCGGCCTGGCCCGTGGCAGCAGCAACATCTCCATCCCGAACACAGCCAAGAAGGAAAAGCCGATGGTATCAGGCATCACGACGTTCCCCAAAACAATCGACCAGGCCGTCGAAGACAGGATCGCCGCCGACCCTGCCTTGAAGAAGCAGTGGGAGGAAGTGTCCATGCGCTTCCACCATGTGTTCGCCAACCCGGAAGCGGCATTCAAGGCTGTCGACGTCGATGCGATGTTGCGCGATCAGGCGGCCGCGGCGAAGACCATTTCCAGGATCACTGCAGAGCCGGAATCCTTCGGCGACCTGAAGGGCAAGACGGGCCTACTTGCCAGCCGCAACGACAAGGTGGACCGGGAGCGGTCACTCAAGAATGTCACGCCGCTCGCTGACAGTATCGGTGACTACCTGCGCCAGCGTGGCGAAGCCGAACGCCGCAACCACGCACAGGAACTCGCTGTCCGACGACAAGTTGCCCTGGAGATCCCTGCCCTCTCTGCCAACGCGAAGACCGTGCTCGAACGGGTACGTGACGCCATCGACAGGAATGATCTGCCCTCGGGTCTGGAATATGCCCTTGCCGACAAAATGGTGAAGGCTGAACTCGAGGGTTTTGCCAAGGCGGTCACGGAGCGTTTCGGGGAAAGAACCCTCCTTCCGCTTGCAGCGAAGGACAGCGGTGGCGAGGCATTCCAGCGCGTGACTGTAGGGATGAATGCAGCCCAGAAGAGCGAGGTGCAACAAGCCTGGAACACGATGCGGACGGTGCAACAATTGTTCGCCCATGAGCGCAGCGTTACGGCACTCAAGCAGGCTGAGACGCTGCGCCAGACGAAGTCCCAGGGCCTGACCCTCAAATGAAGATGCGCCATCGACATAGAGTGCTGCGGCGCATGAAACGGCTCGTCTGGTTCTATCGGATCTCAAGCGTCAGTCTGTTCGCACTTGGCTTTATCGTGCTAATCGGAGGTCAGGGTTTCAGAGCCAATCTGACACCAAGCGAACCGCTGGGTGTCTGGCGGATCGTCAAGCCCGATCGCCCGATCCTGGTTGGCGATCTGGTCTTCATCTGCCCGCCTGAGACCGACGCAATGCGTGAGGCTCGCGCGCGAGGATATCTGCGCTTCGGCCTCTGCAGGGGCAGGGTCGCGCCACTGATCAAGATGGTTGCGGCGACATCCGGGCAGACGATCGAGATCCATGACGATGTCCGCGTCGATGGTCGTCCGCTGCCCCGCTCGCGGGTCTCACAATTGGACGGCCACGGGCGTGAGATGACGCCCTATGATGGAGGTGTCGTTCCGCCAGGGATGGTCTTCCTGCATTCCGCGTTTCCCGGATCGTTCGATAGCCGGTACTTCGGTCCTCTTCCGATGGATGGCATCCTTGGACTGGCGCAGGAGGTCTGGACTTATGCGCCATGACCTCTTCCGGACGGCTGTCGTCGTCGCGCTATCTACGATCACCGGATGGATCGGTTGGAGTGGTGAAGTGCTCCTCCTTCCGCTCGCAGCGAGCTTCCCCATGCTCTGGTCTCTGGCGCGGACGCGCCTGCAGGCAATGGCAGCCTCCGCGGCCTACTTCCTCGCCGCATCGCGGGGATTGCCGCAGGGTGTATCGAACTTCTATTCATCGGATATCTGGCCCGGTCTTCTGCTATGGCTGGTCGCTTCCTCCGCTTTCGTAGGAGTGCATTCCCTGCTCTGGACGGATCGCAAGGGATGGCAAAAACCACTCCGCTATCTGGCTGCTTGCGTCGCAATGGTGGTCCCACCCTTCGGCATTCTTGGATGGGCGCATCCAATCGCCGCCGCAGGCGTTCTGTTTCCGGGCTGGGGATGGCTGGGTCTGGGTGCGATGGCAGCCGGCCTGATCGTCATGACGACGCAATATCGGCCGGCTGCAGCCTTGGCCATGACAGGCCTCTGGCTCTGGTCCGCCGCTGAGTGGACACCGCCGATTCTACCTGCGTCGTGGATAGGTGTCGACCTAGAAATGGGCGCATCTCTTGGTCGCGAAGCTGGCCTCAAGCGGCAACAAAAGCTGATCGACCTCGTGCGCCTTCACCCGCCAGGCACAACGGTCTTGCTGCCGGAAAGCACTCTCAACTTCTGGACGCCGACGGTTGGTCGCGTCTGGCAGCGATCTCTCGCTGGAACGGAAATCACTGTTATCGCGGGAGCGGCCGTCATCGACAGCCAAGGCTATGACAATGTGCTCGTGAAAGTGTCGGCTGATGGGAGCGACATTCTCTATCGGGAGAGGATGCCTGTGCCCGGATCGATGTGGCAGCCATGGCGAGCCTGGGTTGGCGAACAAGGCGGCGCCCGGGCACATTTCTTCGCCAATTCCGTCGTCGATGTCGGCGACCAGACCGTGGCGCCGCTGATCTGCTACGAGCAGCTTCTTGTCTGGCCGGTCATGCAATCGGCTTTCCACCGCCCCGACGCCATCGTCGCAGTGGGGAATGGCTGGTGGACCGCGGGGACGTCGATCATCGACATTCAGCGGGCAAGCAGTGAGGCCTGGGCTCGCCTGTTCGACCTGCCTCTCGTCATCTCGTTCAACAGTTAAGGATTGATTTCGCATGCTGGATGCTGCCTTGATCAAGGAATGTGCCGACCCATCGCTGAAGCCGGCAATCGTCGAACAGTTTGTGCAGGCCGTTGGCTCGGAGGATCCGCTGGCCATCACGGTGAGGGCCGGCGGCCGCATCATCCTCGTTCCCAAACCGAAAACACCCGAGGAAGCTATCGAGATCGTTCGCGATAACATCGGCGGCTCTGTCGTACGGGTCGGCCTCACCCAGATCCCGGCGGGCATTGGCCTGAAGGATGTTTCCGAACTGAAGGTCAATCTGGTCGAGCCCTGCGCCAATCTGCGGATGGGCACGACGATGTTTGCCAAGATCCTCCGCATCGTCGCCAAATGGTATGGCAACCCGACGAGTGAAGAGGTCTTCCCGCAGCTCTTCGACGATGCTGTGTATGCGTGGCAGACTGGAAAGTTCGAGGGCGAGAGCGTGTTCCAGGCGGAGGATCCAGGTGGCGCGGTCGTTCAACGGTCGACGGTGAAGATCGATGATGCTGCCCAAGTCGAGGAGAACACGATCGCTGAGATACCCGATGACGCTCCGATCAACCCCGACGACGCGTGTATCCGGATTGATCTGACGAGGATCGGCGGCCAGAAATGAAGAGCATCTGCCTTATCGGGCGGGTTTCATGCGAGATGAACAGTCCGATTTGAATTATCGCGCCGGGATCACGTGCCGAGCTTGGCGTAAAACGGTCGATGGCACACGCACGTAATTGGCAGCGCCGAGGTCAGTATCGTAGTCGCCGAGGTGGAACTGCAAGCCGTTCAGGATCCGCTCGCACGCCTCGACGATCTTCTTGCGGTCTTTGATGGGATTGCTGTGAAACAACTCGTTGCGTGTCTCCTTGATCACCCGCATCGTGTCTATGAACATGGTTTTAGTGAACGTGAAGCCTAGAACAGCGTCGGGGGCAAACATGTCGCGGATCAGAGGCCAGTCGGCCTCCATGATCCTCCAAAGTTCCCCAAGCGTCAGGCAATAGTAGAACTCATCGGACTTGTTGTTGCCGGTCACATCCTTGACGTGCTGGGGGTTGACCATGTTGTCGAACACTCGCCAAACAGCTTTCACGAAGGCAGGATTAACCGGTGTACCTAGGATGTTTGGGAAGGCGGTGTAGGCCTGTCCATTCTGCCGGGCATTGCGGATCAATACCCACCAATCCATCCGGCCAAAGCGCTCTTCCAGATAGTCAGCCAGCACCGAGCGTAAGCCATTCTCGACGGCGAATACGAACGGATAGATTGAGGAGAACTCCTTGACCTTGCGGGTATAGATCCGATGGATGACCAGGCGCTGCTCATGCACGGGTATCTGCTGCAGGGCCTGCACCTTCACGCCTTCACGTATGCTGTCACGTAGCAGGGTTGGGTTCAAAGTACGCATGTCGACCTTGAAGTGGTCGACCTGTTGCGGAGTGGGTACGAAGGTGAGATACTCGCCGAGCAACTGGGACGTCGGCACATGCCGTTTGGTGATGCTAGACACTTGTCCCCCTTGCAATTTCCGAGTCGTAGCTCTATAACATACTCACTCGCTGAGTGGTGGCACAATGGTGCTGCGAGCCCGTGGCCTTACTACGGCACTTGGAGAGTCTAAACGGAATTATGGCTAGGCGTGGTCTTATTGACCGCGCCTTTAGTCTTTATGGCTGTGCGTTCGCACTGCTTGTTTACTGGGTCGTCTACGTCATGGCACGTTGAGAAGCTCGCGGTATCAGTTGCCGGATGGCTCGTTGGCAGCCTTTGAAAGTAAGAGCCGCTTTGACGACTTCACCGTCACGCCAAGGTCGGAAAGCTTGCGAGGTCGGCCTCGTGCCGGGTGTGCAGCAGTCCAGATTTCCGCAAGTTCAACCATGCGCGTGGTGAGACCCGGATACCCTTCGACGATCTCTTCGGTGGTCGCACCCTGAGCCTTCATGGCTGCGATCGTCCTGACTGGAACGCGGGTCTTGCTGAACACCGGTTCGCCGCCAAGAACACCCTTCACGCTTTCGATAACCCGCTCGGCTTCCCGGAGTGCCTCCGCACGTGCCGCAAGCTGTTGGCGTGCGCGGGCAACATCAACGATCAGATAGTCATCTGCTCGAACAGTGTCGGCATCCGGATTCTGGTCAATCGTGTCAAAGAGCCGCTGGCGGCGCTCGGCCGACAGGATCGAGCCGACCCCATACCAAAGCTTGAGCCGCAGCAGGTCATCGTCAGATAGGGCTCGTCCCTCATCTTCAGCAAGGCGCCGTGCGATGATCCGTTTGTCGATTGCGTTGTGTACCGATTTCACGGCGATCTCGCTGACGGCAGCTGCTTCCGCAGGCGTATAGGCGCGTGCCAACTCAGTCATAATCATTCTCCTTGTGGAGAATATATAATAGCTTTGGTATCGGAAGTGAAGAGGCCTTTCCAAGATCTGCGAACTAGCGGACTGAGGCCATCCAACTCCAACGAGAACCGTTGTTGTTCAAGTCTCTCTGTCGGGCGTGACCAGTTCGACGTGGCTCACACCAAGCGCCTGCGCAATCTCATAGATGGTGATGACAGAGGGGTTGCGCTTCCCTCGTTCAAGGCCACTAAGATATTGCTGGCTGTAGCCGGAGCGCGCTTCCACATCCTCCTGTGTCAGGCCTTTTTCCCGACGGAGGCGGGCAAAATTCCGGCCGACCAGCTTGCGCATATCCATGCGCCGAAAGATCAACGTTTACATACTTTAAGTTTATCAACTATAGTATGTATTTGAGATTTAAACCGATTTGCCTTCGCGGATACCTCGTTCCAAAGAAGGTTTACACCAGCAGCATATGGGCGGTAATTGGACCGATAATGTTCAAAGCAAGTGCAGACGGGCCTGTGTCTGATACCAAACTCATATTGCGCCCACTCATCGGATTGATGAGTGACCAGCCGCCCGAAGAGATAGAACGCCACGTCGTGCGCGAGATCGAGAAACATCGTCGTTTACGCGATGACGCCGTTATGCTCGAAGCGAAGGTCGATGCCGCAGCTGACCCGGAGACGGCTCGCGAGGCAAGTCAGGCCTATATCGCGGCGATGATTGCCGTCCACGCGCAGCAGACGGTCGTCTCGACGCTTCTTGATATTTTGGGCTACATACCGGACATGCCGAAATCAAAGGGCCACTGAGCTAGATCAGACCAAACTCCTTGGCCATAGCTGTTGCCTGCGGCAAGCTCGTCGCTCCCAACGCTGACTTGGCGTTACGGAGGAAGAACGCGACATTGGCGTATGTGGTGTTCTCGATGATAGCAATGGCCTTCATCGATTTGCCCTCTGCAGACCAGCGCAGGCAGGTCAGTTCGTCGGACTTCATCCGAATGGGAGTGTGATGGGTCGGCTTCGCTCCCAGACCTTCAAGCCTCGAGTGCAGTTGCGCGACTGCAGAAGCGGCAAGTACCGGGTTCAGCGATTGCCCCAGGGCAAAGTCAGCTTCTTCAGAAGCCAGGGTGAGCATTGCCATCCGGCCAAAGCCGGTCTTGATCGGAATCGTAATGCCTGAGCGGATCCCGAACTCTCCCGCCTCTCCATAAAAGTTTCTGCGTTCCTTGCTCATCCGAAGCGACGTTTCGTTGGACCACGCGAATGCCTCAAGCTGGTCGCGCGCGTTTCGCACGACGGGATCGATCAGAGCGTAGGATTTCTCAAAGTACCGCTGCTGCCATTCGACGTCATAGTTTGAGATCGCCGTTTGCGTCTCTGCCTGAAGATTGAGATAGGCATAGGCGCCAAATCCCGCTTCACGGCTTAACTTCTCCAAGGTCGCTTTTACCGTGGCTTCCTCATGCGCCAGGGCGACCTGTTCGGTCAAACGCTCAAACCATTGGTTCAATTCATGGCCTCCTTTGAGTGAGGGTATGAACGCAACAAGGTTGCAGTCATAAATGGCAGTACCCCTTGGCGGGGGTCCGGTAGCTCCGAGACGGAGGCGAAGCACACCATTGCGCTCGCCTAAAGTTGAGTATTAGGAGAAAGAATTTACCCACGCAAGATTGTATTATGTCATCGCGATTCAATTACATAAGAGATGACCGATTTGCGCCAAGGTCTATTCTATTACCGATACGAATTCGGAAAAATAATGTCTTGATCGACCAACACATTGAATTTGTAGCCCGGCCTGATCCTGATGGTCGGCTGGACATTCAGATTTTTTGAGATCGTCTGTTCCGCCACTCGGCCGAACGATTCGGCAAAATTTCGGCGAGCGGCATCAGATGCTGTATCCTGCGTGGCCAAGGTCGAACTCTCCGGCATCGACATATCGATCCCCGCGCCGATGATGGCAACAAGCGCGGCAGAGCCGAACGTGCGCCAGAGATGGCGATCAACCTTATCCTTGAAGCCGCCATACCCCTCGGCATCCGTGCCGGGCATGCCGCCGATTTGAAGCGTCGAGCCGTTGGGAAAGATTATGTCGGTCCAGACGACCAGCACGCGCTCCTGCCCGAACGACACCTTGGAATCGTAGCGACCGAACAGCTTCGCTCCCTGCGGGATGAGCAGCCGGTCGCCGGTGGCACTGTCGTAAACATTTTGACTAATCTGTGCCGAAATCCGCCCAGGGAGGTCCGAGTTCAGACCCGTGATCATGGTCGCAGGTATCACCGATCCACGCTTCAACTCGTAGGGCGAAAACTGCGGGACCACTTGGTTTGGCAAATAGCCAAGATCCTTTATGTCCTGGTTGAAGAAGTCCTCCTTCGACGTTTGGCCATTTTGATCGACGTTCTGTCCGAGCAAACCGGACTTCATCGCAGCGCTGTAGAGATCGGATGCACTGTTCGTCGTGGCATTCAGCGGTTGGCGCGCGTCGGTTCTGGTTTCGGAGGCGCTTTTCTGGACCTCGGAAACGTCAACCTTGAGCGGTGAATCGAGAGCTGTTGCCCGTGCCTGGAGGCTTGCCATCCTCTGACGTTGCGCTTCGCGGAGAATCTGCTCGTCCTGTTCCCGCTTCAGCCGGGCCTTCCACTCGGCTTCTGGCTCGAGTTGCGATCGCCGTTCCGTCCGAACGTCATTCTGCCGCTCCACGACGCCCTCTCTCACCGGCTCGCGCTCGACAACGACTGGTGTCGGCTGAAACACTTCGCGTTGCTCCGGTTCGCCTATGATCCCGTCCGTCACGCCTCTTTTCAGCTGATCCCCAAATGTGGTCGCCGGCGATGCGGAGGTGGTGTCGAGCTCGTTCCCACGGTTGAAGGAGAGACCGCGCCACGACAGGCCGACAATCACGACGCCGAAGAACAGAACGATGATGACGATCGCGACGATGATCGGCAGGCGATTGAGGCGCCGCATACTCTGTTGATCGTCAGCATTGCCCGTCGTGCCGAGCTGGAGCGATTGAACCATGGTCTCCCCTCCCCTCAGTTTCGCTGCATGATCGAAAGCGGACTAGCCGGCGTGGCACCGGCTGATGTCGCCGTGTAAGCCCGGCCGAGCGCAATGCTCGGCGTGCTGATCCGTGCAAGGACCTGCCTGTCGAAGCTGTCGATCGACCACGCAACCTCGAGGGGCTTCTGATCCTTGCCGACTTTCCCATCGGCGATGACCGTGTATCCCCATCCCTTCAGCGCTGCCTCAAGGGCGGCGGCGTATTCGGAGGTGTCCTTGTCCATTTTGAGGGTCGTAGTGCCGGCCGGGCCGACCTGTTCGGCAAGCCGGCTTGCCATGTCGCCGGCGATGGCGCTCGCGGTGGCGCCAGTGACGGCAACCGGCGTGGAATTCGTGGTCAGTGTTTCATCCGCAGTCTGGCAGCCGGAAAGGAAGGTGGTCATGATGATGGCGGCAAGGGTTTTTCTCATCGGTCAACCTCCTCGCCGGATCGTGATTTTCTGCTGGCGCCAGCCGACTCCAGAGACGAGCACAGCCTTGTCGACGGCGTAGTCGACGATCATCATGTCGTTCTTCATGCGATAGTTGACGATGCGGTTCTGGCCACCGCTGACGACGAACAGCACCGGCGCGTCCTGGCCGGAGATGGACCGAGGAAACTGGATGTAGGTCTTGGCGCCGTCGGAATAGACGCGCTTCGGCCGCCATGAGGCGCTACCACTGATCGAGTAGGAGAAATTCAGCTTGTCGGGGGCGGTCCCCGGAATGCCTCCGGTCTCAAGCCGGGCATTGATGTCGGCCAGTTTGGTCGACACATCCTCCGGATATTCAAACCCGATGCGGGCCATGTACTTGCTAGGATGGGATTTGAGTTGGATATGATAGGTTCGCCGCGAGGTCGTCACGACCATCGACGTGACGAGGCCTGCCTCCGACGGCTTGACGATCAGGTGGATCGCCTGCCCGCCAGTCGCACCCGACGTTGCCGGCTCGACTTTCCAACGGACGGTGTCACCGACAAGCACGTCGCGGACGATCTCGCCGCCTTGCAGTTCGATATCGCAGACCTGAAGCGGTGAGCACACAACGGAGGGCTGGGTCTCGCCGAACAGAAAGATAACCTTTCCGTCTGGCCCGGTCGTCACCAGGCCCGGCGTCCCCCGCCATTTGCGCGAGATGTTGGTCCCCTTCACCTCGTTCGAATTCATGCTTTGCGCCATCGCATAATCCGCAAGGACGAGTCCGGCCATGCAGCCGGCGGCCGCGATCAATCCTGTTCTGTGCATATGATTTCCCCTGCCCTTAAAGCTGTGCGGTCCAGTCGAAGTCCTGGACATAAAGACCGATCGGGTTAAGGCGGATGATCGCCTCGTCCTGTGGCGCAGTCAGCGCGACCGTAGCGATGCCGCGAAACCGGCGCGTGCCGGTTTCCTTGCCCTTGCGGTCGCGCTCGTATTCGGTCCAGTCGATCTGGTAGGTCTGGTTAGACAGCGCCACGATGTTGTTGACCTCGATGGCAACGGTCGACGTCTTCGCCTTTTCGAAGGGCGAATTACCGCGAAACCAGGCGTTGATTTTCTGGGTCGAGGGATCGGACGTCCGAAGAAGCGCATAGGTCCTGTCGATATATTGCTTCTGCACGACCGCGTCCGGAGTGATAGACTTCAAACTGGTGATGAAGTTGCCGAGTGTCGCGCGGACGACGCGGGCATCGGCATACTCGATCTGTTGAGGGAAGCCCGCCGTCACCGACGTGCCGAGCTTGTCGACCTCGACGATGTACGGCACGAGCTTGACCTGCGTGCTGAGATACATGGCGTAGGTGAAGCCGATCACGGCCATCGACAATCCGAGGATGCCGACGATCCGCCATGCGCGCGCGGCCTGGACATAGGATCCATATCTTTCCGTCCACTCCTGCCGCGCGGCAAGGTAAGGGCTATCGGGCGGCCGATTTGCTGCCATCGCTTTTTGCCTTCCTGTTGATTACTTGTCGTTTCGTTCCGGTGGCGTCTTCGGCCCGCTTTGTCCGGTTCGGCTCTGATCGAGCTTGGCGTTGGCGAGCCCCATGATCGAGCCGGCGTAAGCGCCGGGCGAACCGATCGCCTTTTCCTTGGCGGCTGAGCCAGCTGCTTTTCCGGCTGATCCGATCCCCGCGCCCATGCCTCGTAGCGCAGCCCCCGCGACCGAGGATCCTGCGGCGCGGGCGGATTGGGCTGCCGCGGCTCCGGCTCCGACGGCGCCGGCGGCTAGAGAGGCTGCTCCAAGTGCAAATGATGCGGCCTGTCCACCGTGGCGGATGGTTTCCATCCCGCCTGTGACCGATGCTCCTTGAACGACGCCTTGGATGATGTTCGGGACATACATGGCGATAATGAAGACCACGACCGCGATCCCGGCGATCGCCAATGCGGTCTGAAACTGGTCCCCGACGTCCGGCCGGTTCGCCAAGCCGATTAAGACCTCGGAACCGATCCGGGAAATCATGACCAGAGCCATGAGCTTCATGCCAACCGAGAATGCATAGATGAGGTAGCGGATGGCAAAGTCCTTGGTGAAGGACGAGCCTCCCAATCCGAGCATGATCATTCCCGCGAGCAGACCGAGATACATCTCGACCATCACAGATACAAAGATCGCAGCAACGAGCGAGAATGCGATCACCGTTACGACCATCGCGAAGGCCGCCGAGATGGCGAGCGCGTTGTCCTCGAACAGCCCGAATTGCACCTTCTCTGACATCTTGGTCGCAACGGCCAAGCCCGCATTGAAGACGTCCGCTGGCGAAGCCGTGCCTCCACCAGCGCCGATCTGAAACAGGCTATCGACGACCGCCTTCGCGAACGTCGGACCCTGCGCGAGAACGAATGCGAAGAAGCCCACGAACATGATGCGCCGGACGAGTTCAGCGAACCAGCTCTCGAGCGACGCGGCCTGAAGCGCCAGCCAGACGGCAGCAATACCGATTTCGATCCCTGCGAGGATCCAGAACAGGGATCTCGCCGCATCCATGACGGTGGTCTCCCAACCCTTGGCTGCAGTGGTGATCTCGTTCTGGAGGGCTGTTAGGACCGACCCCTCCTGCGCTATCGCGGGCTGGAACGACACGACGATCAATGCGACCAGCACCGCAATGCCCCTGATCGTTTTGAGCTCAGAGGTCATGCGCCTACCACTCGATCTTCATCTTCTCGCCGCCCGACGTCGGGTATTCCTTCGTTGACCCGAAGAATTTTTCGCGCCGCTCCAGCGCTTCCTGCCGCTCCGAGAGCACGAACCAGAGGCCTGTTGCTCCTAGAGAGATGATTGCGACGACCATGGCCAGGATCAGTTTCGTTCTCACCATTCCACCTTCATCCTTTCGCCACCGGATGTTGAAGGCGCGGTCGACTTGAAGAATTCCTCACGGCGCGCCTGCGCAAGGTCCTTGTCCGTCTGCTCCGTCTGGAGCCAGGTCCCCATCATCGTCATCTGCTGGGAGACAAGCCCGCGCAGCTTCTGCATCTGGGAAACCTGCTGGGCGGCAATCTGATGCCCGACCTGAAGCGCCTTCATCTGGCCATCGGCCGACTCCGACATCGATCGCAGAGAACTCATCGTGTCCTCCTCCGTGTCAAACTGATCCGCTGTCAGGCTTGCCGCCTTCAGCGTGCTGCCGATTGTGTCCCTGTTCGTGTCCGACCACTTTTGATACGTGTTCGAGAACGTCTCGGCGTTCGGCAGGTTGGTTTTCAGATCCGCATAACTCTTGAACCGCTGCTGTAGAACGTCATCGGCATTGCCCATCGAAAAAGAGATGCTCTGCCCTTGATCGACGATGCTGCGCAGACGGTTGAGATCGCTCTCGACCTGGCCCCAGATATGATCAGGGAGCTGCGCTGTGTTTTGGAGCATATTTTCGTAGATCTTCAGCTGGTTCTGAATCTGTTCCGCGAGTTGCCCGATCTGCGTCAGCTGGTTATCGACCTGCAGGCCGGAGCTCTTGAGAAGGTCTATAAGCTGAGCATTGTTGGCGAGCTGCGTCCATTCGGTGGCAGCGCCCGTTGCAGACCCCGCATTGGCGGGGGCAATCGGTGACAGCGCGATCGCCGCAGTCATCGTTGCGACGATCCAGTTACTGGACGTTGAGGTGCGACGTGGCATCGCGAACTCCTCTCGATTCAAGCCAATGGGTAGGCCAGTCCTGGCCATGTTCCGCCTTCAGCGCGCGTATCCTCTTCAGGTCTTCCTTTCCGGATGCGCCCACAAAGCTCAGCGCCACCGGCCCGAGCGACATATCGAACAGCCGCCGTCCGTCTGGCGTGGCGACGTAATATTCGCGCTTGGGGATGGCACCCGATACGATCTCGATCTGGCGCTCGTTAAAGCCAATCCGCTCGTAGAATTCCCGCGTCCCTGGCTCGCGTGCGGCGCCATTCGGCAAGCAGATCTTGGTTGGGCACGATTCTTTCAGCACGTCGATAATACCGGAACGCTCGGCGTCGGAGATGGATTGCGTTGCCAGAACAACGGCGCAATTGGCCTTGCGCAGCACCTTTAGCCATTCCCGGATTTTGTCGCGGAATACCGGATGGCCAAGCATCAGCCACGCCTCGTCGAGGAGGATGAGGCTCGGGGAACCATCCAGCCGCTTTTCGATCCTATGGAAGAGGTAGGTGAGGACCGGCACCAGATTGCGCTCGCCCATATTCATCAGCTGCTCGATCTCGAAGCACTGGAATGCTCGAAGCGTCAGACCGTCCTCTTCCGCATCGAGAAGCTGACCCATCGGGCCATCGACCGTATAGTGATGGAGTGCATCCTTGATCTCGCGCATCTGCACGCCGCTGACGAAGTCCGACAGCGACTTTCCGGGCGCCTTCGCCATCAGGCCGATTTGGCGTGAGATTGCATTGCGATGGTCGGGCGTGATGGTGACGCCCTGCAGGGCGACGAGCGTTTCGATCCATTCGGTCGCCCAGGCCCGATCGCCATCTGTCGAAAGGTCGAACAGTGGGCAGAATGCAAGCGCCCTCCCCTCCCCGTTCTGGTCGTTGCCGATCTCGTAGTGATTGCCGCCGGCAGCAAGCGTCAGCGGGAGGAGCGAGTTGCCCTTGTCGAAGGCAAAGATCTGGGCAAACTCGTAGCGACGGAACTGCGCGGCGATCAGCGCGAGAAGGGTCGATTTTCCGGAACCAGTCGGTCCGAAAATCAGGGTGTGGCCGACATCATCGACATGCAGGTTCAGCCGAAACGGCGTTGAGCCGGAGGCCACCTGCATCAGCGGCGGGGAATTCGGCGGATAGAACGGGCAGGGCGCCACCGGATTGCCGGACCATACCGAGTTCAACGGAACGAGGTCCGCCAGATTGCTCGTATTGATCAACGGCTCACGGATATTGGCGTACCAGTTCCCCGGCAGGCTCCCGAGAAACGCATCCGTCGCGTTCAGGGTCTCGACGCGCGCGCCAAAACCTTCTGCCTGTACCAACCGACGGATGGCTTCTGCCTTCTCCTGCAGGGCGTCGCGCTTTTCATCGAACAGGATCACGACCGGAGTGTAATAGCCGTAGGCGACCAGCTGGGACGACGCCTGAGCGATGGCGTCCTCGGTCTCCGCGACCATCGTCATCGCATCCTGATCGACCGATCTGCTTTGCGTCTGGAACAGCTGATCGAAGAATGGTCGAACCTTCTGTTGCCACTTTTTTCGCGTGCGTTCGAGCTTCTGGCGCGCCTCTTCCGCATCGAGGAAGATGAAGCGCGACGACCATCGATAGGTCAGCGGCATCAGGTCGAGATTGTTGAGGATGCCGGGCCAACTCTCGGCCGGCAGACCATCTATGGCAACGACAGCGAGGAACCGGTTCTCGACCTTCGGCGTCAGGCCATGCTCCAGCTCCGCCGTTGCCAGCCAGTCGAGATACATCGGAACTTCAGGCAAGCGGAGTGGATGGCTCTCACCGGTGATGCAAAACCGAACGAACTGTAGAAGGTCGTCGTAGCGTGCGAGACGCTCCCCTCCCCTCTCGCGGACCTTGCGGGTTTGCATGCGAGCGATCGACAGGGTGTTGGCCAGATATTGTTCGATTTCCCGGATCGCATTGCGGAACACGAATAGAACCGTGTCCGCATAGGATTTCTTCCGGCTTTCCTCGTCCGAATAGATGTATTTGCTGAGCGCCGTCTTCTTCGACTCGAGTGGCCGGTAGGTCAGAATGATCGCATGCTTGCTCTCGAAATGCCCCTGCTCCCGCCCGAAATGGGCGCGACGCTCGGCATCGATCGCGCGGGTGACAGGATCCGGGAAATGGCACTGGTCCGGCGTGGGATAGTCGACCGTCGGCACGCGGATGGCTTCGACCTGGATCATCCATCCGGTCCCCAGTCGTGACAGGATCGCATTGATCTGCCGGGACAGTTCGTTGCGCTCAAGATCGGTGGCGCTTTCGGAGTCCGGACCCGCGAAATACCAGCCAGCCATCAGGCTCCCGTCCTTCAGAAGCAGAACGCCGTTGTCGACCAGGCCGGCATAGGGAACGAGATCAGCGAACGAGGGGCCGGTCGCGCGGAAACGTTTGAGGGCAGCCATCGAGACACCTCTAGTATCTTCGCCACGGTGCGGCCGTCGGCCGGTAGTGGGGCTTGTAGGAAATGTGACGGGTATAGACTTGCCGCATCAGCGGGTCGGACTTGGCCATCAGGCGAAGCAGACCGACGATGACGATCCAGACGGCCACGCCAAAGAGCGCCGAGTAGACGGTCAACACGACGAAGATCAGGATCACGGCAGCGAGCCCGGTGATCAGCACCAGCTCTCGGTCGGCGCCCATGAGAAGGTTCGGACGAGAAAGCGCGCGATGAATGCGATTGCGGTAGAGGCTCACGACGCTCCCTCCTCCCCCGCTCCATCTGAAACGACCTGCGTGACCTGCTCTATTGGCAGGCCGATAGACGCACCGGTGGCGCCGAAGAGGCCCACAATGGTCGTGGCACCGAGCAGAATGCCGGCGACCAGGACGACGTACATCAGTCTGCGGGCGAAATCGTTGAGCTCGCCACCGAAGATCAGCATCCCGCCGGCGATGGCGACGGCTGCCAGTGCGATATAACCTGCGACCGGACCGGTGATGGATTCCTGGATCTGTTCGAGCGGTCCTTCCCACGGCAGACTTCCACCGGAACTGGCGAAAGCAGGCGACGTCACGGCGATGGCAGCGATAGCTAACACGCTGAGTGTCAGGAGGGATCTGTTACGCTGCATCTCGGTTCTCCTCTGCATAGGGTTCTGTCTGGTACTGGCCGCCGGCAAAGCGGGTGACGTGAAGGATTTCGCTAATGCGCCGGCCCTTGGCCGTTCGTTCGATCGAAATGATCAGGTCGACTGCGTCGCCGATGACAGCCTGCATCGGCTGATGGCTGGCTTCTGCGGTCAGCTGCTCGAGGCGCTGAAGCGCGGAGCGTGCGCTGTTGGAGTGGATCGTCGCGACCCCGCCGGGATGCCCGGTGTTCCAGGCCTTGAGCATGGTCAGTGCTGCGCCGTCACGGACCTCGCCGACGATGATCCGATCCGGCCGGAGGCGCATTGTGCTCTTCAGGAGACGTGACATGTCGACCGCGTCGCTGGTGTGAAGGCTCACGGCGTTGTCCGCGGCGCACTGGATCTCGGCTGTGTCTTCCAAAATGACGAGGCGATCATCGGGCGAGCTCGATACAATCTCGGCAAGGATCGCGTTGGTGAGGGTCGTCTTGCCTGAGCCAGTTCCACCGGCGACCAGAATGTTGAGTTTCGAAGCAATGGCGCTGCGAATGACCTCGGCATGCTTTGCGGTCATCACCTTGCTCGACACATAGTCATCGAGAGGGATCAAGCGCGACGCGCGACGGCGGATCGTGAAAGACGGTCCGGAGACCACCGGTGGCAGCAATCCCTCGAAACGATGCCCACCGATTGGAAGTTCGCCCGACACGATCGGGCGATCGTCGTCGACCTCGGAGTTCAGAACATGAGCGACGCTGCCGATGACAGTTTCGGCGGCCGAGCGGGTCATCTCGCCAGCTGCAGCCATTCCGTGACCGAGCCGTTCGATGAACAGGCGCCCATCAGGATTGAGCATGATCTCGACGACACTCGGGTCTTCGAGCGCCACGCACAAATGATCTCCCAGAGCATTTTGCAGCTTGCTGACGAGGCGAGGGAGTGAGCGGTTTTGGGTGCTAAGCATGATCAGGCCGCTTCCTTTTGATGGAGTGAGAAACTCGACGAATAGATGCTGGGGCGAAGTCGGTCGAAGCTCACCCAGTCTGCGGGGAGCAGTCCGGCGACGCTTCTGGTCTCGTTGATCTGGGCTGGTGAGCCAAGGCGGGCGAGAGGCCATCCCGCGCGACGGAGGATACGCTCAAGCCTGACATCCGTGGCGGTTACGATTTCTCGGTAGCCATTGAGGACACTCCACTCGACGATACCGGCGAACATTGCGAGGGTCGCCGAATGCAGGCCCGCGTGCTCCCGCTCGGCAGCCGCATTTGTGTCCACGCAAAATCGGGAGCTCTCGACCATCCGATGGTGCGTAGGGAGTTGTCCCGTCTCTAGGAGTTGCGGAAATACCTTCTCCAGCATCGTGCCGCCGGTTGCCGGTAAGAGGCGCGCGCATCCAATCACCGCCTCGGAACGGTCAATGCATAGGACGTATGTCGGGCCTAGCTTGTCGAAACCGTCGATCTCGAGACCGGAGGTGCAACGAACTGTCCATGCCAGGCGACCGCGGAAAATGCGGGCGCGGAGCCGGTGCATTTCGTTTATGAGGCGGCGCTCAGTTTCGCTCTTTGGGTTCTTGATGGCGACGACGCGCATCGAGCAAATCTCCCTTGCGTTGGTGACGTAAGGAGGTTTGACGGGGCTAAGGAGTTCGATCTACTGCCAAAAGTGTTAGCGAGTGATTCTAGCTGAGCCTCGACTTTCTTGTGCGCCAGATGCCGCTCACGCCACGGCATTAACTAGCAAAAGTGTTAGTTGGCCAATTGGACCGATAGAGCGAGATGAGACGCAAGAATCTGATATTGTTCGATAAAATGTTGGATGCGAGCGGGGGCAGTATCTTCCGCCTGTGCATGTTAAGGTCTTGTTAACCCTATTTCTCTTGCGGCATGGTTAGAATCGTGGCTTAGCTTGAGACGGTAATAGCGCGTCTGACGCCAATAAACCGTCTGAGAACAGAGGCTAATGTGAACGTGATCGACCGGCACATCCTAAAGGCATCGACTTCTGCCCATATCACACAGCGGGCCGAAGCGCTGTCTGCCCGCTTGCGTGCAGTTGGAGAACGCGCATTCCCGCCGACCGCGCAGAAAACACTTCGGTCGTTCTCGTCAGGCGAAGTCGCGGAGATCGTCGGCGTTTCGGACGGCTACCTGCGCCAACTATCAATCGACGGTCTAGGTCCGACGCCGGAACTTGGAAATGGCGGACGGCGATCCTATTCGCTCGAGCAAATCAACGAGCTGCGGCAGTATCTAGCGAGCGCTCGCCCTAAGGAAGCG
The DNA here is from genome assembly GCF_913777885.1 of uncultured Agrobacterium sp. Lineage (NCBI taxonomy): Bacteria > Pseudomonadati > Pseudomonadota > Alphaproteobacteria > Hyphomicrobiales > Rhizobiaceae > Agrobacterium > uncultured Agrobacterium sp. The sequence goes on along the minus strand of NZ_CAJYTV010000015.1, from coordinate 7,571 downwards.
ACAAGGTTTTTTCCACGTCGGCGTGATGGTGAAAAGCTGCAGGTCATTACGGTTGCCAATTTCAAAGGCGGATCTGCAAAAACCACCACCTCGCTTTATCTAGCTCAAGGGCTTGCGCTGCAGGGTTATCGCGTTTTGGCGATCGATCTCGATCCGCAGGCTTCGCTCTCAGCCATGTTCGGCTATCAGCCCGAGTTCGATGTCGCCGAGAACACCACCCTATATGGCGCCATTCGTTATGACGATCAGCGCGTCACAATGAAGGACGTGATCCGCCCGACATATTTTACAGGGATCAGCATCGTTCCCGGTAATCTCGAGCTCATGGAGTTTGAGCATCAAACCCCACGCTTCATGCTGCAAAATCGTGGTCGGCCGGAGGATCTGTTCTTCAGAAGGGTCGCCGGCGCAATCGCCCAGGTCGAAGACGACTTCGACGTTGTCGTCGTAGATTGCCCCCCCCAGTTGGGCTTTCTAACCATGGGCGCTCTGAACGCCGCGACGGGCATGATCGTCACCGTCCACCCACAAATGGTCGACGTTGCATCAATGAGCCAGTTCCTTCTGATGACCTCGGATCTCGTATCCGTCATCGAGGAGGCTGGTGGGCGACTTGATTACGACTTCCTGCGTTTTCTCGTGACCCGGCACGATCCTCGCGATGTTCCGGAGCAAGAGATCGTCGGATTGATGCGCGATGTGTTCGGATCGGATGTCATGGCTGCGACCGCTTGGAAATCGACTGCAATCGCCAATGCAGGACTGACCAAGCAATCTCTTTACGAGCTGACGAGAGGTGCCGTTGGCCGGTCCACGTACGATCGCGCGATGGAATCGATCAATGCCGTCAACCAGGAAGTTGTCGCGCTTCTAAACGAGGTCTGGCAGCGATGATCTCAACCTCTATCGATAAAATTCAGACACTTAACATGTGGTCAGCTGACTACATCTCGGTTCATGAGACCGGCCGTGATGGGGAGGTCCCTGCGTGAGCAAGCGAACACAATCAATCCGCTCTCTTTTTGCTGGCGGTACCGAAGACGCGCCGGCCGATGAAGCGCGGCAACCCATACAGCGTGTTGCTTCAGGTGCGGTCCGGTCGCTCAAGGACACCTTTTCCGAAGTTGAACGTGATTACGAGGAACTGAAGCAGCAAGTCGCAAGTGGCGCCCTGCCCGTTGAACTCGATCCCTGCTTACTCGACCCCTCCCCCTTTGCTGACCGCTTCGTCGATCAGGATCTGGCGGCAGTCGAAGCGCTGAAGACTTCGCTGAGCGAACATGGACAGGAAATCCCTATCCTTGTACGGGTTCATCCCTCTGCGCCTGGCCGCTATCAGATTGCCTATGGTCACCGGCGGGTGCGTGCAGCGTCCGAACTCGGCATCGCGGTCAAAGCCTACGTCCGCGAGCTGGATGACGATCGTCTCGTCGTTGCCCAGGGTGTGGAGAATTCGGCGCGCGAAGACCTGACGTTCATCGAGCGGGCAATGTTTGCGTTGAAGCTCGAGGACGGCGGTATCCAGCGATCGCTGATCCAGACCGCTCTGTCTGTTGACCGCCAAGAAGCCCAGAAGCTCCTGAGTGTCGCTCGCGGTGTGCCTCGTTCGCTGATTGATGCAATCGGGCGTGCGCCAAAGATCGGACGGCCGAGGTGGCTCGATCTTGTCGAGAGCCTCAAGATCGCCGGCGCTGCAAAAAAGGCGCATAAGGCAACGGAAGACAATTCCTTCGCTCACAAGGATTCCGACGATCGCTTTTCGGTCGTTTTGAGAGCCGCGAAGACAGGCGAACTCGGGAGCTCGGCAAAGCCGGACGCCCCGGCTGTTGCGCGATCATCCGATGGCAAGGAAATAGCGACCCTGGCACTTACGGGCAAGCTTTGCAAAATTCAGATCAATCGAGAACAGGACGAGGCTTTTGCATCCTATCTGATGGAGAAGCTTCCTGAACTCTATGCCAATTTCAGGAGCAATGCTCCGTCAACAGAGGACTAAATCGGAAGGCAGTAGCAAAAGAAAAAGGCCCCCAAACGTTGCCGTCATGGAAGCCTCTCTCAAAGGTGTAAGCAGCCTGAGAATCGCATTTCCATGAATCGCAGTCAAGAGTCTTTGGCACCGTTTTTGGTGAGCGGGTTTCTTTTGCCTTTTGAAAGGTGAAGGAAAATGCAGGTTGGAAATGTCACGACGCCCTTTGGGCGGCGGCCGATGACGCTTGCCTTGGTCAGATCGCAAATGCGAGCTTCGCAGATCGAACCGGGGAAGCAGATAGACAAGTGGAAAATCTTCAGGGACGCTTGCGATGCACGTTCGCTGCTGGGCCTACGTGATCGAGCGCTCGCTGTTCTCAATGCGCTTTTGACTTTTTACCCAGAGGCGTCGTTGAGTGACGAGAGCAATCTGATTGTCTTCCCCTCGAATGCCCAGCTAACGGCTCGGGCAAACGGGATCGCTGGTTCAACCTTGCGAGAAAACCTCGCGCATCTCGTTGAGGCAGGCCTAATCCAGCGCTGTGATAGCCCCAATGGGAAGCGCTATGCCCGGAAAGGAACTGACGGCGCCATTGAGACAGCATACGGCTTTAGTCTTTCGCCGCTTCTCGCACGCTCTGAGGAGCTGGCACAACTGGCCCAGCAAGTCGCGGCGACCCAGCGGCATCTGAAGTTTGTGAAAGAGCGCATAACGATCGCGAGACGAGACGTCCGTAAGCTGCTTTCGGCGGCGATCGAGGACGGTGTGCCGGGCAACTGGGAGATGGTCGAATCGCTTTACGTCGCCCTCATGGCTCGTCTGCGGGCGGCAAAGACCACAGAAGCCTTCGAAGGATTGCTGGAGGAACTCGAGCTATTACGAGAAGAAGTCATCAACCAGTTGGAAACTCTGATGATTACAGAAAAAACCGACACCAATGATGCTGATATCCGGCAGCACATACAGAATTCAAATACCGAATCTATCATTGAACTTGAACCTAGCTCTGAAAACGAGCTGGGCGAGAAGCCGAGCCCGGATATTGGACGTAAGATCGAGCCGATAAAGGCTTTCCCATTGGGCATGGTTCTTCGTGCGTGCCCGGAGATCGCGATGTATGGCCCCGGAGGCAATATCGAGAGCTGGCGCGATCTGATGTTCGCCGCGGTAGTGGTGCGATCTATGCTCGGGGTGAGCCCGTCAGCCTACCAGGACGCTTGCGAGGTCATGGGGCCTGAGAATGCCGCCGCCACGATGGCAGCGATCCTTGAGAGGGTGGGCCATATTTCATCGCCTGGGGGCTATCTGAGGGATTTGACGGGGAAGGCGCGCCGCGGCGAATTCTCGCTAGGTCCCGTTTTGATGGCGTTGCTGCGCGCAAGCGGGCAGGAGGCGAGGCGGGCGTGAGTTCATAATGTCGTCGCTGGACTTGCCACAGGAAAATACTGTTGTAGTCAGCTGACTACACCTTAACATATTGAATCTAAAGATAGCGCCCTTCGCATATGGTCGAGCAACCTCATCTAAGCTGCGAATAGTGGGCAATAGCGGTCCGGCGACTTTGCAAGTGGCGGTCGAGATGTTTTGGGGTATCGGAGGAATATCATGGTCGTGAAGGCGCTGATCGACCATCCGGTTAGTGACTGGGTGTATCGGAGAGCAAACGAAAGGCTATCAGGGCGAGCGCTGTCGTGCGCCGTGAACGCGAGGAATCATTTGGTCCGGGCACAGCGGATTGCTGATGAGCGGATTTCGAACACGGTCGCGTATTTCTGCGCGACCCACGCGACTGAGGAGGCAGTTGCGGCATTCATCGCCTCGGCAAAGGAGCACGGCTACAGGAAGCTCGCTGGGAAGGTGAATATCCGCGACCACGCACAGAAAGCGGTAGTCGCGGCCTATGTCCAAATTATTGCTGGACATGCGGAAGGAATGAAGCTGGCGGTCGCACATAACCCGGCGGACGACAGCGTCATGACCCAGGTCAAGGTGAACGCGAAAGATACCTACTATCCGCTTGGGCTTCGCTTATTCTCGTTCAACGAGAACAGTGAGGACCCGTCTTCGGAGGCTGCATTCGAGGCGTTTTCAAGCTTGTTTCCCAGCAAAGATGCAATGGTGGATAGAGTTCACGAGAGGGCGATCTTTCGTGATAAAGCACTCTATGCGGGGGATTCTGGTGGTCCGGCACTTACGCGGGAGCAGTTAGATGAGGGGCTTCGGGAGCACACTTTCCTGACCCTTGGCCTAATCTGGGCCGCGATGGATGTCACGTATCACACCGAAAAGGAGCCGTTCGTCGCGCAGGTTCTCGGCGCGATATCGGCGACTATAGAAGAGGTCAGGCCACCGAAGGTCTGCAAGAACTGTGGGAAATAATGTCAGACACCGTAAATCACCATTTCATTCCACAGTTCTACCTCAGAGGATTCAGCGATGCTGCCGAAAAGCGGAAGGCGCAGCTCTTTGTGTTCGACCAGTCGACGAAGAAGACGTTCCGCACCCTAGTCCGAAACATCGGGGCTCGCCGAAATTTCTTCCGAATCGAGGCTGAGGGCTTCGATCCGAATCATGTCGAAGACGGTATGGCAGAGATCGAAGGCGAGATCGCGCCGCGACTTGCGGAAGTGATCGAGACAAGAAGCTTCCCGTCTGACGATCATTTCACATCTGTCATGCTATTGATGGGGAACGTGGCAGTCCGAAATCCTCGCTTCCGGTCGATGATCGAAGATCTCCATATAAAAATGGCCAGCGGAATGATGAGAGCCGCGCTCAAGGACAAGGACCAATACGAAGAATCGATCCGGCAGGCTCGGAAGGGCGGCGCCCCGATCCGGAACGATATCAGCTACGAAGACATGAAGTCGTTCATTGAGCGCGGGGAATATAACATCGCGATCGATCAGACATATCTCATCGGCTTGGAGCTAGATGCGGTTCCAACTGTCGTCGAACATCTGGCCCGACGAAGCTGGGCGTTTGCCTCAGCGCCCGCTGGCTCTACATTTGCAACCTGCGATGATCCTGTCGTCCTAGCATGGGCCGACGGAAAGGACCGCGGGCCATACTCACCTGGGTTTGGGTTGGCAGGCACGATTGTCATGTTCCCCATCTCACCGGAGCTTGCTTTGGTCGGGCTATTCGTCAAGCAGACGCCGAACCGCGCTTTCCGCCGGGACCAAGTCGCTGACATGAACACGAGCATGGCGAAGAACGCCTCAAAGCAGCTCTATGCCAGAGACGGCGAGTTTGAGCTACATACTCGAATGGAGCCCTACACCCGCGGCAAGGATCTAGCGGCAGCCTTGGGACGGCAGGCGAAGGCAAAGGGGCAATAGGATGGAAAAGAAGCGAGAGCTGAAATTCGGAGACGATATCGTTGGAGCCCTCGATAACTGGGGAGAGAAAGCGTTAATCCCGGTCTCCATCATCGCCGGCAAACACATTGAAGTCAGTCATTCGAACAGGGAAAAGTTCAAAGAAAACGACATTCGGCTCACCGAGGCACACGCATTTGCCTGGAGCGCATTGGGAAACCTTATATCGAGAAGTGCCGGCGCCAAGATCAAGGAAGATGCGGATGTCAGTCAGAAGCTCAACCTGATCTCTCACTTTCTGCAAAGCATCAATCTCTGCGAGGTGGCTGTGGTCGAAGGCTTATACGTCCAGGCTGCTACCCTGCTGCGGCAGGAACATGAGATCATTTCCGCCGTCCAAGAGCTTGGAGTAGGAAAACGGAAAGATGGTAAGACGCCGCACGCCACAATCGGTGTCCTGAAAAATATGGGGAGGGCTTATGGTGAGCTGAGCGGTGCGGCTCACGTTTCTCAGTCCGTCCTTCTGCACAGCATCATTGAGATGGAGAAGGGCGAGCTACGAGGACCGTCGGCATTTCCTATCTATCATCGGGAACTGGCGAGGAACCTCTATGCGCTGCACGTCTGCTACATAGCACTGATGGCAAGGCTTGCCGGGGAGGTCAACTACGAGATTGGGCTCGGCGGACTTTCTTCAGACGAGGAAGAGATGGTGGTGTTGTCGATGGCGACGCTTCACAAAGAGGGCCTCATCGAGATCGAAGTGGCCCCGCTGGATAAGCCAATTGCGGAGCCGGCAAAGCCGGCTGATTAGCGCGCGTCGTCAATCACTTCAGTCTGACAATAGTTGCCGAGGGGCGCGCCGTAGTTTCCAGACAGCCTCGACCGACGCCGGCCATTAGAGAATACGAGCCGCTCGACCGCTCCGTCGGCTTGCGCTGTTATAATAGCTAGATGCCTGTTGGACCGAACGATGCCGTGACTGCTCCATTGCTTCGGGCAGGGGGATGCCACGATTGGCGGCTTCCGTCAGATAGCCCGATCGCAAACCATGGGCGGAAAACTCACCAGCTTCCAACCCCGCCATCTCCGCCCGCTGCTTGACGATCGCATTGATCGACTGCGGATCGAGCTGACGCTTGGACACGGTGCCCCAACGCCCAATCCCCCGAAACACACTGCCGCTCTCGATCTTGGCCGCCGCGATCCAGTCGTTCAGCGCATCCACCGGCCGACCTGTAAGATAGACGACATCATCCTGCTCGCCATTGGTCGTCTTGGTACGGCCGAGATGGATAGCGAGAGAGGGGAGGGGAGGGCCGTCGGCCACTTCGATCGGCGCCTCGACGCTCAGCTGTTCAATCCGAAGCCCGGCAATCTCGCTGCGCCGGCGGCCGCCGGAAGCAAAGGCCACCATCAGGATCGCCCGGTCCCGCACATCGCGCAGGCTTTCGGTCGAGCACGTCGCCAGCAGTTTGGCCAGCACAACGCCGGTGACCGCCTTGGCGCTCTTCCGGTTTCTCTTGCGTGGCACGGCGCGCACGGCGAGACGAATTGCGGATTTGAGGGGAGGGGAGGTGAAGGCGGCATCGAGGCCGCGCCACTTCGTCAGCGTTGACCAGTTGGCCAGCCGACGGCGCACCGTCGCCGGTGCATGCGGGCCGGTCGATTTCAGAAAATTTTGGCCGCGCAAGTTGTCGGCGACGTCGGCCGGCATGCCGTGATCGGGATCGGTGGCCCGCTTTTGCGGATCCCACAGATGCTGCGCAACGAACTTTAAGAGCAGGGCCTCGGGCGCCGGCCAGGGCAGCGATCGTTTTGTTGCCGCCAGTGCCCAGGCTTCGATATAGGCGAGATCGGAGGTGATGGCACGAAGCGTGTTGGCGCCCATTCCCTCGTTGACGAGATGACGCAGCGTTTCGATATCGGCGTCGGTCAGCAGCTCGGCCAGCTCATCGCGCCGGTCGATCGGCAGGACCGAGGCGATCGTGTCGAGCTCGACGGCACGACGTTCGACGCCGGCCAGACTCGCGCCTGGCTTTTTCGCAGTCACCATCACGCCGGGATGTTTTCCGGGCGCCAGCGGGCGATGATCTGTTCGATCTCGCCGCGGTATTCGGTCGGATAGAAAAGTTCCTCCTCACGCGCCAGCCATTGTGGCTTTTAGCTCCCGATTTCAATTGAAGCGCTAAGCGAGGAATTCGGCACTGAAATCTCCGCTTACGATTTCACGCGGAGGAGGGGAGGGGGCAGCTAAAGCCCTGATGCCTTGGTCAAATTCA
>NZ_CAJYTV010000014.1:0-2990 GCF_913777885.1 uncultured Agrobacterium sp. | reverse complement strand
AAAATGAACGCCTTCTGTGCGTCCGAAAACTGCGATGCCTTCATCGTCTTCCGTTCCTTTCACAGCCAGGAAAAATGCACCGGAAAACTCTAGCCAAAAATGGTCCAGTTTGAAGGGTTCAGATCACCCCTCGGCTCGCTAGAATGCCGCGGTGAACCTCAGATTGAAGCGGTTGTCGCTATCTTTGCTTGGAGCTTCTCCACGGGGTATTGCATGGTGAGCGTTGCAGCCGATGTGTCATCCTTGTCCGAAGGACCGAAACGAACGCCGGCGCCAAAGGAGGCGGCGCGCGTGACACCCTGTTCGACTGCGCTTGGCTTTTGGAGCCGGACCATGCCTGCTGCGGCGAAGAGGTAAGGGAGGCGACACCGCTGAACATTGGCGTGCCCCGCAGCGATGGTAGTGCGATGGGATAGGAAAGCCCCAAGCGGAAAGCCGCGCCACTGTCGCCTTCAAGGAGTCGTTTGCGGTAGGGGGGCGATCCTACGCTATGGGCCTCCGCATTCTGTGAACTAGTTCGGACCGTCCCTTTAGGAAAGCACCTGGCTTAGTTATCCAGCATCTGAAGATCAGTCGGCTCTGGTGCCGCACCGGCTGCCATGAGCATCGCGTGGACCTGACCCCGATCATGTGTCTGGCGGTTGAAAAGCTGCATGGCGCAGAGCGCTTTTGGTTTCTCGATCCGGGTAGAACCATTCCCGGGAAACCAGACAAGCATCCCGTCCAAGTCGTCGTCACACAATCTCGCAGCCCACTCTTCAATTTCCTCGTTCCTATGCAAGCGGAGGGCCTTAAAGTGAGCCCAATCCGACGGACTTGTAAGAGAGTGCTTGATGGTTTCCTCTGGCCGCCCGTTCCCCTTTACACCAGACCAAGGAAGTCGTTAAAGCCCGGAGGCTCTTGTACGATTGACCCGAAAGCGATCACGTCGCCTCTGGTGCCATTGCTACAGCAGTCTTGCCGCTCGCCCGCTTCTCCTTGTCGCGCTATTGTAATAACTCGATGCCTGCTGCACCGAACGATGCCGCGACTGCTCCATGGCTTCTGGCAGAGGAATGCCACGATTGGCGGCCTCGGTAAGATACCCTGATCGCAGCCCATGCGCGGAAAACTCTGCCGGGTCGAGACCAGCAAGCGCCGCGCGGTGCTTGACGACGTCGTTGACCGACTTCGGATCGAGAGGTCGAGGAGACAAGTTTCCCCAACGATCGATTTTGCGGAAGATAGATCCTGACTTGATACTAGCTGCCTCCATCCATGCATTGAGCGCCTCTACCGGCCGACCGGTAAGATAGACGATCTCATCATTATCGGCGCCGGAAGTTTTGGTGCGCCCAAGGTGGATCGAAAGAGAGGGGAGGGGAGGGCCATCCACTCGCTCGATCGGCGGCTCCTCTGTCAGTTGCTCTTTGCGTAGTCCGGCAATTTCACTGCGTCTGCGGCCACCCGAAGCGAATGCCACCATGAGGATAGCGTTGTCACGGAGATCGCGAAGGCTGTTCGTGCCGCATGAGGCAAGAAGCTTCGCCAGCACATCTCCCGTCACGGCTTTTGCGCTCTTGCGCTTGCGTGGTCGTGGTGTCGCGCGAACCGCGAGGCGAATGGCTTGCTTTAGGGCAGGGGAGGCGAACTCCCCCGCCGCGCCGCGCCATTTGGTAAGCGTTGACCATGACGCAAGACGCCGGCGCACGGTGTCTGGCGCATGCGGACCGAGTGACCTGAGGAACCCCTGATCGCGCAACAACCGATCGACATCCTGCGGCATGCCGTGGCCAGGATCCTCACGCCGGCGCTCCGCGTCCCACAGATGATGGGCAACGAACTTCAGAAGTAGCGCTTCGGGAGCTGGCCACGGAAGACTCTTGCCAGTCGATGCCAGACACCATGCCTGGAGATATGCTAGGTCCGAGGTCAGTGAGCGAAGGGTGTTCTCGCCCATGCCTTCGTTAACCAGATGCTTCAGCGTTTCGATGTCCTGATCGGTCAGAAGCTCGGCCAGCTCATCGCGGCGCTCAATCGGCAGGACGGCGGCGATGGTGTCGAGCTTTTCGGCCCGTTCGGAAATCGTTCTATCGTCAGTCGCCATGGGCGAAAGGACCCAGAACTTGGACATCCTGCTTTCGGGCTGCTGCGGCGAGTTTGCGGTCAAGCGTGGCTAGCGCCAAGCTTCTGTTCATGGCAAGAGCAAGATAGGCGGCGTCATAAGCACTCAGCAAATGCTTGTTCGAGAGGAGAAGCACCATCCCATCACTGCCTATTCCGGCGTCGTCCAGCGGAAGACGCCTGATCCGCTCCATCCCAACAAGTGCATCGCCCGGTCCGATGCGGCCACGCCGCTCTGACATCGCAAGAATATTGCGGATCTCAAACCAGAATAGCGAGGGGATAGGGCAGGTTGCAGATATCGACCCTATGATAATTTCAGCCTCGGCGGTAAATTCTTCTGGCAGGAGCCATGCGGCTGCCACGGACGCGTCGATGACAAAACTCATCATCGACGACCTTCATCGCGCCAGGATAAAATTTCGTCATGTGTCGATGGCGTCGCCCTTGAACGCGCAGCACGCACCTCGTTCATCAACAGTTGCAAGTCACTTTCCTTTCGGATTCTCGACATGCGCACGATTGGGTCATTGCCGCGGGAAATGATAACATCCTCACCGGCTTCAACTCGCACCAACAGTTCGGACAGATGCGCCTTCGCTTCAGATACTTTGACGGTGGTGCTCATGGTGGCTCCGATAACAACGGTTTGATCAAAATTACTGGACTGCGCCGACATGGTCAACCGCAGAGTCTTCTAACCTCCGATAAGAGGTACTTATCGATGGTTACAGCCCCAACCCACAACAATACCATGTGGTGTGGCTTTTAGCTCCCGATTTCAATTGAAGCGCTAAGCGAGGAATTCGGCACTGAAATCTCCGCTTACGATTTCACGCGGAGGAGGGGAGGGGGCAGCTAAAGCCCTGATGCCTTGGTCAAATTCA
>NZ_CAJYTV010000013.1:0-150786 GCF_913777885.1 uncultured Agrobacterium sp. | reverse complement strand
CTGATGACGAAGATGTGATGTATCCGGTTCGGTCGAACGAGCCGGATTTCCGCGCTGCCAGGCCATTGCGCCTCTTACGACAACAAGGACGAGCCATATGACCCAGAATGCGATCGTATGGGGTATTGCGGGGCTGACAGCAGCTGGCGTGATTACCAGGCCATTCCGCTGGCCGGAGGCTATCTGGGCCGTTGTTGGCGCGGCTCTCCTCGTCGCCTTCCAACTGATCGCACCTGCGGATGCGTTAGCAGGTGTCGCCAAGGGGACTGATGTTTATCTGTTCCTGATCGGCATGATGCTTTTATCAGAGCTTGCGCGTCGCGAAGGTCTTTTTGATTGGGTCGCTGCGATAGCGACATCCTATGCCAAGGGTTCGCCGAAGCGCCTCTTTGTACTCGTTTATCTGGTGGGCCTCGTCGTCACGGTTTTTCTTTCGAACGATGCGACGGCTGTCGTCCTGACGCCCGCTGTCTATGCGGCATGCCGAGCAAGCCGGGTTCGCGATCCGATGCCCTACCTCTTGATCTGCGCCTTTATCGCCAATGCCGCGAGCTTTGTGTTGCCGATCTCCAATCCGGCTAATCTCGTGATCTTTGCTGGCGGTGAAATGCCACCTCTGTCGCGTTGGCTGGCGACGTTCCTGCTACCGTCAGTGGTTTCCATTGTCGTTACATTTATGTGCCTCTACTGGACGCAGCGGCGTGCTTTGTCGGAGGAAAGTCTTGCTGCTGCTGCAGAGCGACCGGTCCTCAGTCGAAGCGCAAGTCTCGCAGGATGGGGGATCGTGATCACCGCCATTGTCCTTATCGTTGCGTCTGCGCTCCATGCTGACCTCGGCGTCCCCACCTTCATTGCCGGAACGATCACGACTGCTCTCGTTCTGTTGCTGACACGCCAAAGCCCGATCGAGACGATAAAAGGTATCAGCTGGAGTGTCCTGCCATTGGTGGCAGGTTTGTTCGTCATCGTCGAAGCGCTTGACCGGACGGGTGTTACGACCACTCTCGCCAATCAGTTGGTGTCTCTGTCCTCTGTTTCAGAAGGCTACGCAATTGGGGTGGCCGGGACATTCGTTGCCGTCATCTGTAATCTCGTCAACAATCTGCCTGCCGGATTGCTCGCAGGTAGCGTGGTTCAGGCGGCACAGGTGTCGGACAAGGTCGCTGGCGCTGTCCTGATCGGCGTTGATCTGGGTCCCAATCTGTCCGTCACAGGCTCTCTTGCGACAATCTTGTGGTTGTCGGCACTGCGGCGCGAAGGCCTTGATATTAGCAGCTGGAGATTTCTCAAGCTCGGCGCGGTTGTCATGTTTCCAGCGCTAGTCTTGTCGCTAGCGTCGCTGGTTCTGGTTTGATGGCCGTGAGTTCTCTTCCTTTGCTCGAGATGGTCACCATCTGGGAACCGCTCGTCACGCCCCTTGGCAGTTTGCGATCGGCGTATTCGAAAGTTAAATGATCGAGCGGCGAGCCCAACCGTGCAGCAAGAAGTCGGACTTGCACAGTTGCTGTTCACGTCTCTATGTCGTGGACAGCTGTTGAAACTGTAACGTGGGCATGAGCACGAGGTAGGAAAGCCAGTCTTAGAGCTTTGCCGCGTGCCAATATCTGCTCAGCTCACAAATGGTCGAAGCCTCTGGACTTTGACGGTCGCTCCTGACCCGAACGACTGCCCATCCAATAACCACCCGAATTGAGCCGTTCGCTCCCGCGGAGGTGATGGCGGTTGAGATCACGCCACACGCCCAATCGTGGCGGCTTCTCGTATCGCCTTGATCATAAGGGCGAGTGAGGTGGAAATTGCCGTATCCGTCCGCATTGTCAGCCCTACGGGCCCGCTCGTATCGGAGGTATCGAATGGCAAAACGGCAAGAGCGCCTGCTGCGACATCGCTGGACACCACCCCTTCCGAGATGATCCAGACAGCATCGCTCATGCGGACATAGGCGCGGCCAAACGAGTCGGAGACGGTTTCGATCTGCGTTTGCGGCATTGCTATGCCCTGTGCGAGCAGGAACTGCTCGACTATCGGTCTGATCACCGAATTGCGGGTGGGCATCAACATGGGATAGGTTGAAAGTTCAGTAAAGATATTGGCATTGCGCGATAGCAGTCGATGCCCGGGACGGACGACGAAAACCACCCGTTCCGAATAAAGATGCTCGAAGCTGAGACCGGTCATTTTTTCCGGAGCGGCAAGTCGTCCTACGACGAGGTCCAGATCGCTCTGGCGCAATTGCTCCAGCAGGATCGCGTTTTCTCCGGTTACAATTTTGACGGGGGCCGGGGTTGCGTCTGCAAGAAAGCGCGTCATCGCCTCGGGCATGACGCGTGCCGATACCGTCGGCAAGGCGCCGATGCGGACCGGCGGGTCTGCCTGCGCCGCTTCCCGCGACACGGCATCGACCGCCTGGCGAAGGGCGGTCATCGTCGTAGCCGCATGGCGCAGGAAGATCTCGCCGAGACGCGTTGGGCGAATACCGCGACCTTCGCGTTCGAAGAGAGCGACACCCAGCACGTCCTCGAGTTCTCTCACCGTTTTGGTGACTGCTGGCTGGCTGATATGAAGCACATCGGCTGCCCGCACGACGCTCTTTTGCCGCGCCACCTCGATAAAGGCCTGCAGATGACGGAGTTTGATACGTGGATCGATAAGAGAAACCATAACCACCAAGTTATGTAGGGTGCTGAAAATCTCATTTTACTTAACCGGAGCTATCTTGCAATCTCCTGCCCAGGAGGAGTGCGAGATGAATTTCCTTAATGTTGACGACACAGCAATCCACTACCGGACCGTGGGTATGGTGCCGGGAAAGCCGGTCATTGCCTTCGTCAATTCGCTCGGTACCGATTTCCGGATCTGGGATGCCGTCATGCACGAACTGGGCGACACGTATGCTTATGTGCTGCATGACAAACGTGGCCACGGGCTTTCTGGGGCTGGCGTTACGCCCTACACGATCGAGACTCATGCGCACGATCTCCTCGCTCTTCTCGATCATTTGAAGATTGAAAAAGTTATCGTCTGGGGACTTTCGGTGGGCGGGCTCATCGCGCAGTCGCTGGCGATAACGCGGCCTGAGCGCACCACCGCTTTGATCCTGTCTAACACTGCCCACAAGATCGGCACTGCCGAGATGTGGAATGGGCGTATCGATGCCATCAAAGCTGATGGGTTAGCGAGACTCGTTGATCCGGTGATGGAGCGCTGGTTTACCCCGGCCTTCCGGCGGAGCGACAATCCGCTTTACGCTGGCGCCCGGACGATGCTGGCCCGCCAGTCGGCGGAGGGCTATAGCGGCACCTGTGCGGCGATCCGCGATGCCGATTACACCGAGGCAGTGACGCACATTGCCGCGCCGACGCTCTGCGTTGTTGGCGATCAGGATGGCTCGACGTCGCCTGATCTGGTTCGGGCGATGGCCGATCGTATTCCCGGCAGCCGGTTCGTCGAGATCGCCGATTGCGGCCACATCCCCTGTTTGGAGCAACCGAAGGCCTATGCGGCTGCGGTTGCGAACTTCCTGAGGCACCTTTCCTTCACCAATTCCGCAGCCTCGGTCGGCGATCGTTACAGCCAAGGCATGGTGACCCGTCGTGCCGTGTTGGGCGATGCACATGTGGATCGCGCGAGCGCCTTGGCCACGGTCTTCGATCAGCCATTCCAGACACTGATCACCGAAAGTGCCTGGGGCACGGTCTGGTCGAGCGATCGGTGGACAAAGAGGGAGCGCTCCAACGTGACCATCGCGCTTCTTGCCGCACTTGGGCAATATGAGGAGATGGCGATGCATGTGCGGGCGACCGCCAATACCGGTGCGAGCGAAGACGACATTCGTGAGGCGCTGATGCATGTGGCGATCTATGCTGGTGTGCCCGCTGCCAATCATGGTTTCAAGATCGCCAAGCAGGTGCTGGCCGATCGAAACGCATCCTCCGCGCAAAAGGAGCAGACGACGTGAGCAAACACCCTCCGGAAACCGGCCCCTTCTTTGCCCGTGATCGGGAGATGCAGCCGCAGGCCTATACGCCCTGGTACAAGACCTCGATTTTGCGCTCGCCGCAGCGTGCGCTGATATCGCTCGAGGGCACCAAGAGTGAAATAACCGGCCCGGTCTTTGGCCATGGGTTGCTGAACCCGCTCGATAACGATTTGATCCTGAACTACGCCAAGCCCGGCGAAATGCCCATCGGACCGCGCATCCTCGTGCATGGCAGGGTGCTGGACCAGCGGGGAGCCGGCGTTGCCGGCGCGCTTCTGGAATTCTGGCAGGCCAATGCCGGTGGGCGTTATCGCCACAAGAAGGAGAGCTATCTCGCCGCCGTCGATCCGAATTTCGGCGGTGTCGGTCGCACCATCACCGACGAGAATGGCTATTACTGGTTCAAGACCATTGAGCCCGGTCCCTACCCGTGGCCGAACGGTGTGAATGACTGGCGTCCGGCCCATATTCATTTCTCCGTCTTCGGTCATGGTTTTCAGCAGCGGTTGATTACCCAGATGTATTTCGAGGGCGATCCGCTCATCTGGCGTTGTCCGATCGTCAAGACGATCCCGGATGCGGATGCCATTCGCCGGTTGATCGCGCCACTCGATATGAATGCGACCATTCCCATGGATATGCGCGCCTACAAGTTCGACATCGTGTTGCGTGGGCGCCGCTCCACCTTCTTCGAGAACCGCCCGGAGGGGAACTGACATGGTGCAGCCGCTCGACTATCTGAAGGAAAGCGCCTCCCAGACGGCGGGTCCCTACGTCCATATCGGTTGCACGCCGAACTTCGTCGGCATCAACGGCGTCTTCGAGCACGATCTCGGCTCGGGCAAACTCTATGACGATCAGGCCACCGGCACCCGCATCACCATTCGCGGCACTGTCTCCGACGGCGGCGGCTATGCACTGAAGGATGCGTTGGTCGAGATCTGGCAGGCCGATGCTCAAGGGCTCTATAACAGCCCGAGCGAGACAGTTGGCGCCGCCGACCCGCATTTTGCCGGTTGGGGCCGCTCACCAGGCGATATGGATACCGGTGAGTTCCTGTTCGAAACGATCAAGCCCGGCCGCGTTCCATACAAGGATGGACGCTTCATGGCGCCTCACATCACCTTCTGGATTGTCGCGCGCGGCATCAATATCGGTCTGCATACGAGAATGTATTTCCCCGAGGAGGGTGCAGCAAACGCAGCCGATCCGGTGCTCGCCCGCATCGAGCACAAGGACCGCGTTCCAACGCTGATCGCAAAGGCGGATGGTGAGAATGCCTATCGCTTCGACATTCGCCTGCAAGGCGATGGCGAAACCGTTTTCTTCGATATCTGACCGCCATGAGCCTCTCGCCCTTCGATCATCCTTTCCTCTCCGGCCTCTTCGGCGATGCCGAGATCGCTGCGCTGTTTTCCGCAGAGGCCGATATTGCTGCAATGATCCGCTTCGAGAGGGCGCTGGCACTGGCCGAGGCAGATTGCGGAATTCTCGCCGTCGATATTGCCCAAACGATCGACGCCGCGCTTGGCAGCTTCGTGCCAGACATGGCCGGGCTGGCTGAGGGCACTGCGCGTGATGGCGTGGTCGTTCCTGCGCTCATTCGCCAGATGCGCGGGGCGGTCGGTGGAGCGGCTGCGGAGAAAGTGCATTTCGGCGCGACCAGCCAAGATGTCATCGATACCAGCCTTATGGTGAGACTAAAGGCGGCGAACGACATCATCAAGGCTCGGTTGGGCGAGGTGATTGGCGATCTCGACGCACTTTTGAAGAGCGACGGTGATAAGCCGCTGATGGCGCATACGCGGATGCAGGCCGCAATCGAGATAAAGGCCGCCGACCGAATCGGCGCCTGGCGATCGCCGCTCGAACGCACGCAGTCCCGGCTCGCCCATTTTGCCACCGATGGATTTACCGTGCAGTTCGGCGGCGCGGCGGGAACGCTCGAACGCTTTGGGAACGATGGGCCGGCCTTGCGGGCTGCACTTTCCGCCCGTCTTGGCCTTCACGACCGTGGGCAATGGCACAGCCAGCGTGATATGATCGCCGAGTTCGCGGGGCTCCTGTCGCTTGTCACCGGCAGCCTCGGCAAGATCGGGCAGGACATCGCCCTGCTCGCCCAAGCGGGCACCGAGATAAGCCTTGCTGGTGGGGGTGGGTCTTCGGCCATGCCGCACAAGCAGAATCCGGTTGCAGCGGAACTGCTGATCACGCTGGCGCGCTTCAACGCGACGCAAGTTTCGGCGCTTCATCAGTCGCTGGTGCATGAGCAGGAGCGGTCGGGTGCCGCCTGGATGCTGGAATGGATGACGCTGTCGCCCATGGTATTGGCGAGCGCCTCCGCGCTACAGACTGCGCGCCGACTGCTAGGCGATATCAAACGCATCGGGCGAGAGTCTGGAGAGAACAAAGGCATCACAGCCGAGGAATAGCCTGCGATTGAGGGCGTTGGAGCATAATCGCTGCGTGCTGCTTCATGGTTCATGATGCATTGAAATCATTGAATAAATAGAAACAAAATCGCTCCGAAAATCAGTCGTGAAAGCTGCATTTTCATTCTCCTTGAGCGTTGACTTTAAAATGAACTAACTGGTACAAACATTCATATGTCGGATCTGGAGAGGCTTGGGAGAGCTCTTCTTGAAACACTATCCGGCAAGAACAAGGGAGCGTTCGAAACCTGAGTGCGGAGAACGGGGAGACGACCCAACGGCGGGCTGATGCCTTAACCGAAAGGTTGCGGAGGAACCATGTCATACAGTCTCGACTTCTCGGCGGTCATCGATCGCCTTCCCGAGCTGCTCGTCGCGTGTCTTGCCACCATAGGCCTGGCGCTTGCCGGCATGTCGCTGGCGACCGTCATCGGGATTCTGGGCGTCGTAGCACGTCGGTCGCGCTTCAAGCCGTTGCGCGGCTTTGTCATCGGCTTCGTCGAGCTGATCCGCAATACGCCCTTTCTGGTCCAGATATTTTTTATCTTCTTCGCGCTGCCGCAGCTCGGTCTGCGTCTTAATCCGACAGTGACTGCTATCGTCGCGCTGGCGCTTAATGGTGGCGCCTATGCGATCGAAATCATTCGCGGCGGCGTGGATGCCGTTCCCAAGGGGCAGGTGGAAGCAGGGCTTGCGCTTGGCCTCGGCCGCGCGCAGATCTTCCGCCACATCATTCTGAAGCCTGCGTTGCGGGCGGTCTATCCCTCGCTTACCAGCCAGTTCATTATGCTGACGCTGACGACCTCCGTTTGTACGTCCATTGCAGCTTACGAGCTGACCTCCGTGGCGCAGAAGATCGAGGCCGATACCTTCCGCTCCTTCGAGGTCTATTTCTCCATCACGCTGCTCTACCTCGTGATTTCCTCGCTGATGATGGGTGTCTTCGGTCTCATCTCGCGCCTGTCTTTCAGCTATCCGGTCAAGTGAGGAGACGACTATGCCTACCATAGGTCCCAACGAACTGTTCTTCCTCATGCAGGGCCTGAAGTGGACGATCGCGTTAACGCTGATCGGTTTTGCAGGAGGCGGTGTCTTCGGGCTTCTCGTGGCCTTGGCCCGCACCGCCGAAGCCCCGTCGATGCGTCGGGCAACCGCTGGTTATATCGCTGTCTTTCAGGGGACGCCGCTCCTGATGCAGCTCTTCGTGGTCTATTACGGCGTGGCTCTGCTTGGCTTCAATATCGATGCCTGGATTGCAGTCGCCATTGCTTTCACACTGCATGCAAGCGCGTTTCTCGGTGAAATCTGGCGCGGTGGCATACAGGCCGTTCCCAAGGGCCAAACGGAAGCAGCCCGCGCGCTTGGCCTGCATTACAGGTCTATCATGAAGGACGTTGTCCTGCCGCAGGCGTTGCGCATTTCGCTGCCGGCCACCATCGGTTTCCTGGTGCAGCTCATCAAGGGCACGTCGCTTGCTGCCATCGTCGGCTTTGTCGAATTGTCGCGCGCCGGCCAGATCGTCTCCAACCAGACATTCCGCCCGCTTACCGTCTTTGCCATCGTTGGCCTCATCTATTTCCTGATCTGCTGGCCGCTCTCTCTTTGGGGTGCTGGCGTCGAGAAACGCCTTCAGACCGCCGCTCGATAGAGCGTCGTGAAAGACCCGTCGATTTTCCGGTCGATGGTGGAGGAGATCTACTTTCGTGACCATACATTCATCAGTTTACAAGGAGGAGAATATGATGAAATCCAGCATGACTTTCGGTCGCCGCAGCGTACTTGGGCTAATAGCCGCCGCTGCCGCTCTGCCCTTCATGGCCCCGGTCGATGCCGCGGCTGGCACGCTTGAGGATGCCAAAGCCAAGGGCAAGGTTGTTATTGGTATCCAGGGCGACAATTCGCCGTGGGGCTTCGTCAATTCAAGCGGCGTACAGGATGGCCTCGACGCGGATATCGGCAAGGCCTTCGCCAAAAGCCTCGGCCTCGAAGCCGAGTTTGTTCCGCTCGCCGTCGCCAACCGTATTCCAGCGCTGATGACCGGCAAGGTCGACGTGTTGTTCGCAACGATGGGCATGACGCCGGAACGTGCCAAGACGATCCAGTATTCGCAGCCCTATGCCGGTAACGTTCTGTCGGTGTATGGCCCCAAGGACAAGAAGATCGCCGGTTTTGACGATCTGAAGGGAATGAACGTCGGTGTGCCGAAGTCGAGTGCCATGGACACTGCCATCACGGCGGGTGCTGGCGACAAGGCCAGCATTCTACGCTTCGACGACGATGCCGCAAACATCCAGGCAATCGTCTCCGGTCAGGTCGAGGCCGTCGGTGGAAACCAGTTCTATGGCGATCGCCTGAACGCTGCAGCACCTGGCAAGTACGAATCCAAGTTCGACCTGACGACCCTTTACAACGGCGCGGGCACCCGTCCCGGCGAGAAGGACTGGAACCAGGCCATCAACACTTTCCTCGAAAAGATCAAGACCGATGGCGAGTTGCAGGCGATCTATACCAAGTGGATGAAGCGCGAGGTTCCGAAGTTCCCGGAATCCATGCCTGACGTCCCCTTCACCGTGAAGTAAGGGAGGTTTCCATGCCGCAATCCGCCGTCCAGGCTCCGCTGATTGCCCTTGAGGGCGTCGGAAAGTGGTATGGAGCCTACCATGCCCTAAGGGATATCAATCTGACGGTTCGCAAAGGCGAGAAGATCGTCCTTTGCGGCCCGTCCGGCTCCGGGAAATCGACACTGATCCGCTGCATCAACCATCTGGAGGAAATCCAGGAGGGAAAGATCACCGTCGAAGGCACCACGCTGACCGATTCTGCCCGTGCCATCGATGCCGTGCGTCGGGAGGTCGGTATGGTGTTTCAGAGCTTCAACCTCTTCCCGCACAAGACCATCATGGAAAACTGCACGCTTGCGCCCATGCGGGTGAAGGGGCTCTCCAAAGCGGATGCTGAAGAAACCGCACGCAAATATCTTGCTCGCGTGCGTATTCTCGATCAGGCCGACAAGTACCCCGCCCAGCTGTCCGGCGGCCAGCAGCAGCGTGCGGCAATCGCGCGCGCACTCTGCATGGAGCCGAAGGCGATGCTCTTCGACGAGCCAACCTCGGCGCTCGACCCGGAAATGGTCAAGGAAGTGCTGGATACGATGATCGGCCTTGCCCGCGACGGGATGACGATGATCTGCGTGACCCATGAAATGGGCTTTGCCCGCCAGGTGGCCGATCGCGTGGTCTTCATGGCGTCGGGCGAGATCATCGAGGAGGGGCCGCCGGAGGACTTCTTCCGCGATCCAAAACATCAGCGCACGCGCACTTTCCTCGGCGAAATCTTAGCGCATCACTGAAGCAAGCGGCGGAATGGCCCGCCGCGCCTTTCACGCCGCATAAACGGTCCAGATCCATGACAGAACGAACCGCCTATCAGGTCGGCCTTATCGGCGCCGATATCCAGCTTTCGAAATCGCCGGCGCTCCATATGCGCGAGGGCCGTGCGCACGGCCTCGACTATACTTACGAACTCGTGGACATCAATGTTCGCGATGTGACAGAGACCGCGCTGCCCGACCTTCTGGCGGAACTGGAAGCCCGCGGCTTTGCCGGGACCAACATCACGCATCCCTTCAAACAGGCGGTGATTGCCCATCTGGACGAGCTTTCCGAGGATGCCCGCATGCTGGGCGCCGTCAACACCGTCGTCTTCAAAGATGGCAAGCGCATCGGTCACAATACCGACTGGTACGGTTTTTATGAAAGCTTCCAGCGCGGTCTGCCGAATGCCCGGCGCGACCGGGCGCTGCTGATCGGTGCAGGTGGCGCCGGCGTCGCGGTCGCCCATGCCGCATTGAAACTCGGCATCGGCAGGCTGGATATCTTCGACCAGGACGTCGACCGTTCGGCGCGGCTTGCGCACGACCTCAACACCCGCTTTGGCAAGGGCCGGGCGATGCCAGCCAAAACGCCAGCAGCCGTGCTCGGCAATGCCGATGGCCTTATTCACGCGACACCTGTTGGCATGCCGGCCCATCCCGGCATTCCGGTCGATCCCGATCTGATTTTGTCGCGCCACTGGGTTGCGGATATCGTCTATATGCCGCTCATCACCAGGCTGATCGAGACCGCTGCGGCGAAGAGTTGTCAGACACTGCCGGGCGGTGGCATGGCAATTTTCCAGGCTGTCGGTGCATTCCGGCTGTTCTGCGGGCGTGAGCCGGATGCGGAGCGGATGAGCGCCCATTTTGCCGAAATGTTTAAAGCGGAGGCAGCTGCATGAGCCTGTTTTTCGTTCTCAACGGACCGAACCTTAATCTGCTCGGGCAGCGTCAGCCGGAAATTTACGGCCGCGAGACGCTTGCCGATGTCGAGGCGGCGTGTCGCGCCGTAGCGACGGCCTCAGGTCATGAGCTCTTCTTCGCCCAAAGCAATCGGGAATACGAGTTGATCGACTGGATCCACGAGGCACGCGGCAAAGCTGCCGGCATCGTCATCAATCCTGGCGCTTTCAGTCACACGTCGATTGCCATCCTCGATGCGCTTAACGCCTATGAGGCGCCGGTGATCGAGGTCCATATTTCCAACATCCACAAGCGGGAGGTGTTTCGCCACCACTCCTATGTATCGATGCGCGCCGATGGTGTCATCGCGGGTCTCGGTATCGACGGCTACTGCGTGGCGCTTCGCCATCTCATCGCTCGTCAGACCCTATAGCGTCGATATGTTGTGGCCTCACCACGTAGCGCAGGACCATTTCAGCCACGTGGCGCGCCAGCGTTTGCTGCGCTTGCGGTGTGAAAAGGCCTTCGCCGAAGATGGAGGAGAAGGTCGGAGCGTTGGAGACGTTGAAGAAGGACAGCGCACTGATCTGCCAGTGGAGCTCCAGTGCCTCTATCCCTTCACGGAAAACACCGCTCTCCTGACCGCGCTTCAGCACCGCCTCCAGCGCGGCAATGGCGGGACGGTTGAGGCTTCGGATGGTCTTCGACATCTGCACATGCCGGCCGTGATGGATGTTTTCGATCATGACCATGCGGATGAAGGCCGGATTGCGGCGGTGATGCTCGAACGTGTAGCGACAGAGTGCGTCGAGCGCGGCCATCGGATTGAGATGATCCAGTGCCAGATTGCTCTCGCCGCCGCGCACCTTGCTGTAGGCCTCTTCCAGAACGTGCTGGTACAGGCCTTCCTTGTCGCCAAAATAATAATAGATCATGCGTTTGGACGTTTTCGTCCGTGCTGCGATCTCGTCTATCCGCGCCCCGGAAAGACCGTTCTGGGAAAACTCTTCCATCGCGACCGCCAGTATGTCGCGCCGCACGCCCTCCGGATCGCGCTTTGCCGGACGCGCCTTCTTGCCCTCAGTGGTCGTCGCGGTGCTCGTCATGTTTCCCCCGGATGCTTTGCATCCGCGTTTTTCCACGTTCCATATTAACCAACTCGTACATAAACACGAAAGGTAAGGCAATATGGCCCAGTACCAGACAGACAAGCAAAGCGTAATGATACGCACGTCGATGGCGACGGTGTCGATCAGCGGCGAGTTTCCTGAAAAGCTGGCAGCGATTGCCCGTGCTGGCTTTGACGGCGTCGAGATCTTCGAGAATGACTTTCTGACCTATGATGCCTCGCCACGTGAGGTGGCAAAGATCGTGCGCGACTACGGTCTGGACATCACGCTTTTTCAGCCGTTTCGAGATTTCGAAGGCATGCCGGAGCCTCACCGCAGCCGCGCCTTCGAGCGGGCGGAGCGTAAGTTCGAGATCATGCAAGAGCTTGGCACTGATCTTATGCTGATTTGCTCGAATGTATCGCCGATCTCGCTTGGCGGGATAGACCGGGCAGCAGCTGATTTCCACGAACTCGGGGAGATGGCCGCTCGGCATGGCGTGCGTGTCGGTTATGAAGCACTTGCCTGGGGACGCCACATCAACGACCATCGCGACGCATGGGAAATCGTGCGGCGGACCGATCACCCGAATGTCGGCATCATCCTGGACAGTTTCCACACCTTGTCGCGCAAGATCGATCCTAATTCGATCCGCTCCATTCCCGGCGACAAGATCTTCATCGTGCAGCTTGCCGATGCGCCACTATTCGACATGGACCTCCTCTACTGGAGCCGCCATTTCCGCAACATGCCGGGCGAGGGCGATCTGCCTGTCGTCGATTTCATGCGTGCTGTGGCAGCTACCGGCTATACCGGCCCGCTCTCTCTTGAAATCTTCAACGATCAGTTCCGTGGCGGATCGGCGCGCGCCTTGGCCGAGGATGGGCATCGTTCACTCGTCAATCTGATGGACCGCGTCCGCCGCCGTGAGCCCGATATCCGCCTCTCCATGCCGACGATGCCGGACCGCGTCGAGGCAAAGGGGGTGGAGTTCGTCGAGTTCACCTCGGCGCCCGAGGAACAGCAGACCCTCGTCGATCTTCTGCAAACTCTGGGCTTCCGACGCACCGCCCGGCACCGCAACCGCGCTGTCGATCTCTACATGCAGGGCGATATCCGCATCCTGATGAATACGGATGAGAGTGGCGACAGTTTTGCTGGCGCTTCCTATGCCGTACATGGCACTAATGCCTATGCATTTGGCCTCAAGGTCGATAATGCCGAGCAAGCGCTCGCCCGCGCGCGCGCACTCGGTGCGCCTGTCTTTTCCGAGCCCCGGCAGCCCGGCGAAGTCGCGGTGCCCGGCATTCAGGGCGTCGGCAACGGTGTCATCTACTTCCTCGACGATGATGCGCCGCTTGGCAGTATCTGGGAGAGCGAATTCGAGGCTTTGGTCGACGAGGGCGGGGCGCCCACAGCCCATCTCACCCGTATCGACCATCTTGCCCAGACAACCCATTACGACGAGATGCTGACCTGGCTTTTATTCTACACGTCGATCTTCTCAACCCGGCGCACACCGATGGTCGACGTGGTTGATCCGGGCGGGCTAGTGCGAAGCCAGGCCATCGAAAGCGAGCCGCAACCGCTTTTCCGCCTCACCATGAACGGCGCTGAAAATCGCAAGACCTTTGCTGGCAAATTCCTGGCAGAAGGCTTCGGCACCAGCATCCAGCACATCGCATTTGCGAGCGACGACATCTTTGCGACGGCCGAAGCGCTAAAGACCACCGGCTTTCAGGCGCTGCCGATCTCGCGAAACTATTATGATGACCTCGAGGCGCGCTTCGGTCTTGAACCGGATTTCTCCGATGCACTGCGTGCCGCCAGTATCCTTTACGACCGCGACGAACACGGCGAATATTTCCAGATCTACAGCCGCACTTTCGGTGAAGGGTTCTTTTTCGAAATCATCGAGCGACGCGGCGCCTATAACGGATATGGCGCCATGAACGCGCCGTTCCGCATTGCCGCCCAGCGTCGGCTACTGCGACCGGAGGGCCTACCGAAGCTATAGTCGTTTCTTGTTGCAAACACACAGACACCGCGGTGCCAGCGGTGACGCGGATCGTGGTGTATCGCACCGGAGTTGGTAGAGAACGGCATTGCAGCTTGGAACGATGCTTTGACATCGCAGTGCTATCGAGGATGCTGTGCGGCAAATGCCAATGAGGAGCACATCTCTTGCGAGATCACACTCCTCATCGAGGCAAGATATTTTTTGTTTGCCTAAGGACGCCAACCTCTACGCGGCAAGGTTTGCGATCCGATCAAGCCTGGCCCAGGCGTCTTGACATCTCCTCCCGTGTCTTCCCGCTACGGTGCAGGATGAGGATCACGGTGGTAGTGCCGCAGATGGCCGCGATGGGCAGCAGCGTGTAGAGAAGTTGCTGCGGACCCATGCCGCTTGCCAGGAGCCAACCAGCGACGAGAGGCCCGACGATCGAGCCAAGCCGACCGACCGAAACGGCAAGGCCGACACCAGTACCGCGCACTTCACTCGGATAGCATTGTGGGGCGATACCATAGAGCAGCGCCTGCACGCCGATGACCGTCGCGCCGACAAAAGTGCCAGCCGCCAGCGCCGCCGCGACATTGCCCGCGGGCAACATGGCAAGAGACGTGATCGCCAGCATCAGCCCGATAAAGCAGAGTGCTGCGGAAAAGGCAGGCCTGTTGCCGTCCAGCAGCCGCCCGCCGAGGATCGCACCGGCTGCGCCGCCGATATTGAAAACGATCTGCACTGTCGACGCCGTTTCACGCGCAAAGCCCAGTGACACGAGAATCTGCGGCAGCCAGTTGAGAAGCAGATAGACGACGATGAGGCCGAAGAAGAAGGCGGCCCAGAGCAGCAGCGTCTGTGGCAGTGCGCCTGGCGCCATCAGCACGTCGCGACGACGCGCAGGTACCTTGGCATCGCGTGTCACGCGAAACGGTCCCATCATGAGTTGGAGCGGCAGGACCAACAGCAACGGCAAGATGCCGCCCACCAGGAATATCGAGCCCCAGTCGTCATGCAGGCCAAGCAGGGCGATCAGGCTGGCGAGTGCGCCACCAAGCGGTACGCCGGCATACATGATCGCGACTGCCCTGCCGCGCCGCTCGGGCGCAACGGATTCAGCGGCAATGGCGATGAGATTAGGCAGCGCGCCCCCAAGGCCGACGCCGGTCAGAAACCGCATCGCAACCAAATGCTCGAACGTATCGGAGAAAGCCGTGCCGATCGAAAACAGGCCGAAGACGACCAGCGACAGGGCAAGGCCGTTGCGCCGTCCAAAGCGATCGGCGATCACGCCCCCGCACAGCGCGCCGAGCACCAATCCGAA
This sequence comes from uncultured Agrobacterium sp., assembly GCF_913777885.1. Taxonomy (NCBI): domain Bacteria; kingdom Pseudomonadati; phylum Pseudomonadota; class Alphaproteobacteria; order Hyphomicrobiales; family Rhizobiaceae; genus Agrobacterium; species uncultured Agrobacterium sp. The sequence continues at coordinate 135,664 of NZ_CAJYTV010000013.1, read as the reverse complement.
GGTCGCCGATGAGAGGAAAACGCCCAGCTGTGACGGTGAAAGCCCAAAGGCGGAAACAAGTTTCGGCACGGCAACACCCGCGGCCTGAAGGTCGAAGCCTTCGATAATCGCGGCGAGAAACACAAGCACGAGCGCGCGCGTTCCCGTCCCCGCATGAACATGCGTGGCATTCGTCATGATATTCTCCTCCCAAAGGCCGCCTCAGCGGCAATCATGCTTTCACTCGGCCTGCGTCTGACGCTGCCTCAGCGATATCTCCCGCAGTCCTCCCAAGCCCGTCCTCTGCGAGTAAGGGCTCGTTCCCTTTAAAGCCGCCGCTCTAAGGCGATGGCTAAAACTATAACCGTGCTCTCCGCCCGTTCGGATGGCGTCACGCGCCCTTCCAGATGCGCGACAATAATTGGCGCAGCACTTCGCGTTCTCTTGGCGTCAGCGCACTGAATGTACGTTCCTCCTGCGCCATGACACGCGCGCGCCATTCGGCGACGGCCTCAGCACCTGTTTCACTCAAGTGCAGATGCTGAATGCGCTGGTCCTCATCATCGGCGAGACGTTCGATCCATCCCTGGGTGTCGAAATGCGCAAGGATTGGTGCGAGATTGGCCCGCTGCAGCCGCGCCTGCCGGCCGATCTCAGCGGCGGTGATACCTGGGGCCTCATCGATCAGGCACAGCACCGTGAAAGGAATGGGCTTGATCTCGTCGCCCAGCGCCTCGGCAAAACCCGCCAGATCGAGGATCGAGGCTCGACGCAGATGGTAACCGAGAAGGTCGTCCATAACAGGCGCTCTCACCGCTTCAATGTCCCGCACCTTCGCTTTCACGCTTCGCCCTTTTTAAAATTCGTAAAAATTGCCTCTTGTCAGTTTCATATCGCTATGGAATATAGCAGTCAATCGCTATTTCACATAGCAATGTTTAAGGTCGGGAGCCTTGAACGCTCCAGGGAGGAGACACCATGACATCGACATCGAATCTGTTTCGACGCATGAATCCGATCAGCGGCGAGGTAGCTAGCGAAGCGCCGGCGCAAACGCCTGATGAGGCCCGCGCTGCAGTCGATGCGGCCGCGCGCGCTATGCCGGCCTGGGCCGCCCAGGGGCCGAATGCGCGCCGCGCTGCGCTTTTGAAAGCTGCCGATGCCGTGAGTGCAAAGGGCGACGCCTTTGTGGCGGCGATGATGGCTGAGATCGGTGCGACCGAGGCCTGGGCGCGCTTCAACGTCATGCTTGCCGCATCGATGCTGCGCGAGGCCGCCTCCCTCACCACCCAAGTTGCCGGCGAAGTTATACCCTCCGACAAGCCGGGCTGCCTTGCCATGGCTATCCGTGAACCAGCGGGCGTCGTGCTCGGCATTGCACCTTGGAATGCGCCGGTCATCCTTGGTGTGCGTGCGCTGGCTACTCCGCTCGCTTGCGGCAATGCCGTGGTGTTCAAGGCAAGTGAACTGTGCCCGAAAACCCATGGCCTGATCGTCGAGGCCCTGGCGGAGGCCGGATTGCCGGACGGGCTTGTTCAGCTTGTTACCAATGCGCCGCAGGATGCCGCGGAGGTGGTTGGAGCGCTTATCGATCATCCGGCTATCCGACGTGTGAATTTCACCGGCTCTACCGCCGTCGGACGCATTGTCGCGATGCGTGCGGCACAAAATCTCAAGCCCTGTGTTCTGGAACTCGGCGGCAAGGCGCCTCTTGTGGTGCTGGACGATGCGGATCTCGACGAGACCGTGAAAGCAGCAGCCTTTGGATCTTTCTTCAATCAGGGCCAGATCTGCATGTCGACGGAACGGATTATCGTCGTCGATGCGGTGGCTGACGCCTTCCTTGAAAAATTTGCCGCCAAGGTGCGGACGCTCACCGCTGGCGATCCGCGCCGGGGTGCGGCACCGCTGGGCGCGGTTGTGGATATCAAAACCGCCGAGAAGCTGAAGGGGCTGATCGACGACGCCGTTGCCAAGGGCGCAAAGGTGATTGCGGCGGGCGAGTCGGACGGCGTACTCGTTCCCGCCCATATCGTTGCGGATGTGACAGCGCAAATGCGCCTCTATTCCGAGGAGAGCTTCGGGCCTGTCGTCGCGGTCATCCGGGCGAAGGACGAGGCGGACGCCATCCGCATTGCCAATGACAGCGAATACGGCCTGTCGGCTGCCGTCTTTACCGGAGATGCGGCCCGCGGCCTGAAGGTCGCCCGACAGATTCGCTCTGGGATTTGCCATGTCAACGGCCCGACAGTGCATGATGAAGCGCAGATGCCCTTCGGCGGCGTCGGGGCTTCGGGCTACGGACGCTTTGGCGGCAAGGCAGGCATTGCGGAATTTACCGAGCTTCGCTGGATCACGGTCGAGACCGAAGCCGGACGCTTCCCGATCTGATTTCATGTCGAGCCTTTCTCGCCACTAAATCATTCAAAAGGAACCAATTTTATGACCGACAATAGCAGCAAGACGGACGTCGTCGCCGTCGAGATAGGGGACGGCATTGCCTGGGTCCGTTTCAACCGCCCGGAAAAGCGCAATGCGATGAGCCCCGAGCTGAACCGCCGGATGATGGAGGTGCTGGACGAGCTGGAATTCCGCGAGGATGTCGGTGTTCTTGTTCTCAGCGGCGAAGGCACAGCCTGGACGGCTGGCATGGATCTCAAGGAATATTTCCGCGAAACCGAGGCCAAGGGTCTTGCTGGCGTGCGCCAGAGCCAGCGCGAGAGCTATGGCTGGTGGCGTCGTCTACGCTGGTACCAGAAGCCGACCATTGCCATGGTCAATGGCTGGTGCTTCGGTGGCGGTTACGGTCCGCTCTTCGCCTGCGATCTGGCCTTTGCGGCGGATGAGGCCAAGTTTGGGCTTTCCGAGATCAACTGGGGCATTTTGCCGGGCGGTGGCGCAACCAAGGTAGCGGTAGAGCTGATGCCCTTCCGCCAGGCCATGTATCACGCCATGCTGGGTGAGCCTATCGACGGTCAGAAGGCCGCTTCCTGGGGCCTCGTCAACGAAAGCCTGCCGCTTGCCTCTCTGAAGGGCCGGGTGACCGAGGTTGCCAAGGTGTTGCTGGCCAAGAACCCGGTCGCGCTTAAGGCCACCAAGGATGCGGTGCGCCGCGTCGGCGTCATGACCTATGACGACGCTGAAGATTATCTCGTGCGCGCCCAGGAGGCCGCCAACTCCTACGACAATGAAGGTCGCAAGGAAGGCATCCGCCAGTTCATCGACGAGAAGACATACAAGCCGGGCCTCGGCTCTTACGACAAGAGCAAAACCCACAGCTGATAGCGGTTTTACTGGGAGGAGGACCAACATCATGCACAACTGGCTAGCCCCCGATCCGGTGGGCCTGCATGCGCAGGCGCGCCCAGAAAAAGTCGCCCTTGTCGATCTGGCGTCCGGGAGGCGCTGGACCTATCGGGGCCTCGACCGGGCGATCGAGCAGGCAAGAGCCGCAATCGACGCGCTCGGCCTCGGGCCAGGTGACAGGCTCGCGTCGATTGCACGCAACTGCGCCGATCTTGTGATTGCGCAGCAGGCCTGTCTGCGATCTGGCCTTATCTTCACGCCACTGAACTGGCGGCTCGCGGCTGCCGAGATCGATGCTATTCTCATCGACTGTACCCCCGCGCTGATCCTGGTCGACGGATCGTCGGCAGGTTTCACGGTGCCGGATGGCGCAAGACTGCTTGATATCGCAGCGTTTACCGCGCGTTGCGTAAGTGCGGCGGCAGGCGAACGAGGCTCTCCGCATGATGCCAACCGGCCTTGCGTCCTTCTCTACACTTCCGGAACGTCCGGGGTGCCGAAGGGCGTCATTCTAACCCCCCAGACACTGTTCTTCACCGGGGTTAATTTCGGCGTGCTAGGGCAGGTGACATCTCAGTCTGTCTTTCTTGCAGAATCGCCCTTCTTCCATGTCATTGGCCTTGTGACCTCGGTCTGGCCACCACTGGTTCAGGGCGGCACGGTGCTCGTTTCATCCGGCTTCGATCCGGTTGTGACCAATGCCCGGCTTGCAGACCGCGCTCTCGGCATCACCCATTATTTCTGCGTTCCGCAGATGGCCACCGCATTGAAGGACGCTGATGGCTTCCAGCCGGAGAATTGGTCGCTTGCCGCACTTTTCACCGGCGGCGCTCCGAACCCGCCTGCCAATATCCGCTGGTGGCTGGAGCGCGGCGTTGCCATGGTGGACGGCTATGGCATGACCGAGGCCGGAACGATCCTTGGCATGCCGCTCGATCCGGCGCTGATCTCTGCTCATGCCGGCGCCGTCGGTCAAGCGGGGCCTGCCACTGCGATTCGGATAATCGATGGCGATGACCGGGACGTGCCGGATGGAACCGCTGGCGAGATTATCGTCAAAGGTCCGCACGTCACGCCCGGCTACTGGAACAAACCGGAAGAGCACGAGACCGCCTTCACTCCGGATGGCTGGCTACGCACCGGCGACATTGGACTTCGTGACTCCGATGGTTTCGTAACCATCGTCGATCGCCGCAAGGACATGTTTATTTCGGGCGGTGAGAACGTCTATCCGGTAGAGATCGAGAGCGTCCTTGCCGAACATCCCGCCGTTCTTCAGGTGGCGGTCGTCGGTGTGCCCGACCCACGCTGGGGCGAGACAGGCCATGCCTTCGTCATCCTGTCGCCGGGACACGAAGACGCCGAGGGCGAGCTTCGTGCCCATTGCGAGGCGCGGCTTGCCCGCTTCAAGGTGCCAAAGCACTTCCGGATCGTCACGGAACTGCCCCGTACCAGCACGGGCAAAGTCCGCAAGAACAAGCTCCGGGAGAGCCTGTACTTCTGAGCGTCCCAAAAGCCCTCATCAAGCAGCGCCGCCAAACGTCGCAGCCAGTCAGGAGACAACATGCGCACACAAGTCGCTATCGTCGGAGCCGGCCCCGCCGGACTTATTCTTGCCCACCTCCTCCACACCTCCGGTGTCGAGACAGTGGTGATTGAGCGGCAGACCCGCGCCTATGTCGAGGGGCGGGTGCGAGCGGGGGTTCTGGAACAAGGGACGGTAGACTGCCTGTCCCGCCTCGGGCTTGATCAGCGCTTGCGCGAGGAAGGACTGCGCCATTCCGGCACGCATCTATCCGCCGATGGCGATGATTTCCGTATCGATCTCGAACAAGCCTCGGGCGGTGCCTGCGTCACGGTTTATGGCCAGCAGGAGGTAACGCGCGACCTTTTCGAGGCTGCGGAGGCGCGGGGCCTGAACATCCTCTTCCAAGCAAGCGATGTCGCTCTCCACGACATAGACACCGAGAAGCCTTTCGTGACCTGCAGCACGCCGTCCGGCGAGGTCCGGGTTGATTGCGATTTCGTGGTTGGCTGCGACGGGTTCCATGGCGTCAGTCGTCAAGCGATCCCCAGCCACGTGCTGCGCACATTCGAGCGGGTCTATTCTTTTGGCTGGCTCGGCATTCTCACCGAGCGCCCGCCTGTCAGCGAGGAACTTGTCTATGCCAGTCACGAGCGTGGCTTTGCGCTTGCCTCTATGCGCTCCATGACACGCAGCCGCTATTACATTCAATGCGACATGAGCGAGCGGCTGGAAGACTGGCCGGACGAGCGCATCTGGGATGAGTTGGCTGTGCGTCTCGGACCCAATCTCGGCGCAAGGCTTCAGCGCGGACCTTCCTTCGAAAAGAGCATCGCGCCGCTACGCAGCTTTGTCGCCGAACCAATGCGTTATGGCCGATTGTTCCTGGCGGGAGACGCTGCCCATATCGTGCCACCGACCGGGGCAAAGGGCCTCAATCTCGCAGTCTCTGACGTGACCATGCTGGGCGAGGCGCTGGCGGAGTTCTACAGCGAGCGCTCGGCTGCGGGCATTGATGCCTACTCGGCGCGGGCACTGGGGCGCGTCTGGAAGGCTGAGCGTTTTTCCTGGTGGTTCACCACCCTTACGCATCGTTTCCCCGAAACGGGGGCTTTCGAGCGGCGGATGCAGGTGGCCGAACTCAGCTATCTGCGAAGCTCACCGCGGGCACAGGCGAGTTTTGCCGAAAACTACGTCGGTTTGCCTTTGGAAGGAACGAAGGCGCGCTTAGACGAGAAGCCCTTTTAACTCCATCTGCACCGCAGTGAGCGTAGGCAGATAGCGCTCGACCAACTCCTGCATGGACCCCGCGGAGGCGGCGACACCGACATTGAGGGCCGCGACCGTCTTACCTCGCACGTTCCTCAGCGGCACGGCCAGCGAACGCAGGCCGACCTCGACCTCCTGATCGATCATTGCATAACCACGGGCCGCGGTCTCTTCGATCTCCGCCAGAAGGGCATCGATATCAGTCAGTGTCATCGGTGTGCGGGCGGTGATCGCCGAGCGTTCCAGTAGGACGCGACGATCTTCTACTGTGAGAGAAGACAGAAGGACCCGACCCATGGAGGTGCAATAGGCGGGTAGCCGGGATCCGGGCATCAGCGCAATCGACATGACACGACGCTGGGCGGCACGTGCGACATAGACGATCTCGATGTCGTCAAGGATCGACACGGATGTGCTTTGTCCGATGTTTTCCGACATTTGATCGAGAAAGGGTTGCACGATGCGAGGCAGGGGCATTGTGGCAAGACAAGCTGTACCGAGGCGCAGCACTTTTGGTGTGACCGTGAAGAATTTTCCGTCATAGGCGGCGTAGCCAAGTTCGGCCAGCGTCAAAAGGCAGCGTCTTGCTGTCGCGCGATCAAGCTCGGCGATGTCTGCTGCTTCGGAAATCGACAATTTCGGTCGCTCGGCGCTGAAAGCTTCGATGATGCTCAGCCCCTTGGCGAGCCCGCCCATCATATCGCGTCCCTTCACAGTCATATGTCACCCTTTCAGTGATGTGCGATAATCGAACAAATATCATATATCGCACAAACGGACTTGATGTCGAGCCGCGTTGGGATTTACCTGAGCCTCAGGCGGAAAAGACAAGGCTGCTGGAGGAAATGACATGGATAAGAGGATCGACAGCCTGGCGAATGCCGTGGCTGACATCGACGAGGGCGCAACAATCATGATCGGGGGTTTTGGCGGCTCCGGCGCGCCGATCGAACTCATTCATGCCCTGATCGATCGCTTCAAGGCGACAGGCAAACCGTCGGGGCTCACGGTCATCAACAACAATGCCGGGAATGGTCGTATCGGTATCGCGGCGATGGTCGATGCGGGCATGGTCAGCAAGATGATCTGCTCCTTCCCCCGCTCATCCGATCCCCGCGCCTTTACGGATCGCTATCTCACCGGCGAAATCGAGCTGGAACTGGTGCCACAGGGTACGCTTGCCGAGCGCATTCGCGCTGGCGGTGCAGGCATTCCGGCGTTCTATACGCCGACAGGTTTCGGTACCGAACTTGCCGACGGCAAGGTGATTGCCGAGTTCGATGGTCGCAGCTATGTGCAGGAGCGCTGGTTGAAGGCCGATATAGCCTTGGTCAAGGGGCATCTCGGCGACACGCATGGCAATCTCACCTACCGGCTGGCCGGGCGCAATTTCAACCCGCTGATGTGCATGGCGGCCAAAAAGACTGTCGCGCAGGTGTCGAAGATCGTGACACCCGGAGAGATCGATCCAGAGCAGGTGATCACACCGGGCATCTTCGTCGATGGGGTCGTGGAGGTGAATAATCCTCAGCAGGAAGAAGAATTGATCCGAGCAGGAGTGGCCTACGCATGAGCGACGCAACCAGCATCGACGTCCGCGACGATATCAAGCTTTCCAATGCGCAGATCGCCTGGCGCGCCGCGCAAGATATTGCCGATGGTGCCTATGTAAACCTTGGCATCGGCTTTCCGGAAATGGTCGCAAAGTTCCAGCCGAAGGGCCGCGAGGCGATTTTCCACACCGAGAATGGAGTCCTGAACTTCGGTGAAGCGCCGCCCGCTGGTGAGGAAGACTGGGACCTCATCAATGCCGGAAAGAAGGCGATCACCCTGAAACCCGGCGCGGCCTTCTTCCATCACGCCGACAGCTTCGCCATGGTGCGCGGAGGCCATTTGGATGTGGCGATTCTCGGGGCTTATCAGGTTGCGGAGAATGGCGATCTTGCCAATTGGCGTGTCGGCTCCAAGGGCGTGCCTGCAGTGGGCGGAGCGATGGACCTTGTCCATGGTGCAAAACAGGTGGTGGTCATCACCGAGCACGTCACCAAGGATGGCAAACCGAAGCTGGTCGAGCGCTGCACGTTTCCTCTCACCGGCGTCGGCTGCATCACCCGTATCTACACCAGCCATGCCGTTATCGACATTGTGAATGGCAAATTCGTTCTCCGGGAGAAGCTTGCCACCATGACCATAGAAGAGCTTCAGGCCATGACGGGTGCGAAGCTCCATATCGATGGTCAGGTCACCGACCTTGTGGTCCCGGACCTGTGAGGAAAAAATCATGACCGAAGCCTTTATCTGCGCCTATCTCCGCACGCCCATCGGCCGTTTCGGCGGATCCCTATCATCGGTCCGCGCTGACGATCTCGGTGCAGTGCCGCTCACAGCATTGATGGCGCAATATCCGACTGTCGATTTCGAGGCTGTCGATGACGTCATCTATGGCTGCGCCAACCAGGCGGGCGAGGATAACCGCAACGTCGCGCGCATGTCGTTGCTGCTGGCAGGTCTGCCGGTTTCTGTCACGGGTACCACGATCAACCGCCTGTGCGGTTCCGGCATGGATGCCGTCATTACCGCCGCTCGGGCGATAAAGTCGGGCGAGGCCGAATTGATGATCGCAGGCGGCGTGGAATCGATGAGCCGCGCGCCCTTCGTTCTACCAAAGGCGGATTTTGCCTTCTCGCGCAATGCGGAAATCTATGACACCACCATCGGCTGGCGCTTCGTCAACCCGCTGATGAACACGCAATATGGCGTCGATTCGATGCCGGAAACCGGCGACAATGTCGCAATCGACTTCAACATCTCCCGCGAGGATCAGGATGCCTTTGCCGTGCGAAGCCAGGCAAAGGCTGCCGAAGCGCAGGCCAATGGCCGCCTAGCAAAAGAAATCACGCCGGTCAGCGTGCCACAAAGGAAAGGCGATCCTGTCCTTGTCGATCGCGATGAGCATCCACGTGCGACATCGATCGATGCGCTCGCCAAGCTGAAGCCGGTCAACAAAATCGAGGGCGCGACGGTGACAGCCGGCAATGCCTCTGGCGTCAATGACGGCGCGGCAGCACTTGTTGTCGCCTCGGAGGCAGCCGCCAGAAAGCACGGACTGACACCCATAGCCCGCATTCTGGGTGGCGCAACGGCAGGCGTTCCTCCGCGCATCATGGGTTTCGGCCCGGCTCCGGCATCGAAGAAGCTACTCGCCCGGCTTGGCCTTTCGCAAGAGCAGATCGACGTCATTGAACTCAACGAAGCCTTCGCCTCCCAAGGCCTGGCGACGCTGCGTGATCTCGGCATCGCCGATGACGATCCGCGCGTCAACATCAACGGCGGAGCAATCGCTCTCGGACATCCTCTCGGCATGTCCGGTGCCCGCATTGCCGGCACGGCGGCGCTTCAATTGGGCTTGTCCGGAGCGCGTTACGCGCTTTCCACCATGTGTATCGGCGTCGGGCAGGGCATCGCAATTGCTCTTGAGCGGGTTTGACGTCGACGACAAAGAAGCAAAATACGGCTCCGCCCTGCACTGGCTCGATTTCAAAGCTGATCAAAAGGCTTCCCAGCCATAGGCGCTGTTTTGGTGAAGAGCAGGTCCTGGTGTTGCCATTGCTCCTCGAAATCGGCGATGGAGCGTGCGCTCATTTGAGGGTTTAGCGCGCCCAACTCTGCAGAGATGGCTTCCGCAAGCCCGATGCCGGGGACGACGGTCGCGTAGAATGAGGTGCTTTCTGCTGGCGCCAGCAGCAAATAGTCGGCATTTTTTGCCAGCGCATCCACGGCAGCGTCAGTGATCACGCATGTGGTTGCGCCCTTGGCCTTGGCCTGAGCGGCAGCTCTGATTGCGGAATTGTAGAGGCGCCAGAAGGTGAAGATGATGACGACATCGTTTTCCTTCACATCGCCTAGCGCATTGGCGATCATTACCCCGTCGGTCGCCAGTTCCATGCGGTAGCCGCAAAGCGTGGCGTGGTGCGCGAGTATATTGGCAATCGAAGCGAAGCTGCCCGACCCAAGAACGATTCTGCGTTTTGCGCCTGCAATAAGTTTTGCAATCTCTTTGATCGAGTTTCGGTCGGTACGCCGACGCAACGCCGTCAGTTGCTCGATCTGCCGGTTCATAGCCGCATCGAACGGGCGCTCATTGCCGGTCTCCTGTTGGTGGACGACGCTGACCTCAGGTGCCGAAAGCTTGCTCATGAAGCGTGTACGGATTTCCTGGCGAAGTTCCGGCCATCCTGAAAAACCAAGACTCTGCGCGGTCCGCGTGATCGTCGCAACGTTGACGGAAGCCTTTTGAGCAAGTTCGGCGGCGGATGCAAAAGAGGCGTGCCGCGGGTCGTTGATCACGGCCTGTATCACCTCGTGCGCTGCTGGCGTCAGCGAAAATTTCTCATCGAGATGACGCAGCCAGTCCTCTAGCGTTCCCGCAAAATCGTCTGCAGCGTTTTTTGCATATTGCATTAATTATCGTTCCCGTGCAAAAAATGTTGCGCGACGAAAAGACGCGCACACCATCCGCAACGCGGCGGAGGTGACACACTATAATGGTGGGAACCAAAAATGTATAATACTGCTGCAAGACTGGAGAGGCTGCCCGTCGGGCGCTTTCAATACAAGCTCCTCATGATGGGCGGGCTGGGCTACATGTTCGAGGCGTGGGACGCGGGCATTATCGCTTTCCTGCTTCCGGCACTTCGGGCTCAGTGGCAACTGACGAGCCTTCAGGTCGGCTATCTTGCCAGCAGCACCTATGTAGGCTTCCTCATCGGCGCTCTCATTGCCGGTGCGATCGGCGATCGTTATGGCCGCAAGAACGTCATGCTCTGGGCGCTCGTCCTCTTTTGCCTGGCGAGTCTTGCCGGTGCTGCCGTTAATGACTGGCACCAGTTCTTTGCCTTGCGCGTTGTCGGCGGTATCGGCATGGGCGCCGAGGCGGCGATCATCGCGCCGTTCCTCTCCGAATTCGTTGGCGCCAAGTATCGTGGACGATTTACGGCTTCGCTCGCAGCCTTCTTCTCCTTCGGCTTCGTCATTTCGGCAGTTCTTGGATATCTCCTCGTGCCCGCCTCTGACGACGGCTGGCGTTATGCTTTGATCGTCACCGCGATGCCGGTCGTCGTGGTCTTGTGGTGGCGCCGTGGCTTGACGGAATCGCCGCGTTGGCTGGAAAGCCAGGGCCGTCATCAGGAAGCAAACGACATCGTCACCGGCATCGAGCAGAAATATGCGGCGCGCGGCATCGTTCTGCCTGCACCGGAACCTGCGGCGCAGGTCTCTGCAACGCCCAATACCTCGCTGATGGCTAACTTCAAGGCGCTGCTGTCGCCCCGCTTCCGGCGCATCACCATCATGACCTGGCTTCTCTGGGTATCGGTCACTTTCAGCATATACGCCTTCATGACATGGATCCCGAGCCTGCTTGTCGAGCGTGGCATGACCATGACCAAAAGCTTCTCCTTCTCGATTCTGATCTATGCGGCGCAGATCCCTGGTTACTTCACAGCCGCTTGGTTCTGCGAGAAGATCGGTCGTCCCTATACGATCGTGCTCTATATGGCGTTGGCCGCTGTTTCGGCGCTCTCGCTTGCTTTTGCCACTGGTGATACGCAGGTCATCGCGCTTGCCATGACACTATCCTTCTTCATCAATGGCGTTGCCGCCGGAGAATACGCCTACACGCCGGAAGTGTTTCCAACGCGCATCCGTGCCACCGGCGTCGGCACCGCCTCGGCCATCGGACGTATCGGAGGAATCGCAGCACCGATCCTCGTGGGAGCCGTCTATCCGATTGGCGGTTTCGCTGGTGTCTTCGGCATGACGACGGTCATCCTGTTCATCGGTGCGATGTCCGTGCTCTTTCTCGGCATTCCGACAAAGAACCGGTCGCTGGAGGAAATCGAGGCGGAAGAGTTTGCCGCGCGTTGAGGCTTAGATCGAAGAAGATGGAGCGTCCTTCGAGCGCCCAATAGGACGCATGGCGTTCCAGGCACATAAGGGAGCGGCAATTGCTGCTCCCTCATCAGCAAAAAGGATCACGACATGCACAATGAGATCAGCCTTTACGAAGCCATGAAGCTGCCCGATCAGCCAGCACCCTTCTTTCAGGCACTCGACGAATTGTTCCAGCGCGAGATGGGACATGTCCTCTTCACGCTGCTCGCGGTCGATGGTGGTGAAGTCGTCCGCATCTACTCCTCGGACCCTGAGCATTATCCGGTCTCGGGCCGTAAGCCTATGACGGACACCCCTTGGGGCCGCCACGTTATCGGGCAGCACAAGAGTTTTCTCGCCAAGGATATGGACGGCATCAGATGGGCCTTTTTTGACCATGAACTCATCGCAAGTCTTGGCGGCGGCACGCAGATCAACGTGCCCGTTGTTTTCGATGGCTCCTGCATTGGCACGATCAATCTGACCCATCGCGCTGGAGTTTATGACGAGCGTCAACTGGACCGTGCGGAGGCGCTAGCGCCGTGGTTGGTTCCATACTTCTTGCTGGCAGCGAACCAGCGTTGAGCCGCTGTGCGCCTTTCTAAGACATCGATCGAAAGTGAATCCAATGAGTTCAATTCTTCTCAAAAATGCCCGCATCGTTGATGGATCGCAGGGTGAACCGACCGCTCCCACGGATGTGCTCATCCGTGACGATTTGATCATCGAAGTTGGCCCGGCGCTCTCGGCCACTGCCGACCGAGTTGTCGATCTGGCTGGCAAGATCCTCATGCCGGGATTGATTGATGGACATGTCCATGTCATCGCCACCAAACTCGACCTTGGAGCCAATGCGGATCTGCCAAATTCTCTGGTGGCGCTGCGCTCGGCGACCATCATGAAGGCGATGCTGATGCGTGGCTTTACCACGGTTCGTGACCTCGGCGGTGCCGATCACGGTCTGGTTGAAGCGCTTCACGAGGGCACGATTGTTGGCCCGAGACTGATCATCTGCGGCAAGGCGCTGTCCCAGACAGGCGGCCATACCGATTACCGAGGCCGGTTCAATCGTCGTTCGGTCGAGCATTATCCTGACCAACTGGGTGCGCTCGGTCGCATCTGCGATGGGGTCGATGCAGTTCGCCAGGCCTGTCGTGAAGAGGTCAAAGGTGGCGCACAGTTCATCAAGCTCATGGCCAATGGCGGCGTGTCTTCGCCGACCGATCCGATTGCAAACCTAGGCTTTTCAAAAGAAGAGGTGCTCGCCGCCGTTGAAGAGGCCGAGAACGCGCAGACTTACGTGGCTGCCCATCTTTACACCGATGCCGCCATTCGACGCGCGATCGAATGCGGGGTTAAGTCGATCGAGCACGGCAACCTGATCACGCCGGAGACGGCAAAGCTTGCCAAGGAACGCGGCGCCTTCGTCGTCCCGACCAACATCGTCTATGACCGCCTGGCGAAGGACGGCGCTTCGCTCGGCCTGCCGCCAGTCTCTGTCGCCAAGATCGAGGATGTGCGCAGCGCTGGCTTCGAGGCGCTGAAAGTGCTGCACAAGGCGGGCGTGACCATGGTCTATGGTACGGATTTGCTGGGTGAGATGCACGAGCATCAGTCGGAGGAGTTCGTTCTTCGCGGCCAACATCTACCGGCCGCAGATGTCATTCGCTCTGCAACGCTTGATGCGGCAACGGCACTAGGTTTTGAAGGCAAACTGGGAGCTGTGGCGCCAGGGGCTTACGCCGATCTGATCGTCGTGGACGGCAACCCACTCGACGATCTCTCACTTTTGACCGGGCAGGGTAAGCACATGCCGTTCATCATCAAGGGCGGAGAATTCGTCAAGCAGAGCTGATGCGGTCAAAGGTGTGGGGTGTTTTGTGTTCACCCTGCCATTTTCTGCCACGTTTCGGCATAGGCAGCGAGGTTTGCAATCGTGTCGCTCAGTCGCTCGACAGGCACGTTTGACTTTGTTCCGGTGAGAAAGCTGGCGCCAAGCGATGTGCCTGTGTGCGAGGCCGAGGCGTACACCTTCCGGGCGGACAAGGTGGCGAGTGCTGCGCAGAACACGCGGTTGGCGGCAAAGGGGCCTTCCACCACGATAGGGCCGCGTGATCCAATCAGGTCGAGGCAGGTCATCGTCATCAAAGCTTGGTAGAGGCTGGCAGCCGCGCGCCGGCCTTCATCCGTTTGTGGCTCATTGCGCCACCCGCCCGTCGTGCCCGGAAACGGGCCGGTGCCGCTGACGACACTCGGGAGCAGCATCTGGCCTTGCGCTATCACGTCGTTTACCGACGCCCACTCTGATTCCGGTGTGACTGGCCCTAAGGTCTTGTTGACCAGTTCCCATTCCCGGCCACCCATGTACCGGGCAGAAGGCACGGGTTTTCCGAATGCATCCACATTGACCAGCGTGTCACGCTTTTCGTCAAGATCGATCGCCTGTCCGCCAGCGGCAAAACACACCACCCATGTGCCGGTCGAAACGACGGTGCAGGGAATGCCAAAACCCACGAGATGCGGGAGCAATGAAGCATTGGAATCATGGATCCCGCAATAGACGGGAACCGGTGCGGGAAGGCCGAGTTGCTCTGTGACGGCAGGCGTCGTTTCTCCCAGAACATCGAAAGCAGACCGGATGGGCGCCATAAGGTCGGCAATACCGAGACGCGCAACGAGGCTTGAGTAGCTTCTCTCAAAGGGGCGCCATAGATCGGTGTGGCAGCCGAGCGAGGTGGCCTCATTCGCAGCAATGCCGGTCAAGCGGTGGGCCCAATATTGCGGGTAGGTTAGCATGGTCGCGACGGAGGCGAACTCCTCAGGAAAGCACGTACGCTGATAGTGGAGCTGCGCACCGAGGTTCAGACCTCCTGTCAGCCGCGGCGAAAATGTCTCCGCAAAATCCGGGCGGATCGTCTCATAGGCTTGGACAATCTTGTCCGGGAATGCGAACTCGTAATCGAGAACGGGCAACGCCAAATCCCCCGAAGCATTCAGGAGCGCTGCACTTGCGCCATGTGTGGTGATCGAGATTGCCTGATAGCCGGGCGCCTTGTGCAGTCCGGCAAGCCCTCCCAGAATGAAACGCCACAGCGCATCGGTATCGTAATGCGGATATGGCGGACCGCTGACGATCCTGTTTGCAATCTTGCAGGATGCCAGTTCTTGGCCGCTTTCGCCATCAACGATGATCAATTTGGCATGCGTCTTGCCGATATCGATGACGGCAACGGTTTGGATCGGCTGGCTCATGGCAGATGAAAGACGGTAACGAGATCGGTCGCGACTGGAGAGTTATCCGGATTGCTTTCCATGATATCGGCCATATGTGCCCACCATTTCTTCATCACGGGATGGTGGGGCAGCGCCGCCATGCCGTGATCTTTCGGACGTGTAAGGACGCCAAAGAGCACATTGGTCTCAGGGTCGAGGTGGATCGAATAATCGGTCACGCCAGCCTCGTGCAGCAGGTCTACGAGCTCCGGCCAAATCTCGTCGTGACGCTTCCTGTATTCCGCTTCCTTGCCCGCAAATAGCTTCATCTTGAACGCGTGTTTTTCAAGCTCTGGCATTATTCACCTCATGGCTTTCATGCGACGCACGACGATTGGAATGGCGATGATGATGATCAACAGAAGGCCGACAAAGATCGACATGACAATGCCGGGAACGTTGAGGAGACCAAGACCGAATGTAACCAGCCCCATGACGAAAGCGGCAATCACCACTCCGCCGATTGTTCCGGAGCCGCCCAGGATCGACACGCCCCCGAGCACGACCATCGTCACGACTTCCAACTCCCACCCTTGAGCGATGGAGGGGCGTGTGGAGCCGAGCCGCGAAGTCAGACACACAGCGGCAATACCACTCATCAAGCCGGTAATGAGAAAGAGAATGAACTTGACGCGCTCCACGGGGACGCCGGAAAATCTTGCGGCGAATGGATTGTTGCCGATGACATAGACCTGTCGTCCAAAATTCGTCGCATGTAGTAGGATCGCAAAGGCGATCGCCATCAGGACGAACAGTACGAATTCGAACGAAATCGCCCAGAACACGTAGCCCTGGCCGAAGTAAGCGAAGTCTTCGGGATATTTGCCAAAGGCCTGGTCGCCGAGAACCATGTAGGAAACGCCGCGAAACAGGCTCATGGTGCCGATGGTGACGACGATGGACGGAAGCTTAAGTCCGGCAACAAGAAAGCCATTAAAAGCGCCACAGGCCAAGCCAACGCCAATGCCGATTGCCACCAGCTCAGGCGTTCCCGCACCCAATTGTACCGCGTAACCCATAGCAGTGGAGGCGAGTGCGATGATGGCGGCAACCGACAGGTCGATTTCACCAGCGATAATGAGAAGCGCCATGGCAAAGGCGATCATCGCCTTCTCGGTGAAGTTAAAAGTCGCGTCTGAGAGATTCCAAGCGTCGAGAAAATACGGCGAGGCCAGCGAGTTGGCGATGAAGATAAGGATAGCCACACCAAGTAACAGCAATTCCCAGCTTGCCATAATGCGGCGCAGAGGCGTGCCCAGCTTATCTGGAATGATGCGGGATGACATCTGCGGTTGCGAATGATCCACGCTCATGCCGCAGCCTCCTTGCTCTGTTCGGTGGCGGCTCTGTCGCGCAAGATGATGCGCCCCTTGCGAGCTTCTGCGCGCGCATTGAAGACGACGGCGAGAACGATGACGATGCCGGAGATCGCCATCTGCGCAAAGGGCGAGATGCCGATTACCGGAAGCGCATTCTTGATGACGCCGAGAAAAAGCGCGCCAAGGACGGCGCCAAGCACCGAGCCTATGCCGCCTGCAATCGAGATGCCGCCGATTACATTGGCCGCAACACTGTCCAGCTCGAAGCCTTGAGCGATATCCACATAGGCAACGGCGTATCGCGACACCCATAGATAGCTTGCGAGACCGGCCAGCGCTCCGGACAGTACAAAGGCGAGGAAGCGCGTGTGACCTACATCGATGCCCGCATAGATCGCAGCGTTCGGGTTGCCCCCAGACGCATAGGCCGCACGACCGAAGGAGGTCCGCTTCAGGATGATCCAGGCAGCGAGGATGACGAGAATTGCCACCCAGGAGAGAATCGGTATTCCGAGGACCGGCGTTCGGGGCACGTTGAGATATGTCGGGGACATCTGATGGGCGTTGACCCATGCGCCGCCTGACAGAACGAAGGCCATGCCGCGATAGATGGTGAGTGTACCAAGTGTCACCACGATGGAGGGAAGGCCAAGCCACCAGACGAGAATACCGTTAATCGAACCGAGCAGCGCTCCGATGCCGACAGCCATGGCGATCAGGAGGGGAAGTGGCACGCCGGGGAATGCGGCATTGGTCATCGCCACCGCCATGCCGGTAAATGCAAGATTGGCCGCCACCGAAAGATCGATCGATTTCGTCAGTATCACCGTCATCTGTCCCAAGGCCAGAATGATCAGGATCGAGGTATCGTTGAAGATATTGACAAGATTGGCTGGTCGCTCAAAGCCCGCAGACCGCTGCGAAAAGCCGATGATGAGCAGAATGATGATGCCTGCCAGCAGCCATTCACGGTTCTTCAAAAGTGTCTTCATGCGCATTTCCCCTCACGCATTTCCGGTGGCGGCGCGCACCAGCTTTTCCGGCGAGAACTCCGCCCGGTCGAATGTGCCGGCCATCAACCCTTCACGCATCACGATCGCGCGGTCGGACATGCCAAGGATTTCCGGCAGTTCGGACGAGATCATGATGATGGACAGGCCCTCCGCCGCCAATTCACTGATAAAGCCGTGGACAGCGGCTTTCGAGCCGATGTCGATGCCTTTTGTAGGCTCGTCCAAAATGATGACCCGCGGCGCAGTCGCCAGCCATTTGCCGATCACCACCTTTTGCTGGTTGCCACCGGATAGTGTTCCTACAGGCACGGAAAGCGCGGCTGCACGCAAATCAAGGCGCGTTGCATATTTGCGTGCGAGCGCAAACTCGTTTGCCGCTTTCAGAAAGCCCTTGCGCGATGTGCGGGAGAGGGAGGGTAGAGACATGTTCTGGTAGATCGGCATCTCCAGCGCCAGGCCATGACGTCCCCGCTCTTCCGGCACATAGGCGATACCGGCCCGGATTGCGTCTTCGGGTGAGTGGATTGTCACGGTTTTGCCGTCCAGCTTCAGTGTACCGGATGCAGGTCGGGTCATGCCGAAGATAGACTGGCAGACTTCCGACCGCCCAGCGCCGATCAGGCCATAGAGCCCAAGAATTTCGCCCTGTCTCAATTCGAAGGAGATGCCGCGAAACTCCGTTTCGTGGCAGTAATTATCGACTGACAGCACCGTGCCGCCAATGTTGACGGCTTGTTTCGGAAACGCGTCCTTTACATCGCGACCGACCATCAGCCGAACGATTTCGTCCTGGGCTGTTGCGGCGAGCTTTCCCGCGCCGACCATGCGTCCATCGCGAAAGACGGCGTAATTTTCGGCAATTTCGTAAACTTCATCGAACTTGTGGCTGATGAACAGGATCGCCTTGCCCTGCCGCTTGAGATTTTCGACAATGCGGAAAAGATCGTCGATTTCCTTGCGTGACAAAGCCGCCGTCGGCTCGTCCATGATGACGATGCGCGCCTCCACCGACAGGGCACGGGCAATCGCCACCAGATGTCGCTGTGCGATGGACAGATCCTTCAGCCGGATGGTGGGGTCGATCTTGCTTTCCAGCCGTTCCAACAAGGCGTGGGATTTCTCGTTGATCGTTTTCCAATCGATCAGCCCAAAGCGGCCCTTGGGGGCATGTCCGAGAAAGATGTTCTCGCCAACCGAAAGCTCGTCGAACAGAACCGTTTCCTGATGGATGGCGGTTACACCCGCATCGATGGCATCCTGCGCGCTTTGAAACTGAACGGGCTTGCCATCCAGAAGGATCTCGCCCTCATTGGGCCGATAGATACCGGTCAGAATCTTGACCAGCGTGGATTTGCCCGCGCCGTTTTCGCCGATCAGTGCCGTCACTTGTCCGGGGTAGAGCTGAACGTCGACATTATCCAGGGCCTTTACGCCTGGAAAAATCTGGCTGATGCCGCGCATCTCGAGAACGGGGTTCAAACGTTCCTCTTCCGTCGCGTAAAGCGCTGCCGTTTCGGTCATTGTCTCTACTGTCATTTTCTCACGGACCTGCGTGCTCATGATCGAGCAGAAGAAGCGAAGCCTTCACTCAACGGCATCCCGATGGGTTTACTGATGCAAACATCCGGCATGCATGATCGATGCTTGGTGCAAGCTGGAGGATGACGTCGACTGAGGGCTGTTGGAAACATCTCCCGGCGGCTGGTGTCGCCGGGAGATGTCGTCGAGGATCAGAAAATCTTGGAGAACTGATCGATGTTCTTCGCGTCATAGATGAACGGATCGGCCATCGCGGCTTCGCTGTTTTCGCCGACCTTGATCTTGCCCATGCGGCCAGCTTCGATTTCCGAGCCCGGCTTGCCGTCGGCATCACCCTTCACGAGGTGGTAGGCGATCTGGGTCGCAGAATAGCCCAGGTCGATCGGGTTCCAGATGGCGAATTCCTTCGTCGCGCCGGACTTGATCGCGCCCGCCATTTCAGAAGGAAGGCCAAGGCCCGTCACATAGACCTGGCCGATCTTGCCGGCATCCTTTACGGCCTGCGATGCGGCCAAGACACCGACAGTCGTCGGCGCGACGATAACCTTGACGTTTGGCTGCGAGGTCAACAGACCTTGCGCTTCACGGTAGCTCTTGTCGGCCAAGTCGTCGCCGTAAACGGTCGTCACCAGATTGAGGCCGGGGAAGTCCTTCAACTGCTTCTTCATCTCCTCGATCCAGATATTCTGGTTCGTGGAGGTGGTTGTGGCAGAAAGAATGGCGAAGTCGCCCTTGCCACCTTCGAGATGATCCGCTGCAAGCTGCAGGCACATCTTGCCGATCAGCGCATTAGAGGACGGGTTGAGCTGGAGAATTCGACCTGCCGGCGCTACACCGGAATCCCAGGAAATAACCTTGATACCACGCTGAGCGGCCTTCTTCAGTGCCGGAACCACGGCGTCCGGATCGTTTGCCGAGATCGCAATCGCATCGACGCCCTGGGCGATCAGCGAGTTGATGACTTCGATCTGGCCTTCCGCGGTGGTGGTTGTCGGGCCGGTATAGATGATCTCGACGCCGCCAAGTTCCTTGGCTGCTTCCTGTGCGCCCTTGTTAGCCGCCTCGAAGAAGCCGTTGCCGAGCGACTTGACCACGAGTGCGATCTTCATGTCTTTCGCCTGGGCGACACTGCCCATACCGGCAACGCCCAATGCCACACCGAGCGCCAGGGCGCGGGTCAGTTTTCTGCGTGTAAGTTTCATTCCCTTTTCCTCCCGTTAAACCTTCCCTTCGGTGCTCCTCAAGCAACCGAAGCGGAATCCTCCTCTGTCGGCGGTTTGTCCTCCGCCGGCGCGGCCGCTGTTCCGGCGATGACCAGCGTCACTCCCGCGGCCTCCACCATGCGTGCGGCCTCGTCTGAAATGTCCTCGTCGGTGATGATGGTCGATACCGTATCCAGTGGCGTCAGGATCAGGCTGGAGCGTTTACGGAACTTTGAGGAATCGACCATGACGATCAGCTCCTCTGCTTGGCGCATCAGCTTCTGCTCACTCTGGATCACCATTGCATCGGATTCCATGATGCCGAGCGCGCCCACACCCTGCGCACCGATAAAAATACGCCGCGCATAGAAATTGCGGATCGCATCATTTTCAAAAGGCGACAGGATCAGGCTCTGGTCGCGATAGATCGCACCGCCGGGCACACTGACATTGCACTTCGAGTGCTTCACCAGATGCTCGGCAATGGCGAAAGAATTCGTCATCACCTGCAGGCGCCGGGCTGACATGTAATGCACCATCTGGAAGGTCGTCGTGCCACCATTGATGATGATGGCGTCACCCTCTTCGCACAAATCGACGGCCTTGCGCGCAATTGTGCGTTTCTTATCGATATTGACCGATTCCGATACACGGAAGGGACGTGCCGCCAGATTTCCAAGCTGTGGAGGATGTACCGCTTCGGCACCGCCGCGCACCCGGCGCAGTTTTCCTTGAACATGGAGAGAGGCAATATCGCGCCGGATCGTCGCTTCCGACGCATCCGTCAGCTCGGCGATATCCTGCACCGTCACAACAGGCTTTTCCTGTATGGCGCTCAAGATGATGCGATGACGTTCGCTCTCGTACATGGGGTCCTCCTGACCGCAATCTTTCGTAAACTTCTGTTGTTGTCAATCAAGTTCAATCAAAAATATCAATTTTGCGGCGCACAATGAAAAATTATGATCGTTTTTGATTGACATGACGCTTTTAGATGCGCGATATCTGCGCTCAAGGGAGGCGAGTTCCTTTGAGAGACTCGCGACAATCGATGTGGGAGGATACTGCGATGGGACAAACCCGTCTTCTCGAAAATCGCTGGGACGATGCTTATGCAGCGACGCTGGATGAGCCGGGAAAGCTGCTCTATCGCTCCAACCTGCTCGGCGCAGACAAGCGGATCACCAATTACGGTGGCGGCAATACTTCTGCCAAAGTCTGGGAGACCGACCCGCTCACCGGCAATAAAGTCCGTGTCATGTGGGTCAAGGGATCTGGCGGCGATGTCGGCACGATCAGGCTTGACGGTTTCGCCACCCTCTACATGGAGAAGCTGGAAGCGCTGAAGGGCATTTACCGCGGCGTAGAAGATGAAGACCGTATGGTCGGCTTCCTCCCCCATTGCACGTTCAATCTCAATCCGCGCGCCGCCTCCATCGATACGCCACTGCATGGCTTCGTTCCCTTCGATCATGTCGATCACATGCATCCCGACGCAATCATTGCCATTGCGGCCTCGAAAAACTCCCGTGAACTGACAAAGGAAGTTTTTGGCAGCGATATCGGCTGGCTACCGTGGCGTCGCCCCGGCTTCCAGCTCGGTCTCGATCTTGAAGCTTTCGTCAAGGCAAACCCTGATGCCAAGGGCGTTGTGCTGGAAAGCCATGGCTTGTTCACGTGGGATAATGATGCAAAGGCCTGCTACGAGCTGACGCTTTCGATCATCAACAAGGCGATCGAATGGTTCGCCGCCAAGACCGAAGGCAAGACGATTTTCGGCGGTGCAGTCGCGAGCGCCCTCCCCAAGGAAGAGCGGCGGGCGATCGCCGCGCGCCTCATGCCGGAAATTCGGGGACGCATCGGGAAGGACGAACGCAAGCTCGGCCATTTCGACGATCAGGATGCGGTGCTGGAGTTTGTCAACTCGAAGGAATTGAAACCGCTCGGCGCGCTTGGAACATCCTGCCCAGACCACTTTCTGCGCACCAAGATCCGGCCCCTTATCCTCGACCTCGATACGTCGAAACCCGATGTCGATGCGCTGCTGGCTGGCCTCGATCAGGCCCTTGAAGACTACCGCGCCGACTACACCCGCTACTACGAGAGCTGCAAACACGCAAATTCGCCGAAGATGCGCGATCCGAATCCGGTCATCTTCCTTATCCCCGGTGTGGGTATGTTCTCTTTTGCCAAGGACAAGGCAACGGCTCGTATTGCCGGTGAGTTCTACGTCAACGCCATCAACGTGATGCGTGGCGCCTCCGCCGTTTCGGAGTACCAGGGACTGCCGGAACAGGAAGCCTTCGACATCGAATACTGGCTACTGGAAGAAGCAAAGCTTCAGCGCATGCCGAAGCCGAAGAGCTTGGCCGGGAGGGTGGCATTCATCACCGGTGGCGCCGGAGGTATCGGCCGGGCCACGGCAGAGCGGCTTGCAAGCGAGGGTGCATGCGTCGTCCTTGCCGATATCGATGAAGGTGCACTCGACAACACAAAGGGTGATTTCGAAAAGAGGTTCAGCGCTGATGCCGTTCGTACGGTCAAGCTGGACGTCACGCAGGAAGATGCCGTCCTTCGGGCGTTCGCCGAGGCGACCGTCGAGTTTGGCGGCATCGATATCCTTGTTTCCAATGCGGGCATTGCTTCGTCTGCACCGGTCGAAGACACCACACTTGCCATGTGGAACAAGAATATCGACATTCTTGCAACGGGCTATTTCCTCGTGTCGCGAGAAGCCTTCCGTCTATTCCGACGTCAGAAGCTCGGTGGAAATGTCGTGTTCGTCGCGTCTAAGAACGGGCTGGCATCTTCACCCAACGCATCTGCCTATTGCACGGCGAAGGCCGCAGAAATCCATCTTGCCCGCTGCCTGGCGCTTGAAGGCGCTGATGCCGGCATTCGCGTGAATACGGTCAACCCCGATGCGGTTCTGCGTGGCTCGAAGATCTGGAACGGCGAGTGGCGCGAGCAGCGCGCGGCATCCTCCAAGATCGAAGTGGACGATCTGGAAGAACATTACCGCAAGCGCTCCATGCTGAAGCTGAACGTCTTCCCGGAAGATATTGCCGAGGCAATCTACTTCCTGGCCTCGGACGCCTCCGCAAAATCGACGGGTAACATTATCAATGTCGATGCTGGCAACGCCCAGAGCTTCACGCGCTGACGCTAAAACGCCCGCCTGTTAACGCGCGGGCGTCTCTCAGATGAGACCGATACGTTCAAAAGAGCAAGTTCCACAATCGAGCTCCGGTCCTGCGCGCCAAGAATAATGACGGTGCGGGCAGTTTGAAAAAAGTGGTGCAGAGGGAGGATGAAATGACGGAACTTAGGATTGCCGCCGATGTGGTCGGTCGCGAAAACGAGAAGCGCGCGAAGGCTCATGAGGCCGACTATTCGGCTCTCGGTGAACATCTGTCGCGCCGCAATATCGATATCCATGCAATTACCGCCAAGGTCGCAGAATTTTTCGTCGCCGTTCCCTCCTGGGGGGTCGGCACCGGTGGGACCCGCTTTGCACGATTTCCGGGCCTGGGTGAACCACGCGGTATCTTCGACAAGCTGGACGACTGTGCCGTCATCAACCAGCTGACGGCTGCCACGCCGACCGTCTCTCTCCACATCCCATGGGATAAGGAAGATCCTGCAAGGCTGAAATCGCACGCCGACGCCCTTGGCCTCGGCTTCGATGCGATGAATTCTAATACCTTCTCCGACGGTGCGGATCAGCAGCATTCCTACAAATATGGCTCGTTGAGCCACACGGATGCTGCAACGCGCCAGCAGGCCGTCGAGCACAACATCGAATGCATCGAGATCGGTAGAGCACTTGGTTCCAAAGCCCTGACCGTCTGGATCGGCGACGGCTCGAATTTCCCAGGCCAAAGCAATTTCACCAAAAGCTTCGAGCGCTACCTTGCCGGGATGGCCGAGATCTACAAGGCTTTGCCGGACGACTGGCGGATTTTCTCCGAACACAAGATGTATGAGCCCGCCTTTTACTCGACCGTGGTGCAAGACTGGGGCACGAATTACCTGATCGCCAACACGCTGGGTGAGAAGGCCTTCTGCCTTGTCGATCTTGGGCATCATGCACCCAACACCAATATCGAGATGATCGTCGCGCGTCTGATCCAGTTCGGCAAGCTCGGCGGCTTCCACTTCAACGATAGCAAGTATGGCGACGACGATCTCGATGCGGGCGCCATCGAGCCCTATCGCTTGTTCCTCGTCTTCAACGAACTGGTGGATGCAGAGCATCGCGGCGTGAAGCAATTCCACCCCGCCCATATGATCGACCAGTCGCATAATGTGACCGATCCAATCGAAAGCCTGATCTCCAGCGCAAACGAAATTCGCCGGGCCTACGCGCAGGCATTGCTCGTAGACCGCCAGGCGCTCGAAGGGTTCCAGCAGGAGAATGATGCGCTCATGGCGTCCGATACGCTGAAGCGCGCTTATCGCACTGATGTCGAGGCCATTCTTGCTGAAGCACGAAGGAGGGCGGGTGCGGCAATCGACCCGATCGCGACTTACCGCTCCAGCGGCTATCGCACACAGGTTGCAGGTGAGCGGCCCTCACAGCGTGGCGGATCCGGTGGCATTGTCTAGGCATGGCGACATAAGGAACTTCATGATAAACTTGTGCTAAAGGAGTGAGTGAGCGCGACGCAGCTATCATTCGACCGAAACAACCTCATCGTGGCGGATTGCGTGCTCTTCCCGGCATCCTCGACTTCGTTGCCGGCCGACTACTGCCACTCCCCGGATCCCTCATCGCCACCCGTCGCCCAAGGTTCTACATCTTTCGCGAAGTCGGCGCCGGGGATGGTGACGTCAGGCCGAATGGGCATCGCTTTCAATGATGGTAGGCGTTCCAAAACGCTTGGTCATCTCGCCGGCAAAATCGATGTTGACTTCGGCAGTACTGATCTGAATCAGACCTTTCCGGTGCGGTGCTCGATCACGCCGGGAAGGCCGGCAAGCCCCGTCGGCATCCTTGAGCGAAAACCCTGCATCGATAATGCTTGGAGGCTTCAAGGCGCTCGGTGCTCTGCCTCTCAATCCCTTCAGTGTGTCAACTGAATGGCAGGGGGCGAACGACGAAGATATCCTGCTTGGAAAGCGCTACTGGCCGGGCACTTTGTCTGAATGTTCGCGGCGCGTGCAGTTGTCACGAGCGCCGGGCAGTCTTGTTGCCAGACCGTTATCAGGTGACCGGAATTTAGTAAAAATCCCCGGAATGATCGCATCTTTCCGGGGATTTGTGTGACATGCCGCAATTTCAGACGGCTTCGCTCATCTTATAGTCTGTGTTGGCAGGCTCCTCCTTATGCTGGACCAGCGGTCGGTTGCCCGAAAGTCTGCGGACGAGGACGTAGAAGACAGGCGTCATGAAGATGCCGAAGAATGTGACGCCGATCATGCCGGAAAACACCGCAACGCCCATGGCCGCGCGCATTTCCGCCCCTGCGCCAGTGGAAATGACCAAGGGTACTACGCCCATGATGAAGGCGAGCGATGTCATCAGGATGGGACGGAGGCGAAGTCGGCTTGCCTCGATTGCGGCAGCGACAGGTGAGCGTCCTTCGAACTCCAACTCCCGCGCAAATTCAACGATCAGGATGGCATTCTTTGCCGAGAGCCCGA
The DNA here is from genome assembly GCF_913777885.1 of uncultured Agrobacterium sp. NCBI lineage: Bacteria > Pseudomonadati > Pseudomonadota > Alphaproteobacteria > Hyphomicrobiales > Rhizobiaceae > Agrobacterium > uncultured Agrobacterium sp. Next base: position 109,662 of record NZ_CAJYTV010000013.1, on the reverse strand, counting down.
CGAGGACGATGAGCCCGATCTGGGTGAAGATGTTGTTGTCCCCGCCCGTCAACCAGACACCCGTCATGGCCGCAAGCACGCCCATTGGCACGATCATGATAATCGCGAGCGGCAGAGTGAGGCTTTCATACTGCGCAGCCAGTACGAGATAGACCAGCAGCAACGCCAGTGGAAAAACGAGAAAGCCTGAGCTTCCGGCCAAAATCTGCTGGTAGGTCAGATCCGTCCACTCGAAGGAGATGCCCGAGGGCAGCGTTTCGCTTGCGATGCGTTCGATGGCGGCCTGGGCTTCGCCGGAGGAGAAGCCAGGGGCCGGGCCGCCATTGATGTCGGCCGAAAGAAAGCCATTATACCGTGTCGTCCGCTCTGGTCCCGTCGTGGCATCCACCTTTAGCAGTGCGGACAAGGGGATCATCTGACCGTTGGATGACCGGACCTTCAAATGACCGATATCTTCCGGTTGGGAGCGGAATTGAGCATCTGCCTGCAGGCGAACGCTGTAGGTGCGACCAAATGCGTTGAAGTCATTTACGTAAAGAGAGCCTAGATAAATCTGAAGCGTCTCGAAAACGTCCGTCACGGAGACACCCAACTGCTCGGCCTTGGCGCGATCGAGATCTGCATAGAGCTGGGGCACGTTGATCTGGAAGCTGGAGAACAAGCCGGCCAGTTCGGGTGTCTGATAGGCTTTCCCGAGAAAGGCCTTCGTGACCTCGTCAAGCGTCTGATAGCCAAAGCCCGCACGGTCCTCGATCTGCATTTTGAAGCCGCCGGTGGTGCCGAGTCCGTTGACGGGCGGTGGCGGGAACATGGCGATGAACGCGTCCTGGATAGCGCCGAATTTCTGGTTGAGGGCCATGGCAATGGCGCCGCCGGAGAGGTCCGCTGTCTTGCGTTGCTCAAACGGGCTCAATGCAACGAAGACGACACCCGCGTTTGAGCTGTTCGTGAAGCCGTTGATGGACAGGCCAGGGAATGCAATCGCATGCTCCACGCCTGGCTGCTGCATGGCGATGTCACTCATACGTTTGATGACGTCTTCCGTGCGGTCCAGACTTGCGGCATCCGGCAACTGGGCAAAACCGATCAAGTACTGTTTGTCCTGCGCGGGGACGAAGCCGCCGGGGACTGCACTGAACACGCCATATGTAGCACCGGCGAGAGCCAGATAGACGACCATTACAATGCTTTTGCGGTTGAGCAAGCCACCGACGCTTTTACCGTAGCCGTTGGACGCTGCGCCAAAAGCGCGGTTAAAGCCACGGAAGAAGCCACCGAACAGCTTGTCCATGCCACGGGTCAACCAATCCTTCGACGCATGGTGATCCTTCAGCAGAAGAGCAGCGAGCGCAGGGGATAAGGTCAAGGAATTGATGGCTGAGATGACCGTAGAAATCGCGATGGTAAGCGCGAACTGACGGTAGAATTGTCCCGAAAGGCCCGAGATGAAGGCAAGCGGGACGAAAACCGCCACAAGTACCAGCGCGATCGCTATGATCGGACCGGACACCTCCCTCATGGCGCGATAGGTGGCATCGCGTGGCGACAGGCCGTTTTCAATGTTTCGCTCGACATTCTCCACGACGACAATAGCGTCATCCACGACAATGCCGATCGCAAGAACAAGCCCAAACAGGCTGAGCGCATTGATCGAAAAGCCGAAGACATACATGACCGCGAAGGTGCCGATGATCGATACGGGAACGGCAATCAGCGGGATAATCGAGGCACGCCATGTCTGCAGAAAGAGAATGACGACGATTACGACGAGCGCGATGGCCTCGAGCAGCGTGTCGATAACCTTGTCAATGGAAGCGCGGACAAACTGCGTGGTGTCGTAGACGATTTCATATTTTACACCGTCAGGCATAGCCTTTTGCAGATCCTGCATGGTTGAAGCGACCTGGTCGGAAATGGTGATGGCGTTGGAGCCGGGGGCCTGGAAGACCGGGATCGCCACGGCGGATTCGCCGTCAAGGAGCGAACGCAGAGCATAATCCGCGGCACCGAGTTCAACACGCGCGACGTCACGCAGACGGGTGATTTCACCGTTCGTGCCGCTCTTGACGATAATATTGCCGAATTCTTCCGGAGTGGAAAGGCGGCCCTGAGCGTTGACATTCAGCTGCAGATCGACGCCGTTCGGGCTTGGAGAAGCACCAATGGTGCCAGCCGCCGCCTGAACATTCTGTTCGCGGATCGCATTGCTGATATCGCTCGCCGCAAGATCATGCTCGGCGGCCCTCTGAGGATCGATCCAGACTCGCATGGAGTAATCCCCCGCGCCGAAGATCTGGACTTGTCCGACACCCTCGATGCGGGCCAGCCTGTCCTTGATGTTGAGAACGGCATAGTTGCGCAGATAGGTGAGGTCGTAGCGGTTGCCCGGGGACACGAGATGCACGACCATCATCAGGTCAGGCGAGCTTTTGACCGTGGAGACGCCAAGGCTTCTTACTTCCGCGGGCAGGCGCGGCTCGCCTTGCGAGACGCGGTTTTGTACCAATTGCTGCGCCTTGTCCGGATCCGTTCCCAGCTTGAAGGTGACGGTCAGTGTCATGACGCCATCCGAAGTTGCCTGGCTGGACATGTACAGCATGTCCTCGACGCCGTTGATCTGCTCCTCTAGTGGCGTTGCCACAGTCTCTGCGATGACCTTTGGGTTCGCACCCGGATAAGTGGCGCGGACGACGATGGATGGTGGTACGACTTCCGGATATTCAGAAATCGGCAGCGCGCGCATGCCAATGAGGCCGGCGATAACGATGAGGACCGATAGGACCCCAGCAAAGACTGGACGGTCGACAAAAAATCTGGAGATGTTCATGGGTTTGCCCTCTCCTGGTGAAAATTGGATGCAAAAGATCTTTCCGGTGACGTTTCGCCACCAGTCGAAGGTCTTTCTGTTGTTACTGGCTCTAGGCGGACCGGGACGATCCGCCGGATCGACTATTGCGCGACGGCGACCTTGTCTTCGGCCTGCGGAGCGACGATGGCACCCGGCCGTATGCGCTGCAGACCGTTGACGACGATCCGGTCACCTGCGGCAAGACCGCTCTCAACGACCCGCATGCCCTCGTCCGAGGGACCAGGCTTGATCTGCCGGTAGCCCACCTTGTTTTGGCTATCGACGACGAACACGAACTTCTTGTCCTGATCGGTGCCAATGGCGCGGTCTGTGATGACGATACGTCGCTCCGATTTCGGCTCGCCGAGGCGAACACGTACAAACTGGCCAGGGATGAGGTGCCCGTCAGTATTGGCGAAGACCGCACGCACTCCGATCGTTCCGCTGGCGCCATCGACCTGGTTGTCGATCAGGTGGAGCGTGCCTTTGATCGGCGTACCCTCATCGGCAAGCGTTCCAACCTCTACCGGGATCTGCTCAAGCGGCTGGACTGCGCCGTGCGATGTCGGAAGCTGCGACAAGGCTTTGGAAACGACCTCTTCGCTTGCATTGAAGCTCGCATAGATAGGATCTACCGACACGAGCGTGGTAAGCGCGGGAGAGGCAGACCCGGCGGCAACCAGATTACCCACAGTGATATCAAGCTTGCCAACGCGTCCCGAAATCGGCGCGCGAAGTTGCGTGTAGCTCAGATCGAGCTGCGCGGTTGTCAGGGCTGCGCGGGCCGCCCGCAGTTGCGCCTCTGCTTCTGCAACATTGCTCTGACGCTGGTCGAGGTCGCTCTGCGAAATGGTGCGATTGTCGGATAGGCGTTGGCCACGCTCGAGTTCGGTTTTGGCGAGATCAACTTTTGCTTCCGCTGAGGCTACTTGTGCTTCTGCTCCCGCGACTGCTGCCTGATAGGGTGCCGGATCGATAGTAAAGAGCAGGTCGCCCGTCTTTACCAGCGCGCCCTCCCGGAAGTGGACCGCTTGAAGCTGGCCCGCAACACGGGAGCGGATCTGAACTCGCTCGACAGCTTCCAGCCGACCGGAAAACTGCTCCCAGTGGGTGATGTCGCGGTCTTTCACCACCGCAACAGTGACAGGGATTGCAGGCGCGGGCGCCTCTGGTGCTGCGGCCACCGCGCCGGTGCTCACAGGAAGATCGAATAGCAATGCCGCTGCTGCAACAGACATAGCAAGGCCGATACCGGCACCCGTAAGGGCGCGGCGCTTGTTCTTGAGCGTCATGGGATACTCCTTGGCTTCATAAGGAAGCTGATCAGTGATTGTCTTTAATGCTAATGCTTGAGGTCTTGAACAAACCCCGAAAATTCATCGCAAACCGCCGAAAGCCATTTGCCACCTTCACATCGATAAAGCCCCGTCCAGCCGGAACCTGAGGGGAAAACATGCAGCCTGACAACTATTCCTGCATCCCGCAGCCGACTGGCATAATTGATAGTCTCGTCACGCAGAGGATCATCTTCTGCGGTAAAAATCATGGCTGGAGCCACACGGCCCAGCCTCGTACACAGACATGGTGCCGCGTAGGGATGCGCCGCCCCACAGGCTTTGCCCAAATATCTGCTCCAGCCTTCTGCCCAGCGTTGCCGCATGCCGATCCTGTCTGCATCTCTCATCGATATCGATGCCATAAGCGGATCGATCATCGGCGACAGAAGGATTTGCCCAGCGAGTTTTCCCGGCATACGATCCCGCGCCTTTAGCGCCAACCCTGCAGCAACATTGCCACCTGCTTCTTCGCCCGCAACGAACAGCAGAGATTTGGCGCTGCCATACTGCTTTCGGCTGTTGCTTAAGCAATTAAGCGCTACAAAAGCACGATCGATCACCGCGGGGAACTCATTGGACGAGCCAGTGCTATAGTCCGCCTCGATAACGACGGCACCGCTACTGGCCAGCGCTTTTGCAACAGGCAGTTCCGCTGGCTCGGCCTTATCTTCAAGGAAAGAGCCGCCCCTTAGATAAAGGACCAACGGAGGCGTACGAACTTTCCCCTCAGCACTGTACACGCGCACGGAGACAGGCGGGCTCGCTGTGCAGCTCATCTCGATCGTGTGCCATCGGCTGTCCATCTTTCATCCTTCAGAGGAGATCGCTTCCTCTCTTGTAGTGATTTCGAATATTGATATATTGTTCGGTGTAAGTCGCGCAAGCGCGCAAAATCGAAAACACTATTCCAAATTCGTGGATAATCTGTGGGGGATGACATGGATCAGTTGGCGGCGATGCGCGTATTTGCAAGGGTGGTGGAGACGGGAAACTTCACCAAGGCAGCCAACGCTCTCAATATTCCGAAGACCACCGTGACGAATATGGTCCAAGGGCTTGAAGCACATCTGCGCACTACCTTGCTGAACCGCACGACGCGGCGCGTGATGGTGACGACTGACGGCGCTCTCTACTATGAGAGAGCCACTCAGATATTGGCGGAGATCGATGAACTGGATGGCAGTGTCTCAAACGCCAACGTACAACCTTCGGGTCGCCTGCGTGTTGAAATGTCTGGAATGTTTGCAGATGAGATCATTATTCCCAACCTGTGTGATTTCCATCAGCGCTTCCCGCAAATCAGGCTCGATATCGGGGTCGGAGACCGCCTTGTGGACTACATAGCCGAAAATGTTGATTGTGCCTTGCGCGTGGGAACACTGCGCGATCAGTCGCTTATTGCCAGGAAGGTTTCCGAACTCAGTTTCCTCACGGTCGCTTCGCCTGCTTATATCGAACGCTTCGGCATGCCCCAGGCGCCAGAAGATCTTGAGGTCGACCATCACTGTGTTGGATATCTGAATGCCAATGCGGGCCAAGTCATGAGCATGGCCTTCGACAATGGTATCCGTTCAGTCGAAATCAATCCGCGCTACATTGTCTCGGCGAATGATGCGCGCACTTATCAGCATGCCGTTTTTGCCGGAATGGGAATTGGACAATTGGTGCCATTCGCGATCCGAGAGGAAATGAGGCAGGGGCAGCTGGTTCGCGTGTTGCCGGAATGGAAAAGCGAAGCCATGCCGATCTACATCGTCTATCCACAAACGCGCCACGTCACCAACAAGGTTCGCGTATTCGTGGACTGGGTGGCAAAGCTCCTGAACAAAAACGCACTGGGAAGTTTGTGAGCGGTATCACTACGATCACCATCGATTGCCTGGCAGGCGCTTGAAGCTAAAAAATCGCAGGTCTTCGATCATACCGCGTTGTCTGGTGTGGATAATTCAGTTCTGCGCCCGAGATATAAAGCGGCTTGGGAGGAGACTGATCGCCTTTTCGTTTCTGCTGGAGCATCCTTTGTGCGTTTTAAGCGATGCACAAAGGGTGCTCCATCTTCTTTAAACTACGTAACGTGCTTTCTGGAAAATCGTGTTCGATTTTCGAGCCGTTGGCGTAGAGCTTTTCCCGCTTGCGAGAGAAAATCCTCGAAATACTTCAATCGTTCATCACTATTGTGACTAGCAATCTCGAAGATAATTCGGTCCTCGGTGCGGCGACCGGCGAACTCTTTCACCAAAAGCGCGATTGCCTTGGCTGGCGCTTTTGCAGTGACGTTCAAGGCCAGTGCCTTCGGGCCAGCTTCAAGCCTGGAGAAGCCCAGCCGTGCTGCGGTAAGCTGAAGCCGAGTCGTGCGTAGAAGAAGCAAGACCTGTGGCGGTGGTTCACCGAAGCGATCTTCGAACTCCGCTTCAAGATCATCTACTGCGCTCAGATCAGACGCTCGAGAAAGCTTTGCATAAAGATTAAGCCTCGTCGCCGGATCCGCCACATATGCTTCCGGTATTGTTCCTGACGCGTCGAGTTGTAGAACCGTTCGTTGAAGAAAAGGGGGAGGGCGCTTGGTGAGGTCTGCGACCGCAGCGGCCAAGAGCTTCTGGTAAAATCCGACACCGAGCACCCGCATATGACCGGCTTGATCATCGCCGGCCATGTCGCCGCCGCCACGCAGATCAAGATCGCGCAGGCTGATCGCCAAGCCGGACCCAAGCCGGTCACCTTCAATAAGGGCGGTAAGTCTGGAGGACGTATCGTCGTCCAACTCCGCATGCTCATCCGTCAAAAGAGTGACGTGGCCTTGCGCACCTGAACGACCAACGCGGCCACGCAGTTGATGGAGTTGTGCAAGTCCGAAACGCTCCGGGTTAAATATGAACATGGTGTTGGCTCGTGGTATATCGAGCCCGTTTTCAATAATATTCGTCGCGAGTAGTATGTCCCCGTCACCTGCTGCAAAGCTGACAACGGTCTCATCTATTAGCGCTGCAGGCATCTTTCCGTGTGCTACTTTGACCGACAGCTCCGGAACAGCCGTCTCAAGTAGTCGTTGGATCGCATCTATGTCCTCGATACGAGGCACGACGACAAAACTTTGCCCGCCGCGGCGGTGTTCCCTCATCAGTCCCGCTCTAATTGAGGCATTATCTACCGCAGTGATAGAGGTTCGCACCGCTCGCCGTTTCGATGGCGCTGTTGTGAGAAGGCTGACCTCCTGAACGCCGACCATTGCCGACTGCAGAGTGCGCGGAATTGGTGTTGCCGACATCATCAGGGTGTGAAGCGAAGGCGCGAGCTTCGTCATGGCTCTCTTTTCCCTCAGGCCGAAGCGATGCTCTTCGTCCACAATCAACAAACCAAGCTTTGCAAATCGTACATCCTTCGCAAAGATCGCCTGTGTCGCCACGATCACGCCCAGCTTCCCTCCCGCCAGAGCCGCTTTCGTTTGCTTGGCTTCAGCAGGCTTAAGAAGGCGCGACAGCATGCCGACCGAAATGCCCGTACCCCTAAAGCGTTGCTCGAACGTGTGAAAATGCTGGCGTGCCAGCACAGTGGTGGGAGCGATAACGACAACCTGCGCACCGCAGAGAGCCACAGCGGCCGCTGCTCGTAAAGCCACCTCTGTTTTTCCGAAGCCGACGTCTCCGCAAACAAGACGGTTCGTGACGCGTCCTGACCCGAAATCAGAAAGGACGTCACGGATTGCGCTGGCTTGATCGCGGGTTTCGACAAAGCGGAAGCGACGGGTGAAGGCCGTGAATTGCGCACGTGGAGGGACGAACTTTTCCGCTTCTAATTCCCGCCTCTCTTTTGCAACCTTCGAGAGATGGCGCGCAGTGAAAGCGATATCCTCGGCGATCTTCTGGCGTCTTTTGCTCCAAGCCTCGGTATAAAGGCGATCGAGTGACACGGCGTCGGGCTCGGAACCGTAACGCCAGAGCTTGTCGAACTCCTGCATGGGCACGAGGATTGAATCACCATCGCGATACTCCAGTCGAGCGGCGTCGCGTGGTACATCCTCGACGATGATGGTCTCTAGCTCCTTAAGGACCCCAATGCCGTGATCTTCATGAACGACAACGTCGCCGATCCGAAGCTCGGGCTCCGATAGCAAATCGTTGGGATTTTCGGCAGACGATCCGCCGGGCGCTGCAATGACGACGATGTTAAGCGATTGATCGCAAAATCCCTCTTGTAGCAAACAGCTGCTTTTAAGCAGGCTACCCGGCTTGGCTTCCAACAAATCGCTCCATTGAACGAAAGAATCGGTCTTGAATTTTGCGGCATTCTCCAATCGCCGATAAAAAGTTTCTGCGCTCTTTCCTTCGCCAGCAACCAGAACTTTCTTCTCCTGCTGCAATGCCTCCCGTGCAAATTTTGTAGCCAACCTTCCATAGTTAGCCTCATATGTCCGTACCGGCAGGCCGCTGCCTCCTTCGAGGTCCAAGGTCTGTGTTTTGAAACGGTCTACCGCCTGATCCCATTCTTCGCGACTGAGGTAGAGCGAGCGCCGCGGCGAGGTGTTAGTTTCGTCGAGGTCTGCACTGCCCTGATAAGCGTCTGCAATTATCTCCAAACACCGTTCGATCCTCGTATGCATGCCTTGGCCCAGGATCAGGTCTGCGTCGCCAATGAGATCGAACACACTTGCCATGACATCGTAGTGGCTCAGCAGCAAATGCTCGATGTTGCGAGCCGACAGGCGAGTATCTTCGCAATTCTCGGTGGCCCAAACAACTTCCGATGCAGGGCCGATCGACACGTTCTCCAAAGAACTTTCTGTCCGTTGAGATATGCGGTCAAAGCCGTGCAACTCCAGCACTTCGTTATTCTCGCCAAGCACAATTCGCAGTGGACCAGGCGCGCCAGCAGGATAAACATCGATCACGTCCTCATGAAGAGCGAATTCTCCGGGATCGTCCGCAACGCCTTCTTCGGAATATCCATGACGCACGGCAAAATCGATGAACGCGTCGCGATCCAACGTCTTTCCAACTGCCAGCTCAAAGTGCGCTTGCGCGATCACGTGTAATGGCGGAACACGTTGAAGCAATGCCTCCAAAGATGTCAGAAGCAATCGTTGGGCGGATGTCTCATTGGTCCAGAGCCTCAACGCGTCCATTCGTCGTCCCATGGAATGTCGCGAGGGCGGCGCACGATCATACGGCGGGCAGTCCCAAGGCGGGAGGACGACGTGATCTATCGCCGGAAAGAGCGCGCTAATCGTCTGCGCGATGCCGTCTGCCTCTTCCTCATTCCTTGCAATATAACATATCGGCTTGTCCGATCTGCCGAGCCATTCTGCAAGCCTGGTCGCTATGAAAGCGGGCGGTGCCTTCAAAACTCTGCCTGCTTCAAGCTCTATTGTGGGGGCAGCGGCCCTTTTTTCCCGGCGTTTCGTCGCGCTCACGTCCATCGGCATTTCTTTCATTGGCAATTCGACCGTCAGCGCGAACAAAGTTCACCGCAACTTGTTCCGTTGCCAGTACAATACGTGCTTATAGGGCTCAGCCTTCTAGGCGCTTTAAGACAGGAAGCGTCTTGACGAGACGGATACTCTCTCTGCGGGCAGGTCCGTCCTCAATAACATGCCAGTAATGTCATTCAGCTTAGTCCTGCAGGCGCTAGCGAAGACAAAAGCTGAGCGTATTGGTATCAAACTATAAAACTTGCACCATGATGTGCGCCCACCGTCAATCGGATACGATGTGTCGTTGATGCTGCGGTTGCAGTAGCCTTGAATTCGCCGACATTTAAGGTCGTGTTAAGGAATACAGTCCTCTTCCGGAGAAAAATTTATGGCGCTTGGCGCATCGCATCGCTTGCAGGAAAGCCTGGCAGCGGTCGAAACGATGACACGTTTTGCCCTTGCTGTTCTTGCTCTCGCTTCCGGCGTCTACACATATCTCGGTGTACGTAGTATTCTCGACGGCTCGCCAACAGCGATCTTTTTCGCGGCCATCATCTACTCCGCTTCAGTTTCTGTCGGAATCTACGCGTTTTGGACATACATGGCGCGATTTTATCCGCACGTCACCAGCCGTTCCAGCCGCACCGCAATGCTGGCGGTGATGGCCGTTGGCTGCGTCATGATCCTGGCGATGTCGAGCTGGTTGAATGCTGCTGCGCTCGCAGGATCGGCAGCTCTCGAACAGCATCTGGCAGAGACTGTCGAGGATTACACGTCGGATCTGGAGCAGGCACACCAAAACGCGCTGGCTGCACAAAGCCTGCTGCCGGACATTCAACGCGCAAAGGAGCGTTTCGCCCAGCTGGCGTCCTCCGAGCAACAGTCCGGGGCGCTGACGGGCACGACAGGTTCCGGTAGCGTTGTCTCGCTGTTGTCGCAGATGTCTTCGCAACTAAACGAGTTGGAAAACGGCATCAATGCGTCGCGCGAGCAGGTCACCAGCTTGTTCAACGAAGGACAGAAGCGCCTTGAGACCATGCGTGGTCTCGTCTCGGCACCCGGTATTGTCGAACCCCGGGCAGATAAGTTTTCGTCGGAAGCCGTGGCTCTAACCGGCGTAATCACCTCGCTCCAGCAAACCTCTATCGCTCCCTCGATCCGCCGCGCGGCAGATGATCTGTCGCTCGGCTTCATAGCTCCAATCCCGGATGGTGGCGAACAGGATCTCATATCGCGCCAAGATCGGGTGATGGAAACGATCCGCACTTCCGTTGCAGCACAATCAAAGGTGCTGTCCGATGCCGCAGATGAAATTCTATCGCGTTCACCCGTGGCGGAGCGGAGGTTCGTGCCGCTTTCATCGGCGGAAGCCGTTCTGCGCTATGCGTCCGACTTCATTCCTGCATGGGCTGGTGCTATTTCCATCGATCTGTTGCCAGGGGTCATGGTTTTCATCCTTGCTGTCGTGAACGGCGCGATCCGCAGGCAAGAGGAAACGATGCCGCTTGCTCAGAGGATCACAGTGGCAGAGCTGATGCAGGCGCTCGCCATGCAAAAGGCGATCGCCGGAGAAGGCATGTCAGCCAGAGAGGAGCAGGATATCGAAGACGCTCTCGCCAAGGCCGGAGATGAAAAAGACGACGCCGAGGTCAATAACATCACGAGTCTCGGCCTTAACAAAGCACCGCGCAAAGGCCCCACGGCATGAAGCCGGCAACTGCGCTAAAGGCCATGACGAACATCAACGATGGGGTGCTGATGCGCGGCGCCTTCTATCTGCTGCTCGCAGCGGCGGCGACCTTTTTGGTAATTGACATAATAGAGATCAGCGAAGTCGAAGCAGCCCGACCAGGCGTGGAAACAGTCCCGGACGTGCCCACCTTTTTACCGCCGAAGATTGCGCCAGATGCCCCCGGAGCTCCACCGGTTAAACCCTCAAGCCCTGAGGCGGTTCTTCGTAAACCAATGACGTTCAATTTGATTTCGGGCGGAGTGCTCTATGCCGAGGGAACAATCGATCCGGGCGCAGCCGAACGTTTCGCCCACGAGATTGAGGCCCGAGGCGAATACATCAAATTCGTCGCGTTGAACTCGCCGGGAGGTTCGGTCGATGATGCAATCGCGATGTCCAAGCTGATCCGGCAAAAGGCAATCGGTACGAAGATCGACGAGAGGGCGCTTTGTGCCTCATCCTGCCCAATCGTTTTTGCTGGTGGTGTGACGCGAACAGCCGAAAAAGACGCCGTGATAGGCGTGCATCAGGTTTTCAATGGCGGCATCGAGCCTGTTTCACCAGACCAAGCTATGTCCAGTGCTCAGGCCGTCACCGCACGGGTCGCGCGACATCTCGACGAAATGGGTATTGGCGCTGGCTTGTGGATCCATGCGCTGGAGACTCCCCCCAATCAGCTCTACTATCTCACGCCCGAAAAAATGGCGGAATACCGGCTGACCACAAACGCAGCTGCAGTCGTAAAACTGAACCAAGGCTAACACTGATAAGATATATAAATTAGGGTTATGGCACACGATTTCTGTGCCGCCCCGTCTGAAGGCCCACGTAATCTGCGGGTTATGGGTTGAGAAACGGGTTCGATCGCGTTGAGCTTGGTAACCAGTAGTCTTTCGGTATTTTCCGGGCAGGGAGTGTAGTTTGCCTGACGCTATGCAGTCAGATCGGATTTCAAACCTGCGGCAGGTCGTGCATCTGATACGCGCCAGCGGTCGCCCTGCGTGCCATACCAACGAGGGCGTAGTTTCATTCGCCGGAGCTCGCGACATTCCTGCGTGACGCCTGGACGAACGAAGCGTCTGAGCTAACGGCGAAGGACGTGGAAGCAATCAGAAAGCTCGGTAACGCACACTGATTTGAACGCACATTTGGACACGGAGCCTGCTGCCAAAACAGCAGGCTCCTCCGCACCCCAATGACATCAATCTTTGAGTGGATCATGGCCCCAGTTCATGAGCGAGTGCCGCCAGGTGGAATTCTCCACATCTTCTTTGGGTCCGCCTTGGGCCACGTGACGGTGAACATAGCCGATCACCTTCTTCATGTGGGCAAAGTCGTCATTCGTGAGTTCCGATTTTGATTTGTGCTTGATTTCCACGATACGACGACCAGACTTATGACCAACGGTTTCGCTCTTGCCCTCTCCGGACCAGCCAGCTTCCTTGCTTTCTTCAGTCTTTAGCCACTTCTCCAACGCGGATGGTGTCATATTGACGGCGTCGGAAAACTCTTTCCAAATCTTCTCGTGATCGGTCTGCTCGCTACTCACACTGCACCTCTCATGGCGGCACTGCTTGCTCGCTCGATTGTTCCGTTTTCCTCGCCATCCCAGAATTCGATGGTGCCAGCCGATACCTTGATCAGAACGATTCGTGGCGTATCGGCGCCCTGCGGAAACCATCTATCTAGATCGCGCGACCAGTGAGCTTCGAATTGTGACTTGTCTCGAATCAGCCTCGCCTGACCGTTCACAGATATAAAAATTCCGGGCTTGCCGAGCATGCTTGGTGGAGCGGTAAAAGTCAGAGTGACCGACGCGTCTTGCTCGATCTCTCGAACCTTCTTGGTGTCTTCATAGGAGAAGAACCATGAGTCACCGTCATATTCCACATCGCCATTATTGCTCATCGGTCGGCTGTTAATGTGCCCAGCTGGATCGTGCGTGTTGAACATGCAGAAGTCGATCTTGCTGAGCTTTTTAGAAAGCTCTTCCATCTTCATCGGCAAATCCTCGTTTTACATCGTGAATTTCAACCCATGATGACGCTTGAAGTTCCTTCGGATCCGTTCGCGGATCGTTGCAAACTGACGACTTTCCTGCGGTCGTTCTTTCCCGTCTTGAGCTATTTCAGAAACCAGCGGATCAAAATTGCTATTGCGGCGAGCGTCCCGACGCCGGCCAGCCACAGGACAATGAACCACATTGTCTTTCGAAGGCCATCGCTCATCAATGATATCCTTCCTCCGGGTCGATTTTGCCGCGAAAGACCCAATACGCATAAGCCGTGTAGGCGAGAATCATGGGGAGGAGTACCACGGCGCCCACGAGGAGAAACATCAGTGAACTCTCCGGAGCCGCGGCCTCCCTGATCGTGAGGACGCCGGGGATAATATAGGGATAAAAACTGATCCCAAGTCCGGCGAAGCTCAACACGAAGACGCCGAGCGCTGCCAAGAACGGTTGCAGGTGCTTCCCACTGTTAAGGCCGTTCCAGAGCAAGAAAGCGCAACCAGCTAGCAGCAGCGGTACTAATGACGAGAAGAACGCGGTTGGCCAGCCAAACCACCGTTCGAAGTAAATCCGATTGATGAACGGTGTCCAGAGAGAAACGATCCCGATCAGCGCCAAGAGCGCGACGCTCAGAGGACGCGCGAGCAGTGCCGAGCGTGCCTGGATATCGCCGGAGGTTTTCAGGTTGAGCCACGTTACGCCAAGCAGCGCGTAGCCTGTGAGAACGGCGACGCCTGTCAGGATCGAAAAGGGCGTCAGCCAGTCCCACCAGCCGCCCGCATACTGCCTGCCATCAACTGCGATGCCCTGTACCAAGGCGCCAAGGGAGATGCCCTGCATGAGGGCCGCGATCGAGGATCCTATCCAGAAGCCGAAATCCCAAAGATGGGATTCGTCGTGAGTTCGCCAACGAAACTCGAATGCGACTCCTCTGAAGATAAGGCTGACCAGCATCAATATGATCGGCATATAGAGTGCTGGCATGATGATGGCGTAGGCGAGCGGGAACACGGCCATGAGGCCACCACCACCCAGCACCAACCATGTCTCATTGCCGTCCCAGACCGGAGCGATCGAATTCGTCATGACGTCGCGGTCGCGACGCTTTCGGAAGAATGGGAAGACGATCCCGATCCCGAGGTCGAAACCGTCCAGCACAACATAGGCAAGCACGGCGAAGGCAATGATCCCCGCCCATACAAAGGAAAGATCAATGTCCATGGCGGCCTCCAGGCTGATGGTCCTGCGTTACGCCGGGCACAATACCAGCGGTTCGGATTGGGCCGGCGTCGAGCTCCTGATCCATATCGAGCGGGGTCGGTGGCCGCCGCATAAGCTTCAGCAGGTAGTAGACCCCGACGCCGAAGACCACGAAATAGACGCCGATGAAAATGAGCAGGGAGGTCCCGACCGCGGGTGCGGAAACCGGTGACAGACTGTCGACAGTTCGCAGATGTCCATAGACCGTCCAAGGCTGGCGACCGACCTCGGTCGTGTACCAGCCAGCAAGCACGGCCATAAAACCAGAACCTCCCATGGGCACAGCGATGCGATGGAGCCACGGCGTGCTATACAGCCTACCCTTCCATCGAGCCCAGAGCGACCACAGCCCAACGCCGAGCATAAGGAAGCCGAGGCCGACCATGACGCGGAAGGTTATGAATGGCATGAGTGCAGGAGGGCGCTGATCGCGGGGCCATTCCTTCAGGCCTTTGATCTCGCCGTTAAGTTCGTGGGTCAGGATCAGCGAGCCGAGCTTCGGAATCTCGATTGCATAGCGGGTGGTCTCTGCCTCGTCGTCCGGTATGCCGAAAAGGACGAGAGGGGCACCTTCCTTATGTGTCTCGTAATGTCCTTCCATTGCTGCGATCTTCGCGGGCTGGTGTTCGAGTGTATTCAGACCGTGGAGGTCACCAACGAAAATCTGAACGGGTGTGACGATTGCCGCCATCCACATCGCCATCGAGAACATGATGCGAGCCTGGCGGTTCGTATTGTCCTTCAGCAGGTGCCAAGCGCCGACCGCGCCTACGGCGAAAGCGGTGGTTAGGAAGGCCGCCAGCACGGTATGGGTCATTCTGTAGGGGAAGGAGGGGTTGAAGATAATATTCCACCAGTTTTCGGGCACAAAGACGCCGTTAGAATCGATGCTAAAACCTGCGGGCGTGTGCATCCAACTGTTGGCTGACGTGATCCACGTAGCGGAGATCAGCGTGCCTAAAGCGACCATGGCGACGGACACCATATGTGCTGAGTCCCCGACGCGCTTGCGACCGAAAAGCGCGATACCGAGGAAGCCCGCTTCAAGGAAAAACGCCGTCAAGACCTCGTAACCCATCAGCGGTCCGATGACCGGTCCGGCCTTGTCTGAAAACGCGGACCAATTCGTCCCGAACTGATAGCTCATCACGATTCCGGACACGACACCCATCGCGAAGGTGACTGCGAAGATGGTCTTCCAGTACTCGAAGAGCTTCAGGTAGGCTTCGTCACGCTTCCACAGCCATAACGCGTTGAGAACGGCCAAGTAGCTCGCCGTGCCTATCGAGAAGGCAGGAAAGAGAAAATGGAAGGATACGGTGAACGCGAACTGTATCCGCGCCAGCATGTCCGCTTGTAGGCCGAGGAAGGTCATGGTAACTCCATCATGGAAACTCTCGAACTTTGCAACGCGGCCCCATGTTCCGGGCGGGCACTGCAGTTTCACAGAGTCGATGGCGAGCATCTTAAGCTCATGTCAAATGAGCCCAACCCCCCATAGTGTCGCGTGACGCAATGTCACGTCTAGAGGGGGCACAGAAAAGGTCCACCCACGGAAATACATTGCCCGTTCCCCGAGCTTGTACAAGAACCTATAAGGCCTCGTGTGTGGATATGACCTTTGGTGACATCCGGTATTTATAGAAGAGCCGTGGGCGTCATTACCGAGCTTCGTCCAAGCAGTACCAGTTGGGCCAATGCCACTCTAAGTCATTTTCCGCTTTCTTTATTCTGTGGTGCGATGTCGTAAATAGACGTATTCCCACTTCCCGCGTTAGCCCTCAAATCTCGCGACCCGTTGGTTGCTATCAAGAGGGTTTTTGTCAGTCTGACGAGACTGGTGCTGCTGCCAAAGGACCTCTCAAACGCTCGCGAAAACTCACTTCGCGAAAAATATTTAGGGTTTTTTTATGGACATTGAAAAAAAATTATCTTATGTAGCGCCTATCAGTGAGTTTGATGCTCACTATCCCGCGTCTTTATCGGACCAAATCGTGCGTGTGCGAAGTCGTCATCACGAATTTGGATCCGCGTTTTTGAAGCTTGTGCTAGCGGTGATGTCGCAAACGAGCTTTTATCCTGTCGATATCCCGCGTCTTAAGCGCTGAGGGTGTCAGGTGCAATTGCGGTAAGAAGGAGAGCGCCCCTGCTCTATGCTGGGCTGAATAAAATATATGAATTCTCAAACTGAAAATGACGCACTGGCTCCGCCGGTTACGACCAAAATCAGTCTCAATAACGTCTACAAGATCTTCGGTGAGGATACCGACAAGGCGCTGGATATGGTTCGCGCCGGGAAGACGAAATCTGAAATCCATTCTTCAACCGGATGCTCGGTCGGAGTCAACAAGGCAAGCTTTGACATTCAAGCCGGCGAAATTTTCGTCATCATGGGCCTCTCAGGCTCGGGCAAATCCACCCTCCTACGCCTGCTCAACCGACTGATCGAGCCCACAGCGGGTTCAATCAAGATCGACGGCCAGGATATCACGAAGATGTCCCGCCGCGACCTAATAGAGGTGCGTAGGCGCGATATCAGCATGGTATTCCAGTCCTTTGCTCTTCTGCCCAACCGCACCGTTATCAACAATGCCGCTTTCGGGCTTGAGGTTGCCGGTATGGGGGAAGACGAACGTAAAGCAAAGGCGCTTCTGGCGCTGGAGGCTGTTGGTCTCGCCGGTTACGCAGACAGCATGCCCGATCAGCTGTCAGGTGGAATGAAGCAGCGCGTCGGCTTGGCTCGCGCACTTGCCAGTGAACCCACAATTCTGCTCATGGACGAAGCATTTTCCGCTCTCGATCCTCTAATCCGTACGGAAATGCAGGATGAGCTGGTCCGCCTTCAGGCCGAACACAGCCGAACCATCGTTTTTGTCAGTCACGATCTCGACGAAGCCATGCGCATCGGTGACCGGATATGCATCATGCAGAACGGCGATGTCGTTCAGGTCGGCACGCCGGACGAAATCGTCATGAACCCGGCAAACGACTACGTCCGCTCCTTCTTTAGGAACGTTGACGTGAGTCACGTCTTCAAAGCTGGCGACGTCGCTCGAAAAACACAGGTGACGATCATCGAGCGACAAGGTGTAACCGCTGCCGCAGCACTCGAGCGAATGAAGACATTCGATCGCGAATATGCGATCATTCTGGGGCGCGACAAAACCTATCATGGCGTTGTCAGCCAAACCACGCTCGTCGAGAATATGCGTTCTGGACATTCGGATCCCTATAGAGCGGCGTTTCTATCCGAGATCGAACCGATCCCGGCTGACGAGCCATTGTCGAACGTACTGGGACGCGTAGCGGCGAGCCCATGGCCAGTTCCCGTTGTCGACAACTCCAGGCGCTACCTCGGCTCTATCAGTAAATCGACACTGCTTGAAACGCTCGACCGCGCGAGCTGATTTCAGCATTTCCCCCAACCGGCCAACAACCGGAGTCTGACTATGAATTTCGATATAGGGGACGGCGTCGATGCCGTCGTCAATTACATTCTGGACAATTTTTCACCCCTCTTGGATTTCGTCGCCACTCTGATCGGGTTCGTGACCAGTACCATCCAGGACACGCTCACTGCCATTCCCATGCCAGTGGGCATTCTCATCTTCGTCATCCTGTCATTTTGGCGGGTCGGCGCAGTTTTTGGTGTCTTGGCTGGACTTGCGCTCTGGCTCGTTGACCACATGGGTCTTTGGACCGCGATGATGGAGACTCTATCACTCGTCATAGCTTCAACGCTGATGGCTATGATCATCGGTCTTCCGCTTGGGATCGCCATGGCGCGGAAGGATTCGGTTGCTGCGATCATCCGACCGGTCCTCGACCTGATGCAAACCATGCCTGCATTCGTCTATCTTATTCCTGCGGCGATGTTTTTCGGACTTGGTGCAGTACCCGGCGCTATCGCAACTGTCATATTCGCTATGCCGCCGGTGGTCCGCCTCACCAATCTAGGCATTCGCCAGGTGCATGTAGAGTTCATAGAAGCTGGAAACGCATTTGGCTGCACGCCCTCGCAGTTGCTCTTCAAGGTCCAACTGCCGAACGCCATGCCCTCCATTATGGCGGGCATCAACCAGACGATCATGCTGTCGCTTTCCATGGTTGTCATTGCATCCATGATTGGCGCAGGCGGTATTGGGAACACGGTTCTCACCGGCATACAGCGCCTGGACGTGGGCACCGGTTTTGAGGGCGGTCTTGCTGTCGTGATTCTCGCGGTGATCCTCGATCGCCTGACACAAAGCCTTGGAAAGCCTCAAGCTGCCTTTTGGTCGGGGCTTTTCAACAGAAAGAGCGAGCGCAAACACTTGTCTCCGGCAACTGTCTGAGCACCGCGCCGCCCAACGATGCGGATGCTGAATCCGCAAATTCAAACCTCCCAAAAGGAGAACATATGTTCAAGACACTTTCCTCGACCCGCAGGGCTGCACTTGGTGGCGCCATTGGCTTTGCTGCCGCTGTGCTTTTTGGCTCAGCAACGCCAACGATGGCTGAAGATGCGAAAACTGTGAAGCTTGGCTTTGCCCCGTGGTCCGACGCTGAGTTCGTCACCAAACTCGCCGCCAAGCTGATCAAGGAGAAGCTCGGCCAGGATGTGGAACTCGTTCAGACGGATGTCGCGCCGCTTTACCAAGGCGTCAGCCGAGGCGATATCGATGCAATGATGATGGCGTGGTTGCCGGCAACTCACGCGGATTACTTCGCAAAGGTGAAAGACAAGGTAGAGACGCTCGGCACGGTCTATGACGGCGCGAAGCTCGGTTGGGTCGTGCCTGCCTATATTCCTGAAGCAGAGATTTCTTCGATCGAGGACCTGAAGAAGCCTGAGGTTCAGAAGAAGTTGTCTGGCACGATACAGGGCATCGATCCGGGTGCTGGTTTGACCCGCCTTTCGCAACAGGCGGTCAAGGATTATGCGCTCGACCAGTACAAGCTGCAAATCTCCAGCGAAGCGGGCATGCTAACGACAGTTGACCGCGCGATGCGAGGTGAAAAGTGGTTCGTCGCTACGTCCTGGAGCCCGCACTGGATGTTTGGAAAGTACAAGCTCCGCTATCTTACTGATCCGAAAGAATCCTTGGGTCAGGCCGAGCATGTCGATATCCTTGCATCGAAGAAATTCAGGCAAGAAAACCCCAAGGCTGCCGACTTTCTTTCGCGCATGAAGGTGCCGCTTAACGACCTGGAAGCGGCGATGTTCACAGCCCAAGAGACGTCTTACGACGCAGCTATCGAAAAATACATCAAGGACCATCCAGATCAGGTGAAGGCCTGGGTTGGGGAACAGAGCTGATGCAATCCGGCCTTCTCGTAAGATATTCGAGGAGGCCGGATCATTTTCGGGGGCAGGGATGGCACTAGAAACCAATCATAGAGCGCTCACCGAAACTGACACGCTCGGGGGACGCATCTCATTGGCGCGAGATGCATCTATGCTCTCTATCGATAATGCTGCGAAGATGGTTGGGGTGGAAAGCGACGTTTGGAGCGCTTGGGAGAATGATCGAAGCGAGCCGGGCTGCGAGTACCTTGAGCCGATCGCCGCTTCTCTCGAGGTCAGCGAAGCATGGCTTTCTACAGGCATCGGTGTCGGGCCGCGATGGCCAGATGATGAGACGTTGTTCTAAAATCTGTCCAGGTGGATTTGGACGCTTGAAGTGCTGTGGACGGCCTGCTCATCGCCTCTGACGAATTCGATCAGACCGTCGGCCGCGTTGTCAGAATCCTTTGGCAGCCATTGTTTTCACGGATCGCCTTGCGCGAAATCGCGTTGCTTACCTTCAAATCGAGCTCTGTTGCTCAGTCTGGGTATTTGTCCGCTTCGAAGATGTTGTTGCAGGATAAGCTAGACGCGTGCTTGGCTACACATGGCGCCCCTCGATCCAGACACTCGCTAGTGTTCTAGATATTCGGGACTGGAGCCGCTTGCTACGATGTCGCTGGACACGATCATGTCCGGCTTTGTGCCGACCATTTAGCACAACCTATCATTCGAGCCCTCGAGGAAGCATCTTTACGGGGTGCAAGGTTTCTGAGCGAATAGGTAGGGAGTACAAGAAGTCACTAAGCAGCATCGCTTGCCTGTTCTGTTTGCGAACAGGCTGCGGGAAAGCTGACGAAAACGGATAGGGTGTTTATTACGTCATAGCCATTAGAGACGACTTTGGGGCTGCTTGGATAGCCGGATCGAATAAGGTCATAGGCGCCGTCAGTCTTCTCTACGGAACATTGGCATGGCTTGCCCGTTTTATCGCCAGAAATGTACGGGGCCTCCATCGATGAAAATCAGAGTGAACTCTGTCCGGCTTAGCCTTTGGGCCTTGCCGACAGTCGGGATGTTAGTGACGTGCGGCGCCGCCTTTGCCGCCGATGGAAAATCCCCCGGCCCCTCAGAGGCCTTATTTCTAATCCAGATCATTGTACTTGTGGTCGTCGGGAGATTGCTCGGCGAGGCTATGGTGCGCATTGGGCAGCCGTCTATCATGGGCCAGATCATCGGCGGTGTCTTGCTAGGTCCTTCAGTATTTGGCCTTGTGTTTCCCGAAGCCCAGTCGACGCTGTTTCCGGATGGCGAGGCGCAAAAGGCGATGGCAGACGCCGTTGCTCAACTCGGTATTTTGTTCTTGCTTCTGCTCGCAGGTATGGAAACGGATCTTGGTCTGGCGTTGCGGCTGCGTCGTGCGGCGGCTGGAGTTTCGCTCTCTGGGATCGTGGTGCCTTTTGCACTCGGTTTTGCTTTGGGGGAGGTCATCCCCGCAAGTCTGTTGCCTGATCCCGACGCGCGATTGGTCACGTCGCTCTTTCTTGGAACCGCACTGTCGATCTCTTCGGTGAAGATTGTGGCGTCTGTGGTGCGGGAGATGGACTTCATGCGCCGTAATGTCGGTCAGTTGATTGTCGCTTCTGCTATTATCGATGACACGATCGGCTGGGTTATCATCGCTGTGACCTTCAGCCTGGCCACGAGTGGCGTTGTTGATGTTGCAATCCTCGCAAAGAGCGTCATTGGCACGATCGCGTTCATGGCCTTCAGCTTCACGATCGGACGGCGCATCGTTTTTGAGATCATTCGATGGGTCAACGATACCTTCAAGAGTGACCTGCCAGTGTTGAGTGCGATTATCGCCATTATGGGTGGCATGGCGATAATCACCAATTTGATCGGTGTTCACACTGTCTTGGGCGCGTTTGTCGCGGGCATTCTCGTCGGTCAATCCCCAATCCTGACACGCCAGATCGAAGGACAGCTACGTGGATTGACGACCGCGCTGTTCATGCCGGTCTTCTTTGGTCTGACGGGTCTGAATACTGATCTCGGCCTCTTGGCTGACCCATCTATATTGCTTCTGGCGGTAGGACTGATCCTGATCGCCAGTCTTGGAAAATTCGGTGGTGCCTTTGTCGGTGCTAAAATGGGTGGGTTCTCCAATCCAGAAGCTATCGCGCTTGGGTGCGGAATGAATGCCCGGGGATCAACTGAAGTTATTGTAGCTTCCATAGGGCTATCGGTCGGCGTGCTCGACGAACGTCTGTTTTCCGTGATTGTTGCTATGGCAGTCGTAACGACGATGGCTATGCCACCCACCTTGCGGTGGGCATTGGCGCGGTTACCGATGCGGGAAGATGAGGAGGATCGCCTGCGGCTTGAATCCTTCGAGGAAAAAAGCTTCCTGTCCAATTTCGAGCGTATCCTGCTTGCGGTCGACCATTCAGCCAGCAGCGATCTTGCTGCCCGCATCGCTGGACATTTCGCTGCCGTGCGCAAGATGCCAATTACCGTTCTGGATGTCTTGGACGAACCCGGCGATGGTCGAGCTGACGAATTGGCGGGACGTATGCCGGACAGTCGCGCGAAAGAGGTCGGCGAGCGCGTGCAGAGCACTGCTGATGCGGCCATGCAAATGGACGACGTCAAGCAAGCTTCGGCCGATGGCGAGGTCCATGTTACGATCCGAGCAAAGGACGGGGAACTGGACGACATCCTGTCGGAGACTGCGGACAAAGGCCATGACATGATGTTCGTGGGCGTTGAGCCGAGCACTGCCGAGGGCGGTGGGTACGGTGGTCGACACACAACGATGGTGGATGCATTCGGCGGGACGACAGCGATTGTTTCGGCTCGAGGACATCTTCCAGAAGCGGATACTCAACTGCGTATACTTGTACCTGTCAGCGGGACAGAGCGTTCGCTGAACGCAGTAGAGTTTGCATTTGTCATCGCAAAGGCTACCGGCGGATCGATCGCTGCAGTGTATTTCAAGGATCCTGCACAGGCAGCGTCTCTGTCGAGAGTGAGCGACACGAGTGGTGTCCAGCAATCGGCGTTCGAGCAACTTGACCGAATTGCAGAGTTCTACGGTCTGCCGTTGGAGAAGGTCACGTCGCAGCAAGCTTCACCGGAGCTGGCCATACTCAAGCATGCTCGAAGAGGCCGCTTTAATCTGATCATTTTGGGGGTCAACAGGCGGGCAGGCGCTGACCTTTCCTACGGCACTGTTGCTGACACGCTTTTGGAAACCGCCGACCGCTCGGTCGTCTTTGTCGAAATTTGATGGCCCTATTCCTAGGAACAGAAATCGCTCAAAATGTCACTCCTTGCGCGATAAGGGAGATCGTCCCCGCCCGTCCTAACACGGGACGCTGATCAGAATGCGCGACAGAGGGGTACGAAGCTCGTCAGGCGGACATCCTTGCTTGCGTGACAGATGCGAGCCGCTGTGTCGCTTTCTGCTGTCTAGAGAGGGAAATTATTGAAAGCTTGTCGGTGAGCGGTAGCTGAAACTCGGATTGTCAGACCCCAACTCGAAGACTGCGCCTGTGAAAAAATTCGGTGTTCCGTCCACGTCTTTGATACACCGGCCGAACGCGCCGAGCCTTAATAGGCCTGATCGTCTTGTGACCCTGAAGGATATTGTGCCGAATAATCCATCAAGAATGGAGGCATGGGTCCGCTCGGCGACAATTTCTCTATCCTCTTGCAGGATTTTGGACAAAAGGGTCTCGATGTCGATTCCAGCAGCAAGTTTGTCTGGATCAAACCCGTAGAGATAAGAGTAGTACTCATCGCCAACAAGGCTGTTTCGAGACAGATCCCACGTGTACATACCGAGCTTCGCACCATTCAATTGAAGCCACATATCGTTTGCCAACTCTGCCCCCAACGGTAGTCGTTACAGTTTTTTACAATATACTAGAACACTATTCGCACACTACACTCTTTCGACACATGGATTGCGCAAGGATCTGATAACAAGAATGCCTGCAGGCGGACACAGGGCAGTTGCTGGTGTCGCTGGGTAGTTGAAGTCAAATCATTCCTGCGTCACTGACGGCGAGGTTACATTCGAGCTGAAGAATTCCTGCCTGCTGGCGAAGCTCTGGCTCTGCAAGCGTAGACTTTTCGCCGGTAGTTCGAAAACGCTTTTTGGGCTCCTCACAAACCACGCGACTTTCTCTTCGATGGAGGCAGCCGTCATTGCTTCAACCGGCGTCAACGTAGCGTCGGCCAGCCGTTTCCTAGCCGGCGGTACATCTCTTGTATCGATCCTTGCGCCGATCTCCATTCTTTCGAGAATTTCCTGACGTGCCTGCTCAGCAGCGACCAGAGCTTTGACGACGCGGCACGATGCTCGCGTGTTGCGAAGAACGAGCTGCGAGCCTTTAAGGGGCTTCGCGTCCCATGTAGGTCGATAGCTCGATGACAGACAAATTACATCGAGCCCTGAGGAAGGCTTTCACTTCCGCGGCAAACACGATTTCCGTCAGCCTCTCTCCCGTCATCGCCAAGACAAGCTCGGTTATCTGACGCTGCAGTTCGGCAACCCGTTTTACCGCGAGTGAAAGCGCCTGCGCCTTTAGTCCGATGTCTGCCAATGGAGTTGCCCCATTCTTGAGACGTCCATAAGACATCGGACCCTTCACGGCCGGTGAAGCGATCGCTAAAATGCGAACGCCGGTGAACGTTCTGAGGACGACGGTAAGCTCGGTATGTGGCTCCATCGGTTAGCGCTCTCACACCGGATTTATCCTGCGGCCCGTCTTAGGATCAAAAAGATGAAGACTTTCGGTGCGCACTCGGAAATGTAACGTCTCACCAACATTCACGTCACTCGTTCGAGGGAACTCCGCGCAGAGCATCTTCGAATGACCGATCTCCACGTAGCCATACGTCTGACTGCCCAAGCGTTCTGCAACTACTAACTCTCCGGTTACCCAGGCGTCTTCCTCAGAACACTGTATAAGGTCTTCAGGCCGAATGCCGACCACGATCTGACCGTCGATCCTGCCGTAACCAACCGCATCATCTAGGTGGATCGACTTGTTGAGTAAAGTGAGCAGGCCACGAGCAAGGCTCGCAGGAAGGGTATTCATAGTCGGGCTGCCGATAAAGCGGGCGACAAACAAGCTTGCTGGTCTGTGATACAAATCCAGAGGTTTGCCGATTTGCTCGATAACGCCAGCATTCATCACAACGATGCGGTCCGCTAATGTCATCGCCTCCACTTGATCGTGCGTAACGTAAATGGTGGTCGCCTTCATGCGATGATGGAGCTTAGCAATCTCAAGCCGCATCTCGACACGGAGCGCTGCGTCAAGATTGGACAATGGCTCGTCAAAAAGAAACGCGGCAGGTTCCCGGACAATTGCTCGACCCATAGCGACGCGTTGGCGCTGACCACCGGAAAGCTGCGCAGGGCGGCGGTCCAAATAGTCTGTGATCTTGAGGATATCAGCCGCGTGAGAAACACGGTGACCGATTTCCTCGTCTTTGCTGCCACGCATCTTCAGACCGAAAGACATATTGTCTCTCACGCTCATGTGTGGATAAAGCGCGTAGTCCTGGAAAACCATTGCGATGTTGCGTTCTGCAGGCGGCAGACGATTTACTGCCCTTCCTTCAATGTGCAACTCCCCACCGGAAATCTCCTCCAGTCCGGCAATCATTCGAAGAAGGGTGGATTTTCCGCATCCGGACGGGCCAACCAAGACGAGAAATTCGCCGCTTTCAATATCAATATCGATGTCGTGAATGACTTTTAGACTGCCGTAAGACTTCTGGATTTCCTTCAGCGCAATTTCGGCCACGTTTTCCTCCCTGGTCGCAACTTCGTGCTTGACGATCATTATCGATGTCAATATCGATAATGATAAGTTCATCGATACGCAACAGCGCAGGCACATTCGGATGGCATATTTTCCACCCAGGCAAACCGCGACGAAATCCCTCAAATCCAGCGCAGCGTTTGACACGCTGAAACGGGACATCATGCTTGGCGTGCTTGAACCGGGAACGGGATTGACCGAACTCGATCTTGCGACGCACTTTCAATGCAGTCAGGGCACTGTGCGCGAAGCCTTGTTGCAGTTGCAGGAAGAGGGCCTTGTGCTTCGAAAGGGTCGTCGGGGCACGCAGGTTTCCGAGTGTACCGCTGACGAGGCAATCGAAATGTTTCGGCTGCGGCAGCAGATCGAGGGTAGCGGCATTGCCAGGATGATGCGCGCTCCGAGCCGAACCCTGGTCAAAGACCTTGAGGACCTGTTGAGCAAAATGTTGGATGCCGCGGACGCTGCCGACGAACTGGAGCTTGCAGCTGTCGACCGTGATTTTCATCGTCGTATCTTCGAGGATGCCAATCTGCCCGCCCTCGATCCCATTCTTCATCGCTGCCTGGTTCATAATCATCGGTTCAAGATTTCGCGTAGCCCGATGTCGCGCGACTTGAAGGCAACCGCACTGCGTCACCGCAGCATCATCGAGTCTATCGAAAGCGGTGACGCGCGGCGCGCAGCCGCTTCCATGCATCACCACATTGCAACGATCGTCGATTTTGGTCCTGAGGTATTTCCGGAGAGCGTTCAGTGAGCGCCGCCCAGGTGCTATCGGGTGCGTTGTCGGCAGAGACCGCTGCTTTGATGGCAAAGACGCTGGCGGAGCTTGGCCCGTTACCAGACCCAACGACGTTGGCGGCTAGAGAGGGAAGGGCCCAGGCGGCGTTCGCGAGCGCGCGTTGCAATGTCGATCTGCCGCCGATGCAGAGCGTCTCGGAAGTCTGGGTCGATGAAGATCAAGAACTTGGTGCCGCCCGCTGTCGCTTGAAAATTCTGGTGCCGAAAGGTGCTGGGCGCGGAGCAATCCTGTTCGTACATGGCGGAGGCTTCGCATTCGGTTCTCCGGAGACGCACGAGCGCTGTGCACGAGTCCTTGCGATTGAAAGCGGGATGCCTGTGGTGTTGCCGGACTACCGGCTTGCGCCCGAATGTCCGTTTCCTGCAGGTCTGAAGGACGTGGTATCGGCACTCCGTCACGTCTTTAGCACAACATCTGCTTTCGGAGTTTGCCGTGGCCCTTTGCTAGTAGCTGGCGACTCCGCGGGTGCCAATCTCGCATTGGCAGCCATGCTGCACGAAGAGCAGGATGGACGGCCACTCCCAGACGGTGGGCTGCTGTTCTACGGGAACTATGCGTGTTCATTCGAGACGGCCTCCTACATGCGCTTCAGCGAAGGGCCCGGACTGACGCGTGGCAAGATGCAGCGTTATTGGGGCTTCTATGCCGGGGGGGAGAAGATCGAAGCTGACCCTTTGGCATGTCCGCTCGTCGCAACCGATCTGCAACTGTCATCGCTGCCGCCTCTTCATTTGATGGCCGCGGAGGTTGACCCTCTTCTGTCGGACACGCTGGCTCTCAGCGAGCGTCTTCAATCGCTTGGTCGCAGCGATGAGTTGTTGATCATCCCGGGCGTGATTCACGGCTTTTTGCAGAACACATCCGAGCTGTCTGCCGCGCGGGAGGCGTTGGCGGCAGCGGGCAGTGCAGCTAGGCGACTAACCAGCCGCTGAAAACAAAACAAACCTGGAGGAGGAAGGCATGAAATTTCTGAAAGCAATGGCGCTCGGCGCTGCACTGGCGGCGTCGGCGGCGCTATCCCAGGCAAAGGCGGAAACGGTCCGCTTTTGGTATCATTTCGACAATCCAGCCAACCCGATGGCTGAGCTGGTCAAAAAGTTTGAAGCAGCCAATCCGGGTATTACAATTCAGGCCGAGAATGTCCCGTGGAACAGCTATTACGATAATCTATACACGTCGCTTGTTGGCGGTAACGCACCTGATGCCGCGATGGTGAAGCTTTTCGCTCAACCGCGTCTCGTCGAAATGGGCGCGCTTGAGCCGATCGGCGACAAGATCGATGCCTGGAAAGGCAAAGCCGATCTCCTCGATAACGTACTCGAACTGAACAAGGGGCCGGACGGCACTCAATATTATCTGCCTATCCAGTATGTTGTTCTTTATCTATATTATCGGAGCGATCTCTTTCAGGCGGCAGGTCTGCAGCCACCCAAGACCTGCGAAGATTTCAGAAACGCCGCTATCAAGCTGACAAAGGCACCTGACACCTATGGATTTGGCCTGCGCGGTGGCAAGGGAGGCTGGGATCAGTGGGGCGCGTTTGTCTTTTCTCAGGGAGCAGAACTGAAGCCAGGCGGCATGATCAAGCCCGAGGCGATTGCGGCCAATCAGTGGGTGATCGACCTCTTCCAGAAGGACAAGGTAATTCCGCCATCCGCCCCCAATGATGGGTTCCAGGAAATCATTGCAGCTTTCAAATCGGGCAAAACGGCGATGACGATCCACCACATCGGTTCATCGAAGGATCTCGTTGCTGCGCTGGGCGATAAGGTATCCGCGGTGCCCGTTCCGAAGTGTGGCAACGGTCAGTGGACGTCCTATGGCGACGAGTCTCTTGCGATCTTCTCCAGTTCCTCAGTCAAGGACGCAGCCTGGAAGTGGATTTCATTTCTCGCAGAGGGTGAGAACAACGTCGCTTTCAATAGCGCCACTGGCCAGATGACCGTGACCAAGAGCGGTTCGGCGAATTGGAAGCTTCACGAGCGCCGCTTCGTTGATGCGACGGTCCAATCGCTGCCGTTTGCGAAGGTACTGCCCCAAACCTCGAATGTTTCCGAATTCGTCAATAGCGCGTGGCAGACGAATATGCAGCAGGCGCTGACGGGGCAGGTAACCTCTCAGCAGATGATGGAGCAGCTGCAGGCGCTTTTCGCTGAGTAGTAGCCGCCACGTCCTTGCCCCGACAACTGTGTCGGGGCTTCTTCCCGGCAATGAAACGGACGCAGTATGTCTTTGTTAGCAACATCTTCCTCGCAGCGCCGCGCGATTTTCGACTGGCGCTCGGAACGGCTTCTTCCATATGTCCTGCTTGCGCCTGCATTTGTCGTGACGCTGGTCATTGTCTTCATGCCGATGGTGCAGGCGGTGTGGACGAGTTTCTACGATCTCATCCTTTTTAAACCGAATGCCAGCAAGTTCGTCGGTTTCGGAAACTATGTGAAGCTCTTCAACGATCCTGTTTTCTGGGCCGCACTCTGGAACACTCTGTTATGGATCGGTTTGACCGTACCGCTTCAGATGGGGCTCGGCCTTCTGACGGCTTTGCTCTTGAACCGGGAGTTTCCGTGGCGTGGTCTGGCGCGAGCGCTGATCATTATTCCCTGGGCCCTACCCAGCGTGGTGATCGCCCTGATGTGGCGTTGGATTTATGATCCCAATACAGGTGTGCTGAACGACATCCTCATCTATCTGTCGGTCGTCCAAGCGGCAGTTCCTTGGCTCGCCGATCCAAAGGTCGCGATCTATGCGATTATAGCAACGCTGACATGGCAAGGCTTCCCCTTTTTCGCGGTCATGATCCTCGCGGGGCTGCAAGGCATACCGAAGAGTCAGTACGAAGCTGCGTCGATCGACGGAGCGTCATCATGGAGGCAGTTCCTGCATATAACGTTGCCTGGGATCGCGCCGGTTCTTGCGACCGCAGGGCTGTTGCGCGTGATCTGGGTCGCGAATTCGATGGATGTCATCTTCGTGATGACCGGGGGTGGGCCGGGATATGCCACCTACACCCTGCCGCTCTATGCTTTCATAAAAGCTCGCCAAAATCTCGACTTCGGATACGGCACGTCCATTGCCGTTACCTTTACCATCCTTCTTGGCGCGTTCGTGGTTCTCTATCTCGCTCGCACCATGCGCGAGGTAGAAAGATGACACAGAAAAGCACGCTTCGCCGGATCCTCACAACAGATTTGCCTGTTCTTGCGATCGTCCTGTTCGCCATGGCACCGTTCGTGTGGATGATACTAACGTCACTCACGCCAACAGCCGTCCTTTCGGCTACCGGGGTCTCGCTGTCGCCCATGGGTTGGAGTATGGACAACTATGTTCGGCTCATCGAGCAGACGTCGTTTCTAAAAAACATGGGAGATAGCCTGATCATCGCCGGAGGCACGGTCGTCATCGGACTGATCGTTTCGGTCACCGCTGCCTATGCATTCTCGCGCTTTCGCTTCCGTGGGCGGAAACTATTGATGATGCAGTTCCTGCTAATCAACATGTTCCCGACGGTCCTGCTTATCCTGCCGCTTTTTGTGCTGATGCGCCGGTTCGGCATTCTCGACACGCATATTGGGCTTATTCTCGCGAATGCGACGGTCGCCATTCCGTTCGCGGTCTGGATGCTGACAAGCTATATCGCCGCGATCCCTAAAAGTCTCGATGAAGCGGCGATGACAGACGGATGTTCACGTCTGACGGCTCTCCGGAAGGTGGTTCTGCCTCTGACAATGCCGGGGATCATTTCGACCGGGATCTACATCTTCATCACCGCCTGGAATGAATATCTCTACGCGTTAACGCTTGGTGGCCGCAATGTTCGGCCTGTGACAGTCGCTATCCAGACGTTGATCGGTGAGTATCAAATCGAATGGGGCCTGCTTGCCGCAGGTGCCGTGGTCGGGGCCATGCCAGCAACAATTCTTTTCCTGCTCGTTCAGCGTCGGCTGATCGGCGGTCTGACGCAGGGCGCCGTGAAGGGCTGAGCGTCCTCGCAGAGGTCTTCGCGGCAATGGAATTTTATTCAATCATAAGGACACAAAGATGAACCCCATAGGGTTGATATCCATGCAGTATGCCCGCCCTTTCACGGCTGAGCATTTCCCGCTGTTCATGAAAATGCGCGATCATGGCTATGATTTCGTTGAGCTTCTTGTTCCAGAAATCGGTGAGCTCGCTATCACTGAGACAAAAAAGGCTCTCGACGATGCCGGAATTGGCGTTGTTCTCGCCGCTCGTGTCAATCTGCAGAGGAACCTGTCGTCCGCCGACGTGGATGCGCATCGTGCCGGTATCGATTATCTCAAATACACGGTCGATTGTGCTGCTGGTCTCGGCGCGACGGTGGTTGGGGGGCCATTGACAGGAAACCCGCTGGTCTTCGCAGGTCGTGCCCCACAGGTCGTGGAAGAAGCTGAGCGCCTTGCACGAAAAGATCGATGTGTCAGAGGGCTGAAGGAGGCGGGAGACTACGCGCAGAAGGCCGGCATTGTTCTGGCGGTGGAGCCCCTCAACCGTTTCGAGAGCGACGTGCTATGTACGACGCAGCAGGCGATGGAACTGCTTGATGCCGTCGATCATCCTGCTGTGAAGCTCATGCTCGACACCTTCCACATGCACATGGAAGAAAGTTCGCTATCAGAGGCCATCCGGCTCGCAGGGGATCGCCTTGTCCATTTCCAGGCGAACGAGAACCATCGTGGCTTCCCTGGGACGGGCTTGACGGACTGGGTCGACGTCTGCCGCGCCCTCCATGAGGTTGGTTACAAGGGGCCGATCTCGCTCGAACCTTTTCGTCGTACCGATGACCGTTTCGGTGTTCCGTTCGCCCAGTGGCGGGCGCCCCACGAAGACGAGAGCAATCGCCTGTCTGCCTCGTGCGCGTTCATGAAATCTCACCTCCTGCTGACGGAGTATCGTCGATGACTATAAAAATCGGTTGGATCGGCTGCGGCATTCACGCCACGCAGATGCTGCTTCCGCAGCTTGTTCGCCATGACGTCGAGCTTGTCGCGCTTTGCGATATCGACGGCGCGCGCCTTAAAGATGCTGGCCGGCAGTTCGGAGTGACCAATCTGGTCAGTGACGTTGCCGATCTGCTGAAGACGCCGGGCATCGACGCCGTTGGCATGGCGGTTGGCCCCGACCAGCACCTGGCTTTCGGAAAGATGGCTCTTGAGCGAGGCTTGCCTGTTTTCATGGAAAAGCCGCCGTCGGGTAGCGCTGCAGGCGCTCGTGAACTTTTGGCTGCTTCGGAAAAATCCAAAAAACCGCTCCTTCTGGGCTTCATGAAACGGTACTCGATCGGTAATCGCATGGCCGCCAATATCGTCAAGTCGGGTCGTTTCGGCGATGTACTGGGATTGACTGGCTACTACATGACCGCACCGGGCTACTTCGTCGGTAACGTCGACTATACCGGCTTCTTCCTTCACCATTGTGTTCATTACATGGATCTCGTGTCTTTCCTGGTTTCCCCCGTCCGCTCGATTAACGCCCGCAAAGTCGAGAAGACACCGGGGCGCGTACTCTTCCATGTTGGCTTCGAATTCGAATGCGGGGCTATCGGGAATGTGGCGATGGGCACCATCCAATCGCGCGGCACGCCGGTCGAGCGCATTGAGCTCATGGGCGATCACCAGCGGATCGAAGTGGACGACGTGATCGATATCAAATGGCACCGCAACCCGCCGTTCAAGATCGATGATCTCGGTGCAACACTGAACGAGGATTGCGACACGCTGACATGGAAGCCGAATTTTACGGCAGCGGCCAATGAGGATCCCAAAGGCTACCATTCTCTGCTTGCAGATGTGGTTCCCGCCCTTGCTGGAGCAAGTACCCCCGCGCCGACGATCGTCGAGGGAGTTATCGCGATGGAGCGTCTGGAAACGCTTCGCCGTCAACTTGCGCTTTGATACACGTGGGGGAGTGTCGTTCCGAAGATCGGAGCGACCTCATTCAATGATAGTCTTTGCGTCGAGTAACAGGCTAGTGCCCGCTATTGATCTTTCGAATGCGGTGCGCTGCCTGATTTGGTAGATACACGAGAGGAAACAGCAAATGTTGGTCATCAAGCGTTTGGACATAGAGGACGCGCGCAGCCTGATTGCAGGAGCGCGAGCGAAAGCAACGGAAATTGGCGTGCCAATGTGTATCGCTGTTGTCGATGAATCCGGTCAGTTGATCGCATTTGAACGAATGGATGGGGGTAAGATAACCAGCACCATCATTGCCCAGGACAAAGCGTACACGGCGGCCGGCGCCAAGCGCACGACCGAGAGTTACGGCGCGGCAAGCCAGCCAGGCAACCCCGCCTATGGCATCAACTCTGCGATCGGTGGGCGCCTGGTGGTCGTCGGCGGTGGCCTGCCAGTGATCGTTAATGGCGAGGTCGTGGGCGGAATTGGCCTGAGTTCAGGCACGCCGGCCCAGGATACGCAATGTGCTCAGGCCGGCATTGACCACTTCCTGGCGTCCAGACTACAGGCGTAGGACAAGTCGCGGTGATGCTTCGCTTGTTGTTGGGCATTACCCGACTGGAACCACCGCAGCAGGCGGACTTGCTTGTCACCCAGCAAGCATCTTTGCCAGCATGAAGCCGGAGCCGGCTCCCGTTCCTGCACCCGGCCACGTCGCGGCCCCGCACATGTACAGGCCATCGATGGGGCTCTTGTAGCGCGAATAGCCTGCAACGGGGCGAAAGAGGAAGTTCTGGTCAAGATGATGCGAGCCGGACAAACTATCGCCGCCGATGAGATTAGGGTTTTCCGCCTGTAAATCGACGGGTGACCAGACCGAGCACCCTCGAATTTTAGACCGAAAGCCTGGCGCGTAGTTCTCAATGATCGAGATGACGCGCACGGCATAGGCGTCTTTTACCGACGCCCAGTCCGTGGCGTTGATCTCGCCTGCAGCGTCGCCCTTGACCTCTGCCGGGAGCACGCGCACCTGTACCCACAGCACATGCTTGCCATCGGGCGCGCGGGTTGGATCAACCGCGGTAGGCTGACCGACGACGAGAGCCGGTTCTTGAGGCAGAAGACCAGAGATTGCTTCGTCGTAAACCTTCGTCATCATCGAAAGAGTGGGCGCTATGTGGACGTAGGCGTAGGTTTTCAGTTCTGGAGAGGCTATCCAGTCCGGCAAGCCGTCCAGCGTCAAATGGATCATCATTGCGCCTGGTCCAGACCGGTAGGACTTGATGCCTTCGGCGAATTTGGGCGGCAACCGACCGGTCTTCACGATTCCGTCGAAGAGAAGCTTGGGGTGAATGTTGGAGATGATGGCACGTTTCGCCGTAAGTCTGCGTCCATCTGCAAGTGTGACGACTTTCTTTGTGTTGCTGAAGATTTCCACAGAGGTGACAGGAGAATTGAGGAACACCTCGCCACCTTTGCTCTCCAGCAGGCTCACCATCGCCTTGATGATGATATCCGCGCCGCCTTCACCGATCACCATGCCGAAGGCCTGATCAGCCATCGTTTCCAGATAAGGAAAGAGTGCGCCACCGGAAGCATCTGGCGGGAAATCCAGATGGAGGCCCCACGTCGCCATGGTGACCTTCAGCTTCTCATTGTCAAAATGCCGATCGAGAAAACCGCGTGGCGAGGACAGTAGCAGGCGGAGCAGGTCGGTTAGCAGCGGAATGCCACCTGCTCGCCAGGCTTTCCAGATCGTCTTGACGCTGAGAAACGAAGGCATGGGTGCCCCAAGCAGTCCAAAGAGATGCGGAGCCTTGGCGCCGAACTCTGCCGACATGGCGGCGAAGCTTTCGGCATCTTTCGCCGAAAGGGCAGCAATTGCCGCTTTATTGGCTGCAAGGTCAGTGCCAATGCCGAGATGGGTTCCGTCTGGAAAAACGCTGGCAAAGCACTTCGCGGCGGGGACGAACTTCAGACCATGCGTTGCAAGGTCTTGAGCGTAGGTTTGATGAAAAGCGGAGCCAGCGAACATCGAAAGGTTCATCGCTGCCAGATCGTGCCGGAAGCCAGGTTCGATCACTTCCTGCGTCTTCACCGCACCGCCGGCAGTGGCTTTTGCCTCGACTACTGCGACCTTCCAGCCCCTCGCGGCCAGATGAACCGCCGCTGCCAGCCCGTTGTGACCTGCTCCCAGAACCACCGCATCGAATTCAGCCATCTCATTCCACCAGTATTATGATTTTATTTCTGTATGCATACATTTTCTCGATAATGCATCAAGCTTAAAATAAATTGCCTGTGTGAGAGCTCAATGGTTTGCGATCAGCGCGGCGTTTTATGTTGCGAACCGCTCGGCCCAACAAGGCTTTGCATAGCTGTACTATCCAGAAGTACCAGCGGAAACGCGACTGGCGGCGTGCCGGAAGTGCCGCCAAGAAATATTCCCTTTCATATTATTTTCTAAAAATGGACGACGTGGCTCTTGTCAAAATCCTGATTTTAATTTTAAGTTTAAAACAATAACTAATCCGGGAAACACCGGAAGTCCTTCAAGGGGAACTTTAGGAGTCCAAAATGACTGACATGACGCGTCGTGGCGTACTGGGACTAGGTGCGGCTACCGTTCTGACCGGCATCCTTGCCGGGCGCATCCCGGTTCAAGCTGCGCAAACAAATACTCTGACGATTGCCTTCAATTCTAACCTGCCATCCTTTGACGGGACAGTTGGGCTTTCCGGCGTTAACCCCGCCATCCA
Organism: uncultured Agrobacterium sp.; assembly: GCF_913777885.1. Lineage (NCBI taxonomy): Bacteria > Pseudomonadati > Pseudomonadota > Alphaproteobacteria > Hyphomicrobiales > Rhizobiaceae > Agrobacterium > uncultured Agrobacterium sp. The sequence goes on along the minus strand of NZ_CAJYTV010000013.1, from coordinate 74,479 downwards.
GGCGATCTACCGCTCCATTTACGATCAATATATTAGCCAGAAGCCGGATCTTTCCTTCGAGCCCGGTTTACTGACCGACTGGGGTTGGAACGACGACAAGACCAAGGTCTGGATGGATGTGCGCGAGGGAGTGAAGTGGCATGATGGCTCGGACTTCACCCCAGAAGATATAGTTTGGTCCCTGACCCGCGCCGGCAAGCCAGACAGCGGCAATCCTGTCGCGAGCGTCTGGGCCAGCATCGGTAACTACAAGGTCGAAGGCAAGCGGATCACAGCCGATGTTCTCAACTTCGATCCGACCATATTCAAGTGGATGGCGTTCCTCACCGGCTATGTGTTGCCCAAGGCCTATTACGAAAAGGTCGGGGCAGAAGGCTTCGAAAAGAAACCTATCGGCACGGGGCCATACATGTTTGACGCCTATGAGGGCAATTCTTTCCTGCGCCTCAAAGCCAACCCGAACTACTGGGGCGGCAAGCCTGCGTTCGAAACCGTCATTTTCAAATTCGTCACAGATCCGACGAGCCGTGTCGCCGAAATCGAATCTGGTTCCTCCGATGTCACACTCGAAATTCCCTATGAGGAATTCGACCGACTGAAGGCGAAGAAGGGCCTCGCCGGCGTCTCTTCGCCGATCTCCGATATCGGCATGATCTTTATTACCAATGTCGAACCGATGCTGGACACGAACGTCCGGCTTGCAGCTCATCACGCCATCGACAAGGCTGGTATCGTCAAGAAGCTTCTGCGTGGCTACGGCGTTCCGATCGACACACTGGAAGCTCCAGAATACGAAGCCTATGACGCCTCTATCAAGGTTGGCTACGACCCGGAGAAGGCTGCTGAGCTTCTCAAGGCCTCCGGCTTTTCCAAGAACAAGCCGGTCAAGTTCAAGATCCAGACCACACGGGGCTTGAAGCCAAAGGATTACGAGATGGTCCAGGCGATTGTGGGCATGTGGCGCAAGGTCGGTATCGAGGCCGAGATCGAAGTCTACGAGGTGGCTAAGCATTTCGAACTGCGCGCTGGGCACAAACTCGCGCCTGCCGCCTTCTACAATTGGGGCAACGCAATCGGCGATCCAACGACATCGACTGGCTTTGCCATGTTCTCCAAGTCACCACACTCGGCCTGGAAGAGTGACGATGTCGACGCGCTAATCGGCCCGCTTTGGGGCGAGAAGGACGAGGCCAAACGCATCGCCGGGTGGAAGGCCGCGGACAGATACATTGCCGAGCAGGGCTATGTCATCCCGCTTCTGCAGTATGTGCAGCCGATCGTCTTTAAGTCTTCGCTGAAGGTCACGCCGAATGTTTCGAGCGCACTTCAGCCGACGCTGGTCTCCAAGGCCTGACGGAAGAGAGCAGCGACGCGACCCGTGATCGTGGCGCTGCTTGCCCCTTCTCGCAGAACCGCGCATGTGGCCGCAGCCAACGCTGACGGCAACAGGAAGGTATGATCATGACCTTTTCCGATCTTCTCAATCGTCTCGTGATGGCGGTGCTGACACTTGTGGGTGTTGCCGTCATCGTATTCTGTCTGCTGCGCATCGTTCCGGGTGACCCCATCGCTATGATGATTTCGCCAAGTGCGACCCCTGCCGATATTACGGCACTGCGTGCCCATTACGGACTCGATCTTGGCCTACCACAGCAATTCGTCATCTGGTTCGGCGATGTCTTGAAGGGCGACTTCGGCACCTCGATTTCGCAACGTCGCGATGTCATGGAGTTGATCGGTGGTCGCTTGCCAGCAACGCTGGAGCTTGCATTCACCGCACTCGTTTTCGGCGTGCTCGCCGGTGGCATGATTGCCATACTTGGCGCGCTCGCACGAGGAACGAAGCTTGATCCTGCGCTGGATTTTATCAATGGGCTGTTTCTTGCTGTGCCAGATTTCGTCTGGGCGTTGGCGCTCGTTCTCTTGTTGGGCGTGTTTTGGCCGGTCTTCCCTCTATCCGGTCGTATCGATCCGGCACTGACGACGGACTTCCACACGGATTTCTATCTGATCGAGAGCCTCGTTACTTTCAAGTTCTCGGCTTTCGCGGACGTCCTCGCCCACATGGTGATGCCCATGCTGGCGCTTGGCCTGCCTTTGGCAGCCATTGTCGTACGCACGCTGAAGGAAGCGCTCGCAGAGGCCATGGTGCAGGATTATGTGCTGCTGGCGCGACTGAAAGGCATGTCGCCCGTGCGGCTCGTGCTTCAGGAGGCGCTGCGCAATGCCGTCGGACCAACGCTGACGCTCACCGGCGTGCAGTTTACCTTCATGATTGGCGGCACGGTTATCGTCGAGCGGATCTTTTCCTATCCCGGCCTCGGCAACATGGCGATCGATGCGGTCATCAACCGCGATCTACCGCTGATCCAGGGAATCGTGCTGACCTTCGGTGCCATCTTCATTTTGGTGAATATCTTGGTCGATCTCATCGCAGCATGGCTGAACCCGAGGAGCGCCGCGCATGGCTGAGATGTCCAAGATCGTGACCGATATGGAAGCACCTTTCCGCTTGTGGAGCCTGCCGATGAAAACGATCAAACCGCTTTTGCGGGAGCCGCGGGTGGTTATTGCCGGCGGCTTCCTCCTCATCCTGATGCTCATTGCTGTCTTTGCGCCCCACATCGCCCCCAAAGACCCGCTCGAGCAGGATCTGATGCTGGGCAACATGCCACCTGTGACCTATCCAGGGGCGGAGCCTGGCTACTATCTCGGCACCGATGATCTTGGCCGTGACGTTCTTTCCCGTGTGCTCTACGGGTCAAGGATCGCGCTGACCGTTGCATTCGTGGCCGCAAGCTTGTCTGCCGTCATAGGAACGCTTCTTGGCCTCGCCGCCGGTTGGTATGGCGGGTGGGCGGATCGCATCATCTCGCGCCTTGTCGATATCTGGATGGCCTTTCCGCCGGTCCTTCTTTCCGTGTTGCTGGTAGCGGTCATGGGCTCGGGCCTGCACTCGGTTATCGCCGCGATCGTCATCATCGACTGGACGCGCTTCTGTCGTGTCGTTCGAGCCGAAACCATGGCGCAGTCACAGCTAGATTATGTGATGGCTGCTCAAACAATTGGTTTTTCGCGCGGTCATATTCTATGGCGCGAGATTTTACCGAATGTGGCGCCTGTCCTCATCGCGTTGGTCAGCCTTGAAATGGGTATCGCCATCATCGTTGAAGCAATCCTTTCCTTTGTTGGCCTCTCGCTTTCTTCGGACATCCCAACATGGGGTGGCATGATCGCGCAGGGCCGCCAGATGATCCACCAAGGTTGGTGGGTGTTCGTCTTTCCTCTCGTTGCGCTCTTTGCCACCGTTCTCGCTTTCAACCAACTGGGCAACGGTTTGCGCAAGGCGCTTGATCCGGTGATGCGCCGATGACCCAGTCGCTTGTTGCTATCCAAGGTCTCAGCGCCATCTCCACCCGTGACGCTGGCGCGCCAGTGCTGCGTGACGTTTCGCTCACCCTCAAAAAGGGTGAGGTGTGCGGTCTCGTGGGTGAATCCGGGGCTGGCAAATCCACGATTGCGAAAGCGGTGCTTGGCATTTTGCCATCCACCGTCACAGTCACCGGCGGTTCCATCCGCTTCGAGGGGCGTGACTTGCTTGCCATGCCGCGCCGCGAACTCACCAATATCATGGGTCGTGACATCACGCTGATCCCGCAAGACCCGCAAACGGCACTCAACCCGGCGCGGCGGATCGAAGCGCAACTGACTGACGGGCTAAGGATGAGGCTTGGTATGGGCAAGACGGATGCCCATCAGCGCGCACTTCAACTTCTCGATGAAGTACAAATCCGTGATCCAAAGCGGGTGCTGGAGGCCTATCCGCATGAACTCTCAGGGGGCATGCGCCAGCGTATTCTGATCGCCTCTGCCTTTGCGTTGAACCCCAAGCTCGTTGTCGCCGACGAGCCGACGACCGCGCTTGACGTTACCGTCCAAAAGGAAATCCTCCGCCTTATCCGTCGTATGCAGGAAGCCCACGGAACGGCAGTGATTTTCGTGACCCACGATCTCGGCGTCGTCGCCAAAATCTGTGATAGCGTGACCCTCCTTTACGCCGGCAAGGTGATCGAAGATGGTTCGACCCGAGATCTGCTGACGGCACCGAAGCACGCCTACACTCGTGCATTGATTGCTGCAGGTCCACGTTATGATCGGCCCAATGCAGGGCTTGAGCCTGTGCCCGAAGCTGTGTTCCGTCAACTGCGCGCTGAAATCGGCATCGCCGAAAGGAGCATCAGATGAGCGATCTTCTCTTTGAAGCCAAAGGCGTCGAAGTGACATATGGTGCCAGCAAGCGGCTTTTCGGTCGAGGCCGGACGGGCGTTCGTGTCCTGCACGGGGTGGATTTGTCGATCAGGCGTGGGGAGACGGTCGGCATTGTCGGAGAGTCTGGCTCAGGCAAGACGACGCTTGGTCGCGCGCTTCTGAAACTGGTGCCGCTGTCGGCCGGCATCATTCGTTTCGACGACCATGACATTACCCACGTCTCTCCGGAAACGATGCGACCGTTGCGCCGACGTATGCAGATGATTTTCCAGGACCCGATGGCATCGCTCAATCCGCGTCATACAATTCGGCGCATTCTCACTGAGCCGCTTTTCTTGCACGGCCTCGCGAGTGACCGTCGTGATGCCGAGCGACAGGTGCGCGCCGTGCTCGAACGCGTGTCGCTGCCCGCCGTAGCATTGGATCGCGCGCCGCATGAATTATCCGGTGGCCAGCGTCAGCGCGTCGGCATCGCCCGCGCGGTGCTCATGAAGCCTGATTTCGTGCTCGCCGATGAGGTCGTGTCCGGTCTCGACGTTTCGACGCAGGCGCAGGTGTTGAACCTGCTGAAAGAGCTATCGCAAGAGATGGGGCTCGCCATGGCCTTTATCAGCCACGACCTGTCGGTTATCCGCGCGATATGCGACCGCGTGACTGTCATGCGCTTCGGCGAAGTTGTGGAGGAGGGGACATGTGGAGCTGTGTTCGACGCTCCGAAAACGCCCTACACGCGCTTGTTGCTTGACGCCATCCCGCTTCCCGAAATCGACGATGCGTGGCTGACACGGCCGCTGCCGGTGCTTGAGCCAGCCGCGTGAGGGTCGCACTCCAACTAGGACACAGGCTAAAAGGAGATCTGTCATGACAGCTTCCAGCCAAAAGGGCCTACCAGGCCTCGTTGGCCACGACCATACAGGACTAACGGTACCCAACCTCGATGAGGCCATCGACTTCTTCGACCGGGTGCTCGGCTGCATCCACGTGCTCACTTTCGGCCCGATCGGCGATCCGGAAGGAAGCTTCATGACCGCAGCACTCGGCGTTCATCCGCGAGCGCGGATCGAGCGCGCAGCAATGATCCGCTGTGGCAACGGTTCAAATCTTGAACTCTTCGAATATTCCGCACCCGATCAACGGGATTTGAAGCAGAAGAACAGCGACATCGGCGCTTTCCACATTGCCTTTTATGTCCAAGACATTGCTGCCGCCAAGGCGTATTTGGACGAGATGGGCGTGGAGACCAGGCTCGGCCCTTTGCCTATTCAAGATGGCCCTATTGCAGGTCAATCCATTCTCTATTTCCAGGCGCCCTGGGGTCTGCAGTTTGAGGCGATTAGTTACCCGAACGGCATGGCCTATGAGAACACAAGCCCGGTCCTGCTGTGGAATCCCCAACTGCCCATCGGTTGATCTTGAATGACCGATCGAGCTCAGTAGCCGCGGTAACGTGTGGTGAAGTGTCTCAGCGCGTGGCAAGCACCCCGTACTGAGCTGCTTTGTCGCGCAGGAAGGTCAACCCCTTTTCCAGCACTTCCTCTGCGCCCGATGCGACGGGTCGCCAGGTTGACGTTGGGCCAGCCATGAAGTCTGGCAAGCCGCCAAAGCTTTCAAGAACCAGAAGGCCCTTGAAATTGATGGCCGCCAGCGCCCCGAAAAGCTCGTCCCAGGCGATGGTGCCGAAGCCCGGCGTGCCGCGATCGCTTTCAGACATGTGCATATATTTCAGGTGATCGCGCGCCGCGACGATCCCGCTCGCAAGCCCCTTCTCCTCAAGGTTCATATGGAATATGTCGAGATGGACGAAGACGTTGTCCATGCCGATCCGCTCGATGAGATCCACTACCTGTTGCGCTGTATTAAGGAGATGGTTTTCATACCGGTTGACCGCCTCGATGCCGAACTGCAATCCAAGCGATTTGGCGTGTTTTGCCACAGTGCCTAAAGCGCGAGTTAGATTGTCGTATTCACCTTGTGTCGGCGGGAAACCAGTGCGCTCGGTGGTCCCCCCGAAGGTCACGCCGGTCAGTGCCTCAGCTCCAATCTCCGACGCCTTATCGAGCGCAGCCTTCAGGTGATCGATGGCGGCGTCCGGGCGAGCCGAGGCCCAGGCGTGTTCCGGCAGAACCAGCGAACATGTAGCTCTTAGCCGATGCTTTTCCAGAAGCGCGCGGCTGTGCGCCGCGTCAACCGAAGGAATGTCAAGAATGGAATTTCGATATAGTCTTGAGCGTAGTTTGCTGCCCCCGCAATTGCGCGCTCGGCGCTTGCATGGTCCCAGACACTTGTCCACATCATTGCGTGAACACCAAATCCCTGCATTTTATGCTTTCCTTCTGCGCGCTGTGGCGAATCTCGACGCCAATGTCCTTGCCATATCGACAATCATCAGCACGTCCCATGCGCCGTGGCAAGCTGTGGTTTCTGCCCACGGGGTTAAGAACAAGAAGACGGGAGTTGGTGCAAGCTGCCACGACGAAGTCGGGTAATACGGTCGGCAAGCCGCCGAAAGGTCCTACAACACCGAGAACGCCCCCAACGCGTCGAGAAAACCTGGGCGCCGCTTTCGGGAGACGCACAACGTCAAAGTAGGCAACGGTGATAACATTGGCGATCGCGAAGATAACGCCGAATAGTGTTTCGAGGATGAAATGTTGCGGGTAATGCGTCCGGAGTACGGGTTCAATATCAGCGCCAATAGACACAGTCGCTCCACCGCCCCGACGCTATCGCAACAGGTAGCATCGCACGACTCTTCGCATCAAAGCCGCTTCGACCGGGTCGTATAAAGGTTCCTCTGATCTCAAGACCTAATCCTGACGTCACAGTACAAACAGATGAAAATATATTTTCAGTCTCAAACGCTCCGCTCGTTTCTCATGATGGCGAGTTCTGTGAAGAGACCACCTTGTTTTGTTACCAAGGGATGGTTGGCAGGTGGAATGCCCTGAGCTTCGATTGCTGTACGCCAGTTTTCGGCGGAGTCTTTTGGTTGCCAGCCGAGCCAGCCGACGTTTGAATTGTCCCACCAGCTGGCAGGATTTGCCGAAACACCCCAGATGACTGGGCAGCCTAGCACAGGAACCTTGAAGACGCGTTCCGTAAGGGTGGCGAAATCCTCATAGGATAGCCAGCTGGATAGCATTCGATAATCCACCGGTTCTCTCGTGCAGGAGCCAATACGAACCGAAGCGGTTTCCTGACCGAACTTGTCGAAGTACAGGCGCGCAAGCAACTCGCCATAGCCTTTCGACACGCCATAGAGTCCGTCTGGCCGAAGCGGTTCATCCGCTCTGAGCCTCTGCGTTTGAGGGTAAAAGCCGACCGTGTGGTTCGAGGAGGCAAAAAGAATTCGCGGATGTCCATGTGCGCGGGCGGCCTCGTAGAGATTGTACATTCCGATAATGTTGGCATGGAGTATCTCATCGAAAGGACGTTCCACAGAAATTCCGCCGAGATGGAGAATGCCGTCGCAATCTGCGACCATGGCCTGTACCGCCGATGCATCCGCCAGGTCGCATTGAACGCATTCCTCGCCATCGTGCTCGGGCGTCAAGGCAACGACATCGGCCAGACGTATGACATCTGCTATGCCGGATAAGCGTTTGCGCATGACCCGGCCGATTGCACCAGCCCCACCTGTGATCAGAAGACGTTTCATGAGGGCTCTCCGTGTTTGATAGAGGTGATGGACATTTTGATGTCGCCGGAAAGATTTTCGCCTGGGGCGAGCATGACGAGACCTGATGCTTGTCTTTCGCTCTCTGGCAATCCCAGTACGCCGGCAGCTGCGGAAACCGGCTCAAGGCAGAGATAGCGCTCCGTTCGATGGACCGCGATGTGAGCGAAGATCTGGTCGGCAGAGATGACGATCTTGGCTTTACCGCGTACCAACTCTGCCTTGCTCCAGTTACGAAAGTGCAGCGTGTAGCCTGACGAGGCCGGGATCGTCTCACCGTCACGATGATCGGGTACAGAGCCGATTGGCATGCTCAACGGATCGAGCGGATAGGCGGCCTTCGCGTCGGTATGTGCCTCATCGTCGAGGCGGGCCTGAATATAAGGATGCCATCCGATGACCGCCGGAGCGGTACGATCTGCGCGGTTCAGAAGCTTCAGTCTCAACGCCAATCCTTGATCGTTGAGGATGAACGTCTGCCACGCGGTGAACGAAAACGGCCACTCCGTATCGGCCTCGTAATCTAGCCTAAGCGTCGCGCGATCGGTCGCTTTCTCTTCGATACGCCAGACGCGCCGGTGGGCCGGGCCGTGCATGGCATCACCCGCAAGCGCCGGATGAGGAAGGATGGTGTAGCCTTTTCCAAGATGACAGAAGGCTGCGCCAGCCACTCGGTTATGATAGGGAAACAGAGGATAAGCCCCGGCCTTCGGCCAATTCCAGGGATCGAAATCCGTCTCATGCGTCGGAACGAGAATGTCGCCGAGTTCAGCATGGATCAGATGCGTCAAGCGACCGCCCCATCGAGGAGCAAAGCGGGCGGAAATCGGCCCGCTTGCGATTTCAACCATATCAGGCAAAGGCATAGGATCCATCCGGACGCTTGGGAACGCGCCGCTGCCAGTGGATGTAACCGTCTTCCTGCATGGCCTTCTCATCCATTTCGACGCCCCAGCCCGGTCTGTCGGGGCGAAGTTCGAGATAGCCGTCCTTTGGCAGGTACGGATCAACGACATAGCGTGTCGTCTCCTCCTGCTTGTGGACCTCGGTTCCGCCGTAAATGTATCCTTGTCCCTTCGGAAGCCGATATTCGAGGATTTTGAAGTTCTGCTGGGCAGCGGAGAAATGCACATTGACGGCGGTCGCGAGCGGTCCCATCGGGTTATGCGGGGCGATGCCGACGAAATGGGCTTCTGCCAAGGTGGCAATTCGGCGCATTTCCGAGATGCCGCCGACAACGCAGATATCCGGCTGGATCAAATCGGCGCCCTTGACCTGCAAAAGGCGAAGGAATTCGTTGCGATTGTACAAGCTTTCGCCAGTGGCAAGGGTGCAGTTCAGCCCCTGTTTCAGATCGCCATACATCTCGATGTTTTCAGGACGTAGCGGCTCCTCGTAGAAAAGAGGATCGTATGGTGCCAACGCGTTTCCTAGCTGACGTGCTGCTGCTGGCTCAAAAATCTTCGCATGCGCGTCGAAGGCGATTTCGTAGTCGGAACGGACGTTTTCGCGTAGCGAGCGGAAATACTCGGCGGAGCTTCGCACGACCTCGCCCCAGCGGTGGCTGTGCATGTCGATCCGCCACGGGCTGAGCTTGAAGGCGGTGAAGCCCCATTCAGAATTTAGCCTGTCAAGTTCCTCTTTGGCTGCCGGAACGTCGGGCGCGGTGTAAACGCCGGCATAGACCTTGATCCGGTCGCGCACTTCGCCACCGAGGAGCTTGTAGACGGGCACACCGGCGGCCTTCGCCGCCAGATCCCAAAGGCAATGATCAAGGCCCGAAATGGCAGACAGACCGAGCGCGCCGGGAGGGAACCGGTTTTGCTGCAGCATGAGGTTATAGAGATACTCCACCCGCGTCGGGTCCTGACCGGCGATGAAGCCGTAGAGATAATCGAGGATGGGTGGCAAGGCGAGATCAGGTCCGTGGTTATAGCACTCGCCCCAGCCCGTCAGGCCGTCGTCCGTGTCGAGTGCAACGATGACACGGGGCCTGTCCTTGTCGCGGGTGACGAACACCCGCATCCGATCAATCTTCATTTTCGTCTCGTCCTTACGCTTTGAAATATTGACGCCGTGCAATGCGTGTCTGCACGTAGAGCCTTTCGCCATAGGTGCCAGGATTGTAGGAGTTGGCATTTTCCTGAACGGGGATTGAGAGGTTGCCTTCGCTTGGGAAGCGAGCGACGAACTCTTCATCGATGTCGCAGCCAAGCCCAGGTGCATCCGGTACCGTCAGGAAGCCATCAGACTGAACGGGGTGCGGCAAGATGGTCTTGAAGCGCCCCTCCCAATCGTCGTCGATCCGTTCCAGGATCAATGCGTTCGGTATCGATGCAAGAACTTGCAATGCCGCATATTCGGCAACCGGACCCAGCGAACCCGAATGCGGCGCCATCTGGATGTGGTGCGCCTCGGCCATCGCAGCGATTTTCTTCATCTGCGTAATGCCGCCCGCGCGTCCGGTGTCCGGCTGAATGATATCAACGAGTTCCTCCTCGATCAGCTGCCGCTCGCCGAAGATCGTTGCCGTTCGTTCGCCAGAGGCGAGCGGTATATGAGCGGCGTCGCGGATGCGGCGATATCCGGTCACGTTATCTGGCGCGATCGGGTCTTCCACCCACATCAGCTCGTAAGGCTCAAGCGCCCGCACCAGACGGCAGGCATCCGCAGGCGTCATCCACGGTGGACCGTGCAGGTCGATGGCGATGTCCATTTCGTCGCCGACTGCCTCGCGAAGCATCGCGACCTTCTTGACCGGGCTGGACACCCCGCCGCATTTGATCGCCTTGATGCCGCGGGCCTTAACGGCCAGCGCACGCTCCACCGTATTGGCATGCGAGTAGATGGGAATGCGGTCTCTAAGCTTGCCACCCAGCAGCATCCAGACGGGAACGCCAAGCGCCTTGCCCTTGATGTCCCATAAAGCCATGTCGACACCCGTCATGGCGCCAGCGCCAACCGTGCCCAACATTCCGTGACCCATCATGGCAATCGCCATTTTCTGCCACAGCTTTTCGATATGCATCGGATCTTCGCCGATGAGGATGGGCGCCAGATCTTTGATTGCCGTTTCGATGACGCGCGGCCAGCCGGAGCATTCTCCAAGGCCGGTTATCCCTTCATCGGTCTCGATTTTGATGAACAGCCAGTTGCGAGTGCCCTCCAACTTGTGATCGGTGATATGGCTGGCATGGCCGTCCGACGCCCATTTGGAGGGATCCGGCTGCCCGGCATGCATGAGAAAGGTGCGGATCGCGGTGATCTTCATCGTTGTACACTCCCATTCTTGGTCGCAACGAGGGCAGGGGCGATATCAGCTGCAGGCTCGGTGTAACGGAACCGCCGCGAGCGGTCTCGATCTCTCGGATCTGGGCGCGGGATGGCTGAAAGCAGCGCTTGCGTATAAGGGTGATCGGGCGCGTTGCAGATCTTCTCTGCGTCGCCGACTTCCACCAGCTTGCCGCGATACATGACGCCGACCCTGTCGCACATGTAGCGGATGACGCCGATGTCATGGCTGATGAAGATGTAGGCGAGGCCAAGCTCGTCCTGGATCCGCATCAACAGATCGAGGACCTGGAAGCGCACCGACACGTCGAGGGCAGAGGTGGCTTCATCGGCAACGATGATGCGTGGTTTGAGGGTGATCGCACGTGCGATGCCGATGCGCTGGCGTTGCCCGCCGGAAAAGGCGTGTGGGTAGCGCTCGCGACCGTTTGGATCAAGACCGACCTGCTCCATCAGCGTACAGACCCGTTCGTCCAGCTCACGGCCTTTAGCTATCCCGTTGACGAGGAGTGGCTCGCCAATGATCTGAGCAACTGTCATGCGGGGGTTGAGAGATCCGAAAGGATCCTGGAACACCATGCGTAGCTCCCGGCGCGCGGCTTTCAGTTCCTCACCTTCGATCTTTGCAAGATCGATAACGCGGCCATCGGCCTTTCGGTAAAGCATCTCGCCGGATGTCGGGTCGTAAAGCCGCATGATGGAGCGCCCCATCGTCGTCTTGCCCGAGCCACTTTCACCGACAATGCCAAGCGTCTCGCCAGGCAGCAGTTTGATCGACACGCCGTCCAGGGCCCTCATCGCGCCGAAGTGCATCGTCAGATCGCGTATTTCGAGAAGCGGTAACGCGGTGGTATCGAGTGGCGGGCGCTTCAGCCGAATTTCCGCCTTTTGCTCCAGCTTCAGCACCGAGCCGATCAGAATTTTGGTATAGGGATCGCGCGGCTCGTGGAAGATCTGCTCCACAGGGCCGTATTCCTTGACGACGCCATGATGCATGACAAGCACATCGTCGGCGATCTGCGCCACCACGCCCATATCATGGGTGATGAACAGCACTGCCATACCGTTGGCCTTCTGCAGCCTGGCGATGAGGTCAAGGATTTCCGCTTGCGTCGTCACGTCGAGAGCGGTCGTTGGCTCATCGGCGATCAGGAGGCGCGGTTTACAAGCGAGCGCCATGGCAATCATAGCGCGCTGGCGCATGCCGCCCGAATACTGGAAAGCGTATTTGTCGATGGCAGTCTCGGGGTTTGGAATTTCCACTTGCCGTAGCAGCGAGATTGCTTCGACACGCGCTTGGGCTTTGCTCATCTTCAGGTGCAGCCGCAACGCTTCCATGATCTGGTCGCCGACCGTGTGGACCGGCGAGAGTGAGGACATCGGTTCCTGGAAAATCATGGCGATGTCGGCGCCGCGCACGGAGCGTATCGCCTTGCCGCGCGGATCAAGCTTGGCGAGATCGACTACCGAACCATCGGCGCGACTGAGAAGAATAGATCCCGACGCGATATGACCGGGGGCATCGACAATCTGAAGAATGGAGCGTGCCGTCACCGACTTGCCGGAGCCGCTCTCGCCCACCACGCAGAGCGTCTTGCCGGGCTCGATGGAGAAGGAGATATCATTGACGGCTCTGAAGACGCCGGTTCGCAGAGGAAACTCAGTGACGAGATTCCTGACGTCGAGGAGCGGCTTGCGCCGCGCGATGTTCGGGATGTCTGTCATCGGTAATCTCACTTGTTGTACGGATCGGCGGCGTCGCGCAGGCCGTCACCCAGAAGGTTGAGCGCCATGACCGCAATGACGACAGCCACACCGGGTAGGAAGAGCCAAGGGGCAGTGGCGATAGAGCGGATATTCTGTGCTTCACGCAGCAGGACGCCCCAGGATATCGTCGGCGGCTGCAGGCCAAGGCCAAGGAAAGACAGCGAGGTTTCTGCGAGGATCATTGCCGGTACGGCAAGCGTGACCGATGCAATGATATGGCTGGAAAAGCTTGGAAGCATGTGGCGAAAAATGATGCGCCGTTCTGGCACGCCATCCAGGCGCGCGGCGGAAACGAACTCTTCCGTTCGAAGGGACAGGAAGCGGCCACGCACCACGCGAGCGAGCTGCGCCCAACCGGTAAGCGACAGGATGACGGTGATCATCATGTACTGCATCGTCGCCGGCCAGTTTTGCGGAAGGGCCGCGGCAAGCGCCAGCCAGATCGGGATTGTCGGCAGCGACAGCACGAAGTCGATGACGCGCTGCATCACGAAGTCGATGCGCCCCCCGTAATAGCCTGAGATACCGCCGAGTACGACGCCGAGCAAAAGCGACAGAGCGACGCCGACGAGGCCGATCGACAGCGAAACCTGCGCGCCCTGGACCACTCGGCTAAACACATCGCGCCCCAGACGATCAGCGCCAAAGATGAAAAGCGGCCGGCTCTTGTCGGTGGAGGCTAGCAAATGAATGTTGGAGGATAACAGTCCCAGCACGTTGTATTCGTAACCGCGGCCGAAAAATTGCAACGGCACCTTCTTGGTGGTGTCTTCCGTGAAAATGGCTGCAAGCGTGTTTGGATCACGGGTCAGCTTCATCGGATAGTAATAGGGTCCGATCTCAAAGCCGTTCGACGTATCGAAAAGATGAACGCGTTGAGGCGGATGGAACGTTGCACGCGCATTTTGCAGGACAGGATCGTTGACCGCGAAGAAACCTGGCACAAGTGCCACCGTGTACATCGCAATGGTTATGAAGAGTGAAGCCATGGCGAGCTTGTGCCGCTTGAAGGCCCACCAGATGAGCTGCCATTGCGAGGCGACGGCAGCGCGATCGGCGCGACCAGCGGTGATAGCGATATCGGTCATGGGCGCGCTCCTATTCGAGACGGATTCGGGGATCGACGAGGGCCAGCAGAATGTCGCTGATAAGGGAGCCGATCAGCGTCAGTGCGCAGATCAGAAGGACAAAGGCACCAGCGAGATACATGTCCTGCGCCATCAGCGCCTGGAGAAGCAAAGGCGCGGCTGTCGGAAGGTTCAAAACGATCGCGACGACAACGGAGCCTGAGATCAGGTTCGGCAAGAGCCAGGCGATGGTGGAAATGAACGGGTTGAGCGCGATACGAAGGGGGTATTTCGTCAGCAGACGGAACTCCGACAGACCCTTGGCACGAGCGGTGGTGACATAGGGCTTGGGCAGTTCGTCCAACATGTTGGCCCGCATGACGCGGATGAGGCTTGCAGTCGAGGAGACCGCAAGAATGATGACCGGCAGCCAGATATGCTGCATCAGGTCTATCATCTTGCCGATGCTCCAGGGCGCGGCCTGATATTCGTGCGAGAACAAGCCGCCGACATCCTGCCCGAACTCCACGGCCGCGACATACATTAGCACGAGTGCCAGTAGGAAAGAGGGTATTGAGAGACCGAAGAAGCTGAAGGCGGTGAAAAAATAGTCGCCAATCGAGTATTTTTTGACCGCAGAATAGACGCCGATGGGAAGCGCAATCGCCCAAGTGGCCAGAAGGCTTGCAATGGCGAGCACGAGCGTCAGCGCCATGCGTTCCCAGATCAGACCGGATACCGGCTGTTGCCATTCAAAGGAGATGCCGAAATCGCCGCGGGTGACGATGCCCCACACCCACTTGAGATATTGCACGATCATCGGCTGATCGAGACCGAAACGTTCGCGTAGCAGTGCAGCAGTATTCTGATCTACCACCTCATTGGAGGATGCGAGCGTTGCGACGTAGGTCGTTACATAGTCGCCCGGCGGCAGCTGGATCAGGACGAAGGCGAGGAAGCTTACCGCAAAGAGCGATGGGATCATCCATAAAAGGCGTTTAACGATGAAGGCTAGCATAAGTCTCTCGCAAGCAGGGCCACGGCTGACGCTTTCCGACCGATTGATCTTCGTCGGAAGGACTGCGGGTGGCGGATCAAAGGGGTGCCGCATTTTCAAGATGCGGCAACGTCCATCGTTCGCGTGAAGCGATTGCGACCTGTCAGATCAGCATCTCACGCTTCATGGGCTTGGTTAGTCTTGCCTTAGCTGGTGAAGAAGAACTGCTGGGGCAGGGCAGGGCCGGGGTTCGGCCACGTCCAGCTGTCGGGTTCCGTTTCCGGAACGTTGCGCAAATTGTTGCGAATGATGCCGAAACCGCCCACAGCCAGGCAGACACCGATCGTCTCAAACTCGTCCGCTGCGATATCGAAGATTTCTTTCATCTTCTCGCCGCGCTTTTGCAGGTCGGCAGTCGAGCGGGCTTCGTCGAAAAGCTTGAAACGCTTCTTCTGGCTTTCAGGCGGCTCCTGACCCTTCTGTCCGTTCGACGTGTACCACTGCGCCCACGGTATGGCGTAGCGCGAGCCCTGCGGATGGAATGCGAAGAAGTCGCGCGGATCGAGCATCGGGTCGAGGCCGCCGGGGCCGGGCCACACAGCCGCATCATGGGCGTTGTCATCTCCACGCGTATAGTAGAGCGCGCGCTCGATGGTGTTGACCTTGATATCCACGCCGATCTGCGCCCATTGAGCCTTTACCAGTTCAAGCGTATCGACAAGATCCGGATAGAGCGTCGGGATGACATCGATGGCGAAGAAAACAGGCTGACCGTCAGGGCGAAGCCTGATGCCGTTGTCGTTCTTCTTGTCGTAGCCAGCCTTGTCCAGCATGGCATTGGCTTTATCCTGATCATACTCGGTCAGCTGGCGTGCAAGCTTCTCGTGGTACCACGGATGGGTAGGACGGGGCCCTGTCTGGTATCCTTCGCTCTGACCAAAATAGACGATATCGATAATTTCCTGACGATTGAGTCCAAGCGACAGTGCTTGTCGGAAGGACTTGTCGGCGAACATCTTTTGCATCGCCGGATCTTTGTGGGTGATGTTGAGATAAATCTGGCACTGCTGCGCTGCAGAGGGCACCAGCGTCATCAAGCGGTAGTCGCCCTTTTTTGCGTTTTCCGAAAGGGTGGGCTTATTGGCCAGCGTGCTGATATGGCGTTCCTGAATGTCGATCTTGCCGGAGATGACGTTCAGCATCAGCGACTCGACATCCTGGGAAATGCCGAAGTTGACCTCATCCACATAAGGCAACTGGTTGCCCTCGGTATCGACCTGCCAGAAGTATGGGTTGCGGGTCATCACAACACGCGTCGCGCCGCCAGAATAAGGTTCCTTCACGACCCAAGGATCAAGCGTGGGCTTATCAACATTTGACCAACGAGATGGAATTTCGATATCGCCGCATTTGCTGCGGAAGAATTCGGTCCAGCTGGCTGCACCTGCCGCCTTGGCCTCGGCTTCGATGCCGGTGTTGTATTTCGGCAGGAATTTGCTGCAATAGTGCTTGGCAAACAAGGTCGGGTGCTGTCCCAGAGGTGTCGCCAGGTTTTCAAGATAGAGCGCGTTTGGCGCCGCAAACTTGAACTTGACGGTGTAGTCGTCGATCTTGGTCACATCCACGGCTTTCCCGCCGATGGAGACCTGGGCCGGTGTGGAGCCATAAAGCTCCTTGTTCTTCACCACGTCTTCGATTGCGAAGACCACGTCATCGGCCGTGAAGGGATGACCGTCCGACCATTTAACTCCCTTACGCAGATAGAAGGTGAACTCCGATGCGTCGGGATTGATCTCCCATTTTTCGGCCAGGTTGGGCAGGACTTCGGTAAATTCCAGGTTCCAGCGCACGAGACCTTGGTTGCCGACCATGCGCAGAATGCCATTATGGTCCGAGGAGCCGCGAAGGCCGCGCCGCAAGGTGCCGCCATAGGTGCCAATCTTTTCATGCGGAGTAACGACGAGAGGGTTTTCGGGCAGTCGATCTTTCAGCGGCGGCAGCTTTCCGTCCTTGACCAGGGCTGCAAGTTGCGGCGCTTCCCCGTTACTTGCTGCCCTGGCAACGCCGCCAGCAACTGAGAGAGCAACGGCCCCGCCCACACCCGCCAAAAACGTACGACGCGTCACGCCGTGCGAAGATCCTTGCTTCTCGCGCATTCCGAAATCCCTCCCAAAGATGATACCGGCGCCACGCAAAGCGACATGCCGGCCACGGCCTCCCCGACCGAATTGTCCGATCTCCTCATCGGATGAAGGCACCATAATCGGTTTTCAGATGATTACAAGTATTGACAGATTATTACAGCTTTTTTATGGTTCGCCCAATCTTGGCGCCGCGGCAGGCTGTGTGGTTTGGGGGAGAACATGGATTTCAAGGAAGAAACGCGTGAGAAACTAAGGAACGTTTCCACCGCGACGCTGACCACCATCCTTCTGAAGCGTGGATTACGGAACGTGTTCATTCGCGGCATCCACAAGATCAACAAGGCCGCTCCACGACTGGTCGGCCCTGCTTTTACATTGCGCTATATTCCCGCGCGTGAGGATCTCGATCATGTCGGTGTCTTCACGGACAGAAGCCATCCGCAGCGGCGCGCCATAGAAGAATGCCCGCCTGGCCACGTCTTGGTGATGGATAGCCGCAAGGATTCTTCCGCCGCCTCGGCGGGAGGCATCCTTATGACCCGACTATGGCAGCGTGGCGCGGCAGGCGTCGTCACGGACGGGGGCTTTCGAGACACGCCTGATATTGCCAACCTGCCGTTTGCCGCCTATC
This sequence comes from uncultured Agrobacterium sp., assembly GCF_913777885.1. Lineage (NCBI taxonomy): Bacteria > Pseudomonadati > Pseudomonadota > Alphaproteobacteria > Hyphomicrobiales > Rhizobiaceae > Agrobacterium > uncultured Agrobacterium sp. Next base: position 56,637 of record NZ_CAJYTV010000013.1, on the reverse strand, counting down.
ACGGGTCACCTTCGGCTCCTACCAATCTGATCCGCCATCACGCGCTGGACATCAATCAGCCCATCGGCTGCGGTGATGTCGCAGTTTATCCTGGCGATATTCTGGTGGGTGATGACGAAGGCGTAGTCGTCATCCCATCGGCCATCGCCGAAGAGGTGGCGGACGAAGCGGTCGAGCAGACTGTGTTTGAGGACTTTGTCGAGGAGAAGGTTCGGGCCGGACGAGGCATCTTCGGCCTTTATCCACCGGATCCGGGCGCACAGGCTGAGTTTGAAGAGTGGAGAAAGGAAAAGGGGCGTTAATGGATGGTCCGGTCGCGACAACGTCAGCGAGAAGCGATACCCGCTTCAGCGATATCATCTATGAGAAAATCGTATCGATGATCTCGGATGGGCGTTTTCCGATCAATGAAAGACTGCCCTCCGAACAAAACCTAGCCACTCTTTTCGGTGCGTCACGTCCAGTCGTGCGCGAAGCGCTGGAGCGGCTTCGCAATGATGATTTGATCGTATCGCGCAAAGGGTCTGGCTCTTATGTCCGACAAAGGCCAGATAGCTCGATTTTGCAGCAGGTGCCGGTGGGCTCTCTGGCTGATGTACAGCGTTTCTTTGAGTTTCGGGCGGGCCTGGAGGCATCGGCGGCCGAGCTGGCAGCTCGCAACTGGCAGCCGGTCGATCGTAATCGCATTTCCGATGCAATATTGGCCCTCGAGAACTGCCTGGAGCGGGGAGATCTTGGTGCCGACGAAGATTTCGCGCTGCACGAGGCAATCGCTATTGCGAGCGGCAACCAATATCATGCCACCGTCCGAACGCTGTTCAGGCCTCACTTTTCGATCGGCCAGTCGGTCACCAGAAGTCTGAGTTTGAAGAGGCCTCCGCATCACGTGCGTGACGTACAGGCGGAGCATACGGCGATCGTCGAGGCTATTTTCGCACGCAACGAACAGGCCGCTCATGATGCGATGAAGAACCATATCCTGATGGCGCGTGCCCGCATGTTCCAGGGTGTGGGACGTTAATAAGAAATCGCCGGGACGACGGTAAGCCCGGATGGAACGATAGATGTGTGCGGTTCGAGGCCGTACGCTAAGGCGGAGCTTTGTCTTGTTAGGCAGTTCCGGGGAGAGGAAGAAAGCATGACGTCACCAGGGATTTTAGAACCGAAAATTCGCTCGCTCATCGACACTCCGCTTTCGGTCGGAGAATCGCCCGTTTGGGACGAGCGAACCGGCGCGCTCTGGTTCGTGGATATTCTCGCGCCGGCAGCTTTTCGGCTGAGAGCAGACGGAGGTCTCGATCGTTTCGACATGCCAGCGGCGGTTGGTTGCCTTGGTCTTTGCGAAAACGGCATGGTGCTTGTCGGACTGCAGACCGGCGTTCATCTCCTTGATCCGGCAACAGGTCAGCTTGAATGCTTCTGCGACCCTGACGAAGGCAGGCCAGACAGCCGCCTCAATGACGGTAAGGTCGGGCCGGACGGCCATTTCTGGGTGGGAACACGAGACGAGGCCGTCCCTCAGACCGGCAATGCCAGGCTCTATCGCGTCTCACCCGACCGCAGCTACACATGCCTGATTGATGGGGGATTGTTGACGTCCAATGGTTTGGCCTGGAGCCCCGACGGCCGGCGCATGTATCACTCCGATAGTAGCGGCCTCATGCTCCAAGCGTTTGATTTCGATCCTGCCGATGGTGCAATCGGAGCTGCAGAGCGTCTCCACGATTTCGCTCCAGGCGAGGGCAGGCCGGATGGTGCTGCGATCGATAGCGAAGGCTACTATTGGAGTGCCGGCGTGCAGGGCGGCCGCTTGAATAGGATCTCCCCTGAAGGCCAGATCGTCGAAATCTACCGGATGCCTTTCGCCGGTCCCACCATGCCTTGTTTCGGCGGACCGGATCTCAAGACGCTCTATGTCACCAGCCTGACAACCGGGGAAGGGATAGCGAAGACACCCGGCACTCTCATTGCCTTCGAGGCGCCCGTCGCGGGCGCTCCCGTCCACCGTTTCGCGCTTTAGCCGCACATCCTTTTCTTCTGGAGATTTCTGACATGAACCGCTTCGACATGCGCGACCGATTGCACGGCGTATCAGGCGTACCGATTACTGCCTACGGCACAGATGGTGAGATCGATGCACAGGTGACCGCCACGATTTACGGCCGTGTTGCGCGCGCCGGTATCCACAATATCGTCGCTGCGGGCAACACCGGCGAGTTCTACGCCTTGACGACCGATGAAATTCTGAAGGTCTATGAGGCCGCCATCGCAGGTGTGGAAGGCGTCGCGCCGGTAACGGCTGCCATCGGCAGGTCTCAGCGCGAGGCTGTTGCCATGGCACGGAAAGCAAAATCCATGGGTGCCTCGGCGGTGATGTCGCATCAGCCCGTGGATCCTTTCGCTGCACCCCAGTCCCAGATGGACTATTTCCGCGGGCTTGCAGACGCAAGCGAACTCCCGCTTGTCGCCTATGTGCGGGCTGACGGGTTCAGCGTTGACGATATGACGCGCCTTGCCGCTCATCCCAATATCGCCGGTATAAAGTTTGCGACGACCGACGTGATGCTGCTGTCCCGCGCAATTGCCGCGTCCGACCCAAACGGCGCGCTTTATGTCTGCGGACTGGCAGAAAGCTGGGCGCCCGCCTTCGCCGCTGTGGGCGCGAGGGGCTTCACATCCGGGCTGGTCAATGTTGCCCCAGAGTTTTCGCTACAGGTGCATGCGGCGCTCGCAGCTGGCGATTTTGCCGCTGCCCGTTCCGTTGTCGAGCGGATCGAGTTGTTCGAACGGCTGAGAACAAAATATCGCAATGGTGCCAACGTGACCGTGGTGAAGGAAGCCGTTGCCATGCAAGGCTTTCACGTCGGACCGGTCCGTGCGCCAGGTCTTCCAGTCCTCGATGCTGCTGACAAAGATGCATTGAGATCTCTCATGCAGTCCTGGGGACTATTGGGAAGTGCCGTTGCGATGGGTTCCACCCTGTGAAGGGGCCGTGCCGTGGATGGGGAGAGATGCTCCTCGCCGGATCTCCTTCGCTACCGTACAAGGACGAAACTTCTGAACTGAAGGGACGGGAGTGGAAGATAACGAACTCAAGCTGTTCGCAGAGCCGCGGCAATCTAACTATCCGATATCGCCTCCAATCAATGCATTATTTCCAGCTTGAAATACCGCTCCTGCTTGCCGTATGATTGTCTTGTTCTCAGGGCGGGGCGCAATTCCCCACCGGCGGTATCGGGATTTATCCCGGAGCCCGCGAGCGCTTCCGGTCTCCGGAAGGTCAGCAGATCCGGTGCGATGCCGGAGCCGACGGTATAGTCCGGATGGAAGAGAACAAGGTAAAGAGGACCCGCATCCAGTGGGGCCTAATTACGTTGTTCGCCCAAGGGAAATTTGGCGTTTGACCAAACGCGAAAGTGCCGGAAACGGCATAACCCTTGAAAGGCAAGACATGACGATTTCTAAAATTGAAGATGCGATCGCAGCTATCTTTCGCGGTGACATGGTCATCGTGGTGGATGATGAGGATCGTGAAAACGAAGGCGATATCATCGCCGCTTCGGAGACCATCACTCCCGGCCAGATCGCATTCATGATGAACCACGCTCGTGGTCTCATCTGTGTTGCCATGGAAGGCGAGCGACTGGACGAGTTGGAGCTTCCTTTGATGGTTCCGCGCAATACGGAGTTCCACAAGACCGCTTTCACGGTATCGGTGGATTACATTCCTGGCACTACCACCGGCATCTCCGCACAGGACCGTGCCAAGACCGTGCAGGCGCTAGTTACGAAAGGGACGAAACCGGAAGATTTTGCTCGGCCTGGACACATCTTTCCGTTGCGTGCCAATCCGAAGGGCGTTCTCGGCCGCACCGGCCACACGGAAGCCGCCGTGGATCTCTGCCGACTCGCAGGAAAGGCACCCTCTGGGACCATCTGCGAAGTTGCCAATGACGATGGCACCATGGCTCGACTGCCGGATCTCGAGGTGTTTGCCGAACGGCACGGTCTTTTGCTCGTGACGATCAAGGATCTGGTCGAATATGTGAATGCCCGACAAGCCGAAGAGCGCAAGCAGGTTGCTTGAGGCGTGAGATCACCAATGCAAAATGCGCCCCGTCCGGGCGCATTTTCATTGTGTAACCTGAATTTAAGACTGCCCGTTACCAGCAGCAGAACCCGCCATCGACCAGAAGATCGACGCCGGTCACGAAGCTTGCTGCATCAGACAGCAGGAAGATGGCCGGCCCAACCATTTCATCGACATTGGCCATGCGCTGCATCGGCGTCTGCTCTTCAAACAGTTTTGTCTGGTGAACCATTTCGGGACGCGTGTTCATTGGCGTTGCGGTATAGCCGGGAGAGATCGTGTTGACGCGTAGGCCGCGTCCAACCCACTCCATCGCCATGGATTTCGACATGTGAATGACGCCCGCCTTGGAGGCGTTATAGTGGCACTGCATCAGTCCGCGATTGACGATCACACCGGACATGGACGCTATGTTGACGATTGATCCGCGTCCGTGCTTCAGCATGGCTTGGGCCTCTGCCTGGCAGGAAAGGAAAACGCCCTTCAGGTTGATATCCATCATCGTCTGGAACTGGCTTTCGTCCATTTCCTCGGCAGGATTGGCATTAGCGATGCCTGCAGCGTTGACGGCAAGCGATAGCGCCCCGAGATCCGCCTCGGTTTTGGCTACGGCGTCTGCCAGCGCCTGCTTGCTGGTGACATCTGCGGCAATCTGAACAGACTTGCGACCGGCCTTTGCAATGAAGTCAGCCGTTTGTGCAAGGCCGTCGTCTGTGCGGCGGTCGAGCAACGCGACATCGGCGCCGGCCTGTGCCAAACCCATGGCGATGCGCTGGCCGATACCAGAACCCGCACCCGTGACGAGGGCCACCTGACCGGAAAGATCGAAAAGCTTGGGCGCGTTGAGCGTGATCGTGGACATGCAGGTTTCCTTTTTCAAATTGTCGCCAGTTCCATGACGGACACATCGTTGGCTTCGTCACGGTTGAGAATACCGGCCTGATTTCCTTGGGCAAGAACGAGGATGCGGCTGGAAACGCCGAGAACTTCCTCAAGATCGGAGCTGACCACGATCACCGCTACGCCCTGTTTCGCCAGATCGACGATGATGTCGTAAATGCCAGCGCGTGCGCCGACATCGATGCCACGGGTTGGCTCATCCAGCACGACCACGCGCGGGTTGCGCGCGAGCCACTTGGCGATAACGACCTTTTGCTGATTACCGCCGGAAAGATCCGACGCCGGCTGTTCGCCTTTGCCCTTGACGCCAAACTTCGAAATGGCGGCATTTGCGAAGCGGCGCTTGAGCCCTGGTGTGACCCAACGCGTTCCGAGCAAGTCGAGATTGGCGTAGATAATGTTTTCGCCGATTTCATGCTCGACCACCAAGCCTTGAAGCTTGCGATCCTCCGGCACCATGACGATGCCATGATCGATGGCATCCGACGGTGATTTGAGGTTGAGCGGTTTGCCATCGAGAAGAATCTGTCCCTGCGAGGTGGCATCCGCACCGGCAATTGCCCGCACCAATTCGGTCCGGCCCGCGCCGATGAGACCTGCAATACCAAGAATTTCCCCGGCACGCACATCGAAGCTAACATTGCGAAAGGCGTTGTTGACGCCTGTCAAACCTTTCACCTCAAGCACGACCTTATCGCTTGCATCGGGGAGCGTTGGAAACATGCGTTCCAGCGAACGGCCGACCATGCTCTCCACGACCGTGCGGACGGGCGTCGCACTATCGGCGAATTCGTTGACCCTTTCTCCATCACGCAAGACGACAATCCGGTCGGTGATCTGTCGGATTTCCTCCATGCGGTGAGAAATGTAGATGATGCCGACGCCTTCGGCGCGCAGCTTTCGGACCTGTTCGAACAGCGCCTGCGTTTCCGCTCCGCCAAGAGCCGCCGTCGGCTCGTCGAGGATGAGGAGCTTCGCATCCAGTGCCAGCGCCTTGGCGATCTCGATGAGCTGCTGGTTTGCGGTGGAAAGGCCTGCGACCTTGCGGGAGGCGGGAATGTGGAGATTAAGGCGGGCCAGCTGCTCCTGCGCGCGACGCACCATCTCGGCACGGTCGACCTTGCCATTTCTCATCGGCCAGCGCCCGATGAAAACATTCTCCGCAATGGAGAGCTCGGGCAGAAGCTTCAGTTCCTGGTGTATCAGCACGACGCCCTTGTCGATCGCCTCACGGGGCGAAGCAGGGGCATAGGGTTGGCCGAGCCAGGTCATAGTGCCTTGCGATGGTTCGCGCGATCCGGCGATGATGCCAGACAGGGTCGATTTACCCGCGCCGTTCTCGCCCAGGAGTGCGACGACCTCGCCGGCATAGACGTCGAGATCGACATTCTTCAAGACCTCAAGCGGACCGTAGCGTTTGCTGATGCCACGCAGCGAAAGAACCGGCTCACGCATGCTGGGGACCTCCCAAAACTTGCAATCGAGACAACCGGATGGTCGCAAAGCGCCATGTCCGGTTCAAAGAGATGGGGTGCCGCCGATAGGCGGCACCCCCAGTGTAATCAAGGATGGTTGGCGATAAAGCCGTCGACATTTTCCTTGGTGGTCAGGGTCGCGTCCATCAGCTGAACTGGTGGGACCTTCTCGCCGCCGACAATCTTCACGGCCATCTCGACAGCCGTGCGGCCCATCTTCTGCGTCTGCTGGGTAGCCGTTGCATTGAAGACGCCGTTCTTCAGAGCTTCGAGGGCTGCGGTGTCGCCGTCAAAACCGCCAACAACAATCTTCTGCGATGGATTGGCGACCTTAATGGCCTGCGCTGCGCCAAGTGCCAGACCGTCAGCCTGAGCGAAGACGATGGAGACATCCGGGTTGGCCTGGAGCATGTTCTGCATGATCTGGAAGCCTTCGTCCTGGCTCCACATGTTGGACCACTGCTCAGCAACGACTTTCACATCTGGGTTCGCCTTGACGGATTCCATGCAGCCCTTGGTGCGATCCACTTCAGGCGTCGTGCCTTTCTGGCCGTGAATGATGACCATCTTGCCCTTACCGCCAGCCTGCTTGATGATGTAGTCGCAGACCGACTTTGCAGATGCGACAGAATCAGTCGCCAGGAACGTATCGCCGGGCGCACCGTCTGCATTGCGGTCAACGTTGATGACCGGCACGCCGGCCGCCTTTGCAAGCTTTACCGGAACGGTCGCGGCAGCAGCACCGGCAGGGATGTAGATCAGCGCATCGATGTTCTGGGTCAGAAGGTCCTGGATCTGGTTGACCTGCGTCGGGCCATCACCCTTGGCGTCAACTGTCACGACCGTGATGCCGCGCGTCTTGGCTTCTGCTTCCACCGACTGCTTGATCTGGTTGAAGAAGTTTGCCTGAAGATTTGCGACAGCAAGGCCGATTTTCTTAACTTCGGCAGCATTGGCGGGACCGAGTGAGAGGGCAAGTGCTGCGGACGCAAGCAGAATACGAGACAGTTTCATGTTGTTTTCCTCCGGTTTTGGTGATGGCTTTCGGGAGACTTTGCCTCCTCCCCTCGGGCCGGTTTCCTCTCCCTCCAGGAAGGGAGATGGTCTGTTGAGGGCGGAGTTGATCCCCGCCTGAACTTGAAGGTCAGCCTCTTCTACGGCGCAGGGTCTCTGCACCGACGGCCAGAACGATGACGACACCGATGATGACCTGCTGAAGGAAAGGCGAGACGTTGAGAAGGTTGAGGCCGTTGCGCAGTACGCCGATGATGAGGACGCCGATAAGCGTGCCGCCGATGCCGCCGGCGCCGCCTGAAAGGGATGTGCCGCCAATGACGACCGCTGCAATCGTATCAAGTTCGTATCCGAAGCCGCTGGACGGCTGGACGGAGTCAAGGCGCGCGGCGAGAACGATACCGGCAAGACCTGCGAGAACGGCGCAAACGACATAGACGCCGATAGTCACTAGTTGAACATTGATGCCTGCCAGGCGTGCCACTTCGGCATTGCCGCCGACGGCATAGACAGTGCGACCTTCGGCACGATAGCGCAAAAATGCCCAGGAAACGGCGACGACAACCAGCATCAGAAGCACGGTCGCGGTCAGCACGCCGAAATGCCGATCAATCGCGAGCATCATGAACCAATCAGGAAAACCAACGATCTGCTGGCCGTCGGTGATCATGTTGGCAAGACCACGCGCAACCGACATCATGGCAAGCGTGGCGATGAATGCGGGCACGCGAAACACGGTTACGAGTATGCCGACAACAAGCCCGCAAACGCCAGATGCCAGCAAAGCCAGCACGATGGCGGCTCCCATCGGCATCCCGGCCACATTTGCCGTCCATCCCATGATCATCATCGACAGGGCAAGAACCGATCCTACCGACAGATCGATGCCGCCGAGCAGAATGACGAATGTCATGCCGACAGCCATGATGCCAAGAACGGTGATTTGATCGAGGATGTTCAAGCCGTTGCGCAGCGACAGGAAATTATCGCTGGCGAAAGAGAGAAACACACATAGAAGCAGCAGACCGACGAGAGGTCCCGTGGCGCCACTCAGCCAGGCGAGCGGATTTTTGATCTGGACGTTCGCGTCCTTGCGCTCCAACACGGTCATGGCTCCTCCCACTGGTCATTCGTCAGAACTTTTAAACCGATGAGAATAAATATTCACAATCGACGTAAAATTCATAATTCAGTTTTTGGATGCTTGTCAATAGCGTCGATACAGGCATCCGGCTAAATGAAATCTGCGCGCCTTCTGTTTTTGCAACTTGACACTTTGGCCTCTTATGCAATTATATAGCCATCTGTATAAATATTCATGCGTGCATCTTGATGAGGAATTCATGGAGCCGAAAGAACTAGAGCGCGTAGCGCGCCAGATCCGCCTGCGCGATGTGCAAGCCGTTTTCGAAGCCGGTGCAGGTCATGTGGGTGGCGAAATGTCTGCCATCGATATCATGACGGCACTGTACTTCCGCGTCCTGCGCGTTTGGCCGGATGATCCGAAGAACCCGGCGCGCGACCGCTTCGTCCTATCAAAGGGACATACGGCCTGCGCGCTTTATGTCACGCTCGCCAAGCGCGGCTTTATTCCGGAAGATGAAATCTCAACCTTCCTGCAGCCAAATTCACGCCTGAACGGCCATCCCAACTGCAATAAGGTGCCGGGCGTCGAGACCAACACTGGGCCACTTGGTCATGGCCTACCGGTCGCGGTCGGAATGGCCAAAGCTGCCAAGCTTTCTGGTGCCGATTACCACACCTATGTGATGACGGGCGACGGCGAGATGCAGGAAGGCTCCAACTGGGAAGCGATCATGGCTGGCGCCCAGTTTGGTCTCGATAATCTGACGTTGATCATCGATCACAATCGCTTCCAGCAGGGTGCGGCACTCTCTGACACCAACGATATTGCCCCGCTTCGACCCAAGCTGGAAGCATTCGGGTGGGACGTCTCTGAAATCAACGGTAACGAGATGGGTGAGGTCGTTCCCGCACTCGAACACCGTAGCGATCGCCCGCACTGCATCGTGGCCCATACCAACAAGGGTCATGGCATATCCTTCATGCAGGACAAGGTGGATTGGCACCACAAGGTGCCGAGCAAAGAACAATACGACATCGCCGTCAGAGAACTTTCGGAGGCACTATAATGAACGCGCCAGTATCTGCCCCCAAACTCTATGACTGCCGCGATGCCTTCGCCGAGACAATTGAGATGCTTGCCGCCAACGACGCGCGCGTTGTCGCCGTGTGCAATGACTCGGTCGGCTCGTCAAAGCTCGGCGGCTTCAAGGCAAAGTTTCCAGAACGTCTGATCAATGTCGGCATTGCCGAACAGAACATGGTCGGCGTCGGTGCTGGTCTTGCAAATGGCGGCCAGTTGCCCTTCGTCTGCGGCGCGTCCTGCTTCTTGACAGGCCGCGCTCTGGAGCAGATCAAGGCAGACCTTGCCTATTCCAATGCCAATGTGAAACTTGTCGGCATTTCGTCGGGCATGGCTTACGGCGAGCTTGGACCGACCCACCACTCCATCGAGGATTTTGCGTGGACGCGTGTTTTGCCGAATCTGCCGGTGATTGCGCCTTGCGATCGCATCGAAACTGCCGCCGCAGTGAAATGGGCCGCTGAGTATGCGGGCCCTTGCTTCCTGCGCCTTTCGCGTGTCGGCGTGCCGGATCTGCTGCCGGAAGGGCATGTCTTCGAACTCGGCAAAGCCAATCTCCTGCGCGACGGCACGGATTTGACTTTGATCGCTAACGGCACCTTGACCCACCGCATGGTCAAGGCCGCAGACATCCTGGCAGCACGAGGCATCAAAGCGCGCGTGTTGAACATGGCAACCGTGCGACCGATCGATGAAGCGGCGATCGTCGCGGCGGCAACACAAACAGGCGCGATCCTGACGGCGGAAGAACACTCGATCTATGGGGGGCTGGGTTCGGCCATCGCCGAAGTGGTTGTGGAGCAGGCACCGGTTCCCATGAAACGCCTCGGCGTTCCCGGTGTCTTTGCCCATACGGGCCCTGCTGAATGGCTGCTCGATGAGTTCGGGATGGCGCCACATGCAATTGCCGAAGCCGCTGAGGCGCTGATCAAGAGAAAATAAGTCTCCTCCCTGCCGCTCACGTCTCGTTAATGGCGTGGGCGGCATCCTGCCTTCACCTGCGTGGCGCTTCGATTGCCTGAAAATCCCGGCTAGTATCACGCGTCATGAATTTCCGCCGGGAAGAAAGCACAGCGATGCGCGCCATTTTGTCCGTCGATCAGGGTACGACAAACTCCAAAGCCATCCTGGTTTCGGAAGACGGAAAGATTCTTGCCAGAGGCTCGTGCCCCGTCGGTATTGCTTATCCACAGCCGGGCTGGGTGGAGCAAGACCCGAAACGCATCTGGTCTTCCGTTTTAGAGGCCATTGATATCTGCCTCAAAGCCGCGCCGGAGCCTGTTTGCGTCGAGGCTATCGCTATCTCCAATCAACGCGAATCCGTGACAGTCTGGGACGCCGAGACAGGTGAGCCACTTGGACCGGTCTTGAGTTGGCAGTGCCGCCGCACCGCGCCCACGTGCGCAGACCTCATCCAGAGTGGCCATGCCGAACGTGTCATGACGCTGACGGGCCTGCCCATCGACCCGATGTTTCCCGGCGCGAAAATGCGATGGCTGCTGGACCGCGCGCCCAAAGGCCGCAAGGTCAGGCTTGGCACGGTTGATAGCTGGTTGATCAACTGCTTGACCGGCGGCCAAGTTCACGCCTGCGACGCCTCGAACGCAGCTCGCAGCCAGGCCCTTGATCTCAACCGACAGGTCTGGAGTGCTGAGCTCTGCACGCTTTTCGGCATCGATATGGATGCTCTCCCAGACGTTCGCGATAGCAGTGGAGATTTTGGCGTCACCAAAAGCGTGCCCGGCATTAAGGACGGGACGCCTATTCTGGCGGCGATCGGAGACAGCCATGCTGCACTCTTTGGCCACGGCGCATTTGATCCCGGTGACGGCAAAGTGACCTTCGGTACGGGCTCCTCGGTCATGACGACCTTGCCGCACTTCATCGCGCCGGAGCGAGGCATTACCACGACTGTTGCGTGGCGGCTTGGCGGCAAGCCCACATTCGCATTCGAGGGCAATATTCTGGTCTCCGCCTCCTCGCTACCATGGATGGTCGACATCCTCGGGCTACCGGATGTCGCCGCACTGGTGGAACTGGCCTCGACGGCCGCTCCGGGCGGCCCTGGTTTCGTGCCCGCCTTTGTCGGCCTCGGCGCACCTTACTGGGATTCCGATTGCCGCGCTTTGTTCTCCCAGATCAATTTCTCCACAAGCCGCGCACAAATGGCGCGCGCCGTAACCGATTCCATCGCTTTTCAAGTCCACGACGTCTTCGCCGCGATGGGTGCACAGTCTCCCACAGGTTTCGGCCGTCTGTTCGTTGATGGCGGTCCGAGCCAGAGCCGCTTTCTGATGCAATGCGTGGCCGATATGCTGGATCATCCCATTATTCAGCGCGATGCGCCGGAAGCCTCTGCCCTGGGTGCCGCCTACCTCGCAGGGCTTGCGCTCGGTTTGTGGCCTGACCTCCAGACGGTCGCCAGCCTCAATGCCAGCGGCACAAAGATTACCCCGGTCACTTCCAACAAAAATGACAACCTCGCCACGTGGAAGGATGCCATTGCCCGCTCGACCTTGAGAATCCCGTCCGCTACAAGTGAATAAAAATTCATTGGGGGTGCCATGGGTAGGATAAACGAACTTCGTCTGATCTCGCGTGTCGCGCAGATGTATTATAGCGAGCATAAGCGCCAGGCCGAGATTGCCGAACATCTTCACTTGTCGCAGGCGACTGTTTCACGCATGTTGAAGCGCGCAGAGGCGGAAGGCATTGTGCGCACCAGCATCATCCCGCCTGTCGGAACCTTCAGTGAGCTGGAAACAAAGCTTCGAGAACGTTTCGATTTGCCCGAAGTCATCGTCGTGGATTGCAGCGAGGACCGTGACGGGGCGATCATGGCGAGGATCGGCGAAGCGGCAGCGCATTTTCTCGAAGTCACCCTTTCACAAAATGAAATCATCGGAGTGTCCAGTTGGAGCCAGACCATTTTCAAAATGGTCGAAAATATCCATCCGCTGAAAGGTGCGAAGGCCAAATACATTGTCCAGACACTTGGCGGGATGGGCGATCCATCGGTACAGACCCACGCAACGCAGATTACCACTCGCCTTGCGCGGCTAACGGAGGCCGACCCCAAGCTTCTGGCTGTCCCGGGTGTAGCAAGTTCCCGCGAAGCGAAGCTCTTGATGCTGTCTGATCCTTTCGTGCGCGATACGATCGATCTCTTCGGCTCGATCACGCTTGCAATCGTCGGCGTCGGCGCAGTCGAGCCGTCAGAACTTCTTGCGCGCTCCGGCAACATATTTTCCGACAAGGAACTGGCAGACCTGTCGCAAGCGGGCGCTGTTGGCGATATTTCGCTGCGTTTCTTCGACAAGGACGGCACACCGGTCAAAACGCCGCTAGACGACCGGGTCATCGGATTACCCCTGGAGAACCTCGCCAATGTCGACCGTGTGATCGCGTTGGCGGGTGGGGCAAAGAAAACCGAGGCCATTGCCGGCGCTCTTAGAACCGGCGTCATCGATGTTCTAGTCACCGACAAATTCACCGCCGAACGTCTGGTCGGCTTGTAGCAAGTTCCAAGTTTCCTGAGGAGGAGAGATGAAACGTTTCGAAGGTCAGTCCGTCTTTGTCAGCGGCGGCAATAAAGGTATCGGTTACGGCATCGCTCGTCGCTTCGCTGAAGAAGGAGCAAAGGTTGCGATCGCTGCTGTAGAAAAGGACACTGCGGATATCGCAGCGAAGCTTGCCGACGAAACCGGCGCTCAAATCTTTGGCGTCACGCTTGATGTGCGTGATTTCGCAGCTGTTCGCGAGGCCTACGACGCGGCGGAGTCCGCGATTGGTGCTCTTTCCGTCTCTGTCCAAAATGCAGGCGTCATCACCATTTCCAAAGTCGAGGATCTGAGTGAGGATCAGTGGGACCTCAATATGGAGGTCAATACCAAGGGCGCGTTTCTCTGCTGCCAGGAAGCTATCCGCCGTTTTCGCCAGAGTGGAACGAGAGGCTGCCTCATCAACACCGCCTCCGGTCAGGCTCGCCAAGGCTTCATCTACACGCCACACTATGCAGCATCGAAGTTCGGTGTTGTTGGCCTTACCCAAAGCCTCGCCAAAGAGCTTGCCCCGGAAGGTATCACCGTCAACGCTATATGCCCTGGCATCATCCACACGGAAATGTGGGATTACAACGATCGCGTCTGGGGCAAAATGCTTGGGGACTATAAGCCAGGCGAACTGATGTCCGAATGGGTCGCTAACATTCCAATGCGCCGCGCCGGCACACCGGCAGAAGTAGCGGCCTTGGTGGCGTTCCTGGCCTCGGAGGATGCTGCCTATATCACGGGTCAGACCATCAACGTCGATGGCGGTCTGATCATGTCGTGATATTTCCCGCTCTCGGTTCTGATCATTTCGAAGAAAGGCCGTGCTACCGAGGGGCGGAATGTTGCCACGTGCTGGTAGTCTCGCCAATCGAGAGCAGTGATCTCAAGCATCGATCAACGGACGATCTCGGTGGTCTCGATCCTGCTTCCTCGCGATTTCGCTGAACTCAGGAGGAAGCCTTGGAAGCGATGCCGAACGAGGCCATCGCTACTTCACACGCACGTGTGAACCGCATGGAGGGGCCTTCGTTTCCGGTTGCAAGCTTGCTGACGCGCGCGCCTTCCAAAAGCATGGCAAGCGTGTCAGCCAAAAGTTCCGGATCGCTGACACCCGTCGAACGACAAAGGTCGGCAAGACGGGAATGCTGTTGCATCTTCAGGGATTCTATAACCGCGTGTGCCGGGTGACCCTGCTCCTTTAACTCCACGGCGGCATTAGCCAGATCGCATCCATAGGGCTCATTCGACAGACAGTGAGCGCGTGCTTCCACCCACGCCGCAAGCTGAGCTCTAGGGTCGCCAGGGTTCTCTGCCTCAAGATCTTCCCAAGCCTTATCGAGCGCTTGAGAACTGTGCTTGAGCGCTTCGCATACTAGATCGTCCTTGGAGCCGAAATGTCGATACAAGGTCATCTTATTTGTGGCCGCGGCCTCTGCAATGGCATCGACGCCAATCCCGCGTATCCCATGTTCGCGAAACAGTTGACAGGCCGTCGAGACAATCCTGTCGCGAGGTGGGATTTTCTCTTCCGGTAAGCGATCAGATTTGAGGGATTTCATGAGATTTAGTTTTTATCCTGAAGCACGGTTGACAGGGGTGTGACTGGTCGGTAACTATGCATTTGTTACTTACCGGTAACACCATGTGGCGAGATCGTCAAGTGACGGACCGCTTTCTGGATTTGGAACTCGTCGGAAGGAGACTGTTATGACCATTACGACAGGAGAAATGACCCTCGCTGAGATGTACAGGGATCCGATGATCCTCTCGGTAATGCGTGCTGATGGCGTTGCTCTGAGTGAGTTCAAAGAGATGATGGCCGCTGCCGCCACATCAATAAAGACGCGTCGAGAAAGCGTGTCAGATGTCAAGTTCCGGGCGACTGAAGCCGCAGCGTATGCAAGACGGCTGCAGGTTCCAAGTCTGCAGCCGTTGTTCGCTAGTTCACTGCAACAGTGCTGTGCACATTTGTAATGTCGGCATCATTTACAAGTCCTGTGTTGAAACAGTCGTTGTCGGCGCTAGCCAATCGTCGCCAGCTTGCGGTAGCGGCCACCCGCATTTAGCAGCTGATCGTGTGTTCCAGTTTCTACAATGCGTCCTTCTACAAGCACGACGATCTGGTCGGCGTGACGGACGGTCGACAGACGATGAGCGATCGAAACTACGGTCCGATCCCGGCTGGCCGCCAGTGCGGCGGACAATGCGTTTTCGGTTTCCGGATCAAGCGCGCTGGTCGCCTCGTCAAGTAGAAGCACCCTTGGGTTGCGAAGGATGGTGCGGGCGAGCGACAGCCTCTGCCGCTCACCGCCGGAAAACTGGTAACCGCGTTCACCTACCTCAGTGAGTATGCCCTTCGGAAGCTGCGAGACTTTTTCGCTCAACTGCGCCAACGCCAAGGCCTGTTCTATTTCATTAAAGGATGCATCGGCCTTGGCGAAGCGAAGGTTCTCTTCAATGCTGGCATTGAGCAGAAATGGATCCTGCGTAACAACACCTAGTATATGCGAGAGTGATTCAAAGCTGAAGTCCTTGATATCGATGTCATCGAGCGTCACTCTACCGCTGTCCGGATCGTACAGGCGTGCGAGAAGATAGCCCAATGTGCTCTTTCCTGATCCCGTCGAACCAACGATGGCCGTATGCTTGCCGGCGTCGATGCGCAAATTTATGCGATCAAGCGTTGGTCGGCCTGTCGCAGGGTAGGAGAAGGAGACGTTATCAAAGACGATCTCACCGCGAATGCTCGTGACATCGACAACGGCTGGCTTCGCAGGTTCGACCAGTGTGGGTTTTGTATCGAGATAACCAAAGACGCGGGTTAACAGCGCTCTAGCCTTACGCAGCTCGACACGCGCTTCGAACAATTCGAGCATTGGCCACAGCAACTGCTCCTGTAGCGCGATCAGTGCGACCAACGTTCCGGTCGAAACGCCGAATCCTTGAGCGAGCATCAGGCCGCCTATCAGAAAGGTCACGGCGGGAAGAATGTCGAGCGCGAACATGATTATGGCGACTTCCCACTGGCCGGCGGTATGGGATTTGAGCTCCAGACGCGCGACATCGGATGAGGTTTCGCGAAAAAGTCGAACGAGATGCCGCGCCCGACCCATTGTGCGAGCAAGGATAAAGCCTCCGGCGGAAAGGGACTCCGTGACCGTCGCAGACATATCGGCAATTCGCTCCTGCTGCTCGAAAGTCAGTCGTTCGCGCAGCGCTGCCACGCGATTGTTCAGCCATAACAACACGGGCATGAATGCAAGCGAGGCAAGCGCAAGACGCCAGTCAAGCAGGACCATGGCCACGATAGTCGTGAGCACGACGCTCACATTTCGAGCGACATCAGTCGCTGTCGTCGTAAACAGCGATTGCAAGCCCGCAATATCGCTCGACATGCGCGATTGAACTTCTCCCGTCCGTGCTGTCGCAAAGAAGGCGAGCGATAGTGACTGGAGATGTTCATAAAGAGTGACACGGAGCTCATGCATGAGCTGCTGGCCGATGTGCGTCGATACATAGGCCTGAAGGACACCGGTGATGGCGGCGAGAACCGCAACGCCGATCAGGCCTAGGCAGAGCCAGATGAGCAGTGTGGCATCGCGAGCAGGGAGCGCATTGTCGATGATGGCGCGCATCATGAAGGGAGTTGTTGCGCCTGCGATACCTGCAATTGCAATTAGCCCCAGAACAATCAGGAGGGCCCCACGGTGCGGGCGAAACAGCGCAATCACCCGCCTCCATGGGGTGTGCAACTGCGCCGACGTTTCATAGTCTGCAAAATCTTGGTCTGGCTCGTGCATGATCTCGTCTCATTGTCTAGGATCGCCTGCACGGGGGCGCCCGCGTAAAGCGTTGAATAGTTGTACGTGAGCGTGCCACGCATAACGGCAGGCGACGAACGTCAACATGCCCCAGCCGCTGCCGCCCCAGACATCACAGCTATGTTGAGTTATCGTGCAGAAAGCGTGCAGACCCAGCCGGAATGCGCGTGAGGTCTCGCTGGTTGTCGTTAGTTGGGGGCGCAGCCAGGCGGGAAATAAGCGTACCGAACGCTCAACTTTCGAGGAATACAAGTCACTTATAAACGCGTATAATCACCCTTTGACCAACCCGGAAAGGAGCATCGCGACTTACCAATATGGTAGAGCTTGCGGTACGGATGTCGTTGCGTTCCCCAGGCATTCCGTTCGACTGCATCAACACCGGAGAGATACGGCTGATACGGCCTTCATATGATTGACCTGATCTGTCTTCGGCAAGGACTTCAACCGGCAGTCCCGGTTTTACGCTGTCGAGAAACTGTTCGGGAATCTCCGCCCTTATGATCTTTTGACCTTCCGGCAAGATTGTAAACATCTCTGTCGCCCCGTTTGCAGCGGCAAACTCGCCAACTTTAACGCCTTGCCGAATAATGAAGCCGTCGACGGGAGCCCTAATCGTCCTGATCTCGACTTCGCGGTTCGCCATATCGCGCCGCATTTGCGAAGCCGCGAGAATGGACGCCGCGACTTTGTGTTCAGAGCCGAGGCTGTCTCGCGCCGATATCGCATCATCGAGAGCTTGGTCTGAGACAGCATTGCCGGCAGCAGCGCGTTTAACCCGATCCGCCTGGCGTGACAGGTTCTTCATCTTCATTTGCAGCAGCTTGTATTGCTCCTGCGCCTGCACCGCCTCTTCCGCGGCGATCTTGGCTGATAGTGACTCCTGTTCGGAGTCCAGTGTCGCCAGGATGTCACCCGCCTTGACCTGATCGCCTTCGTGCACCAAGAGGGACGCAACCGACCCATCTCTGGGGGAAGTGACCCTTAATAGGCCTCCGGGAATATCCACCACACCCCGTGCGGCAGCCATGATGGGTGGTCCCGCAAGCTCTGGCCTGTCAGCATCTTCCTCAGCGCTCGGAGAGAGCGCGGTGAAATAGAGAAGCGCACCACCAATCAAGCCAGCGGAAATTGTTGTCACGGTGGGACGTTTAACTCGGGGTAGAAACTTCATATCCTCAAGATCCTGTGGTGCTTTTGCCGGAGACCGGACGTACATCTCTTAGCAATCGTCCGTCCTCCATCTGGAGGACCCGATCAGCCTGTTTTACCAGACGCATATCGTGAGAAACGCACAGCACGGCCGAGCCAGACTCTTTCGCGATATCCTGAAGTATCGCGACGATGTTGCGACCATTTTCACTATCCAGAGCGCTTGTCGGTTCATCGGCGAACAAGATTGCGGGCCTTTTGACGATAGCTCTGGCAATCGCTACGCGCTGCTTTTCGCCGCCGGACATCTCCGCTGGTCGAAGATGGCTTTTCTTCGATAGCCCCACACTGGCTAACGCCTCAACCGCGCGCTCGCGAGCCACCGATGAAGGGACCGACATATAGTCCAAGGGGACCTGCACCTGCTCGACAGCGCTCAGCCCTGGAAAAAGGTTGAAGCCCTGAAAGACAAATCCGCAATTCTTCAAGCGAAACTCGTCTCGTTCTTTGTCGCTCAATGAGGAAAGCGTGAGGCTGCCAGAGCTTACCGAGCCGGCATCCGCTTTCGTCATTCCGCTGAGGATCGAAAGAAGAGTACTCTTGCCGCAGCCAGAGGGGCCGATCATCAGCGTAAACTCGCTGGCGAAAATATCCACCGAAACATCTGACAGCGCCTGCATGCGGATATTGTGGATGGTGAAAGACTTGCAAAGATGGCGTGCGCTGAGGACAGGCAGCATGGCTTACCTCAAGAGCATGGCGGGATCTGTATCCCGAAGGCGGTGTATCGCCAGTAGACAGGCGACCGCTGCAACCAGAAGCACAACCGTCGAGGCCGCGGCTACAATGCTGAAACGCAAGTCGAACGGGACACGGTAGATCTCTGCCGCCAAGGCGATTGCGGCGCTCAGAATAAGGCTGATGACGAAGCCGAAGAACGCGACCCACCCGGCCTGCTCGACGACGATGATCCTCAACCGGTCGAAAGGTACCCCGAGCGCTCTCAGCGTCGCGTATTGCGGAACAGTTCCTGCTACCGCTCCCATCAAGGTCTGGCTTGTAATAACAGCACCGATCATCACGGCGATCAATGTTGCAAAGATGAAGGCGATGCCCGCGCCTGAATCAAGCAGCATATACATCGTTGTCATTGAGGCGAGCTCTTGCGCGGACCATACCTCGAAGCGACGGATATCGGTTGCACTGTTCAAACGTGCTTGAACGGCAGGGCCGTTCGCGCCTGTTTTGAGGTCATAGAGGAAGTAAGTCGCGCCGCCGTCACTAGGGAGGCTATGATCAAGATTGCGCGCCGTTTCCTGAGACGTAACAACGTTGACACCTCCGAGGCCTCGCAGCCCATCGATATAACCGACGATGCGGACTGCACGCCCGTTAACTTCCGCGACGCCGCCCTTTTTTGTCGACAGTTTTGATGCGTCTGCAATGTCGACGAGAACGGTACCTGGTTCGTTCAATTCGTTGCGAAGCGTCTGCGGAATAATGCGCGCGAGCGCTTCGCTATTATTTGCCGTTTCGATACCGAGGACAGTGACGCTCACACCGCCACCGCCGTTGATCCCTCTCCAGTCACCGGACCCAAAAAGGACCGGCTCGACATGCGAAATTGCAGGCTGGGCGTAGAGACTTGTCGCGACACTTGCTGGGATCGCTCGTCCGAGGTCAACGCTCTGCGTACCGGGAAAGCCTACCCAGTACGCCGCCGTGGATTGCGTGACGTAAAGGCCATTGGCGCCGACGATGCCCAGCAACAACGCACCCTGAACCGTCATCAGAACCCCTGAAAATGCAATCGCGATCGTCGCGGGCAGAAACCGGCGCCACTCGTGAAGCAACGTCTTACGAGCGATGGATATCGTCATGACCGGCTCTTTGGTTGCGAATCAGAGTTGTTCGTCGCGCCTCGGGCGGCTGAGGTCAGATTTCCTCCCGTGGCTCGCGCCAGTGCGACCAACGCTTCAGCCTCATCTTTGATCGCCTCTATCAGGAGGCGTCTTGTCTCCGCGGCGTGGATTTGGCGCGCCGCAAGAACTGATTGATCCGACAAACCCTGGCGAGCCAGAAGCTCAGCGGCGGCAACAGACTTCTTGGCAGTGGCGTGCGCAGCGTTCGCACGAAGCGTTTCCTGTCGCGCAACGGAAAGGGCGCGCAAGGCGGATAAGGCTTCGCCGTGAGCGACCAGAATTGCCTGGTGGTATGCTGAAATCGCTTCTCGCATTTGCGCTTTTCTTGCCTCGACGATGTCGTGTCTCTTACCGTAGTCGAAAATGGGTATCTGCAACGAGGGTCCGCCAATGACGCCAAAAAGAGACCCGGAAACCGGTGATCCAAACCCAATCATCCCAGAGAGTTGAAGCTTTGGATAAAGATCGGCAGTCGCTAGCCCCACGTCAGCTCCTGCCTTCAATACGTTCCATTCGGCTCGTCGAACGTCAGGTCGTTGTCGAAGCACTTCAGCGGGAACTTGTGCGACGAAAGCTCTGGTGGGAAGGGGTTGAGACGCTTTTGCCGCGAGAGCGCCATCGCCATCTGGCAAACCCTGAAGAATAGCAATCCGCTGCATTTCCCCGGCTATTGCGTTGTCGAGGACATGTTTCTGTTGTTCGATCGCTCTGCTCTCGTCAGTAGCGACCTCCGTCTCGAGACTGGTTCCGAGCCCACTCGTTGAGCGGACGGCAGCGACATTTTTAGATTTCGCGTAGGCCGAGGAGAGACCATTGAGATTGCCGCGTTGCTGTTGCAGTGCTCGCAATCGAACATAGCTGATTGCGGCCTCCGCCGTGACAGACAGCTTTGCAGCATCGACATCTGCCGCAGCCATGTTGCCTTCCAAGGAAGCAGCTTTCTGGGTCAATTCGTTCTGACCAAAAAGAGCGATTTCCCATCCAGTCTCTAAATTGATCTGGGCGGGACGGCGGGAGATGTCGTCAATCTTGATCTTGCCCGTCGATCCGGTTGCAGACCCTGAGAGCGCGAGATTGGGTAGGTAAGCGGAAGATGCGCTGCGCTCCATTGCCGAGGCGGCGGCTCTGCGCTCACGTGCTTGGGCGAGAGTTAAATTCGATTGCTGAACGCGCGACACGATCGCGTCGAGTTGCTTGTCGTTCAGTGCTTTCCACCATTCCGGTTTCCTTGGTTCCGCAATCCACACTGCAGGGCTTTGGGGTTGCGCCAGCAATGCCGTCGGAGCCATGTCTGAGAGGTTCAGCGATCCTTGCTGACAGGACGAAAGAATCATAGCGACGAGGATCCAGTGCTGCGATTTCAGCATAAAACCGCAGGCCGTGGGTGCTTGCTTGAAAGGTTCGAACTGCATCCTACTCATCTCTGAACCATGAGGCATACGAAACCCAATACAATTGCCGTCACCCCTATTTTTGGCGAAGTCGTTCGTCCGATTGATGCGTTGGAAAGCATTTTGGCTTTCAAAATCATCGCCGGCATAAGATTTCGCGCAGTCACTGTGCAGATTTGGTCGAGGGCGCCGATGCGCCACGTTCCGCCGGCGCCGTTGATACGCACCAGGCTCCAAGGATGATCAAGCCACTACCGCTCAATTGGAGGGTGGAGATCGGCTCGGCGTAGAACAACCATGCGCTTGCAAGCACAAAAACATAGCTGATGGCTGAGAGAGTAAATGCCTTCGACAAGTCGGTCGTTGCAAGCACGCGCATCCACAAAATAAAACAGGCAATCTCGGCGGTGATGGCGAGGATAAACCAGGGTGAAGAGACGAGCGACATGATCCAGTGGATACCAAAGTCGCCTGGCAGACCATCAGCGCTCTGCTTGAGAAAAATTTGCTGCAGCGTGTTCAACAGCGGGATTGATAGCCACAGCGTATGAAAATCCTTCATTGCTTTTCCAGTCCGCTGTCGCCGAAGAACGGCGCACTCCAGCTCAATAGCGTATGCAGAGCTCGATTTTGGTGCTTGAAGAACATCGAGTTCATGGTGAGTTTGCTGCCAAGCCGCAGCTTGTTCTGGTAGTATGCCTGGCCGCTTTGATATATTTTCAGTCCATGCGTAAGGCAGAAGCGCAAGTTCTCGAACCAGCTGAGATAATAGAGGTTGTAATGCCTGCCCCGCTCGGCATCCATGCAGAAGAACTTGTCGATCAGCCGATCACCGTCGTGTAGAAGCAGGTTGAAGGCGAGGATGTCGTCCCCAACACGATAGACGGTGCAGAACGCATTTTCTGGCAAGCGCGACAGGACGCCGGCGAAGTATGCGGAGGTTAGTTCTTCGAACTGCCATTCGCTTCGGTTGCGGGTGTCGTGATAAAGCTCGCGAAAGCGAGGTAGCATGTCGCCCAGATCTGTGACCTTCTCGACAGACACCTCCGTTGCCGAACGGCATTTACGGCGCATGTCTTTGCGCGTCGAGTTGGACAGCCTCGACAGGTAGGTCTCGATATCAGGAAAATCGATGGCCAGCCACGCTGTCGGCAAACTCGACATGGCAACGAAGCCCTGCGACTGAATTGTTTCAAACATCTCGGGCTCAAGAGGCATTGGCACGTCTTTGAGTGCAAACAATCCGTACCCGGATTTCTGCGCCCACCGTTCCGAGCAACGGAGTAGCAGCGATATGAGATCAGCCTCGCTATAACCAGGTACAGCGGGATGGATGCCGATGATAGCGCATTCCGTGCAGGGAGAGCCGATACAGGCAAGTTTGAGAGACAAGAATGGCGGAAACTTCGTCCGGATGCTTTGAACCAACGAAGTAAGCCTGCCTCGTTCCAGAGTTGTCTCCAGATGGTAATCACATAGGAAAACCGGCGCGGCGGCGACGATCACTCCACAGTAGGTAACCGTCGCATACCTCCATTCAAAACCGGCAAGTCCCGATTGCTCAACCGCCAGCAAATAATCGTATCGCTCTATGTCAGACTGAAAGCAGGCATCCCACGCGCCTCTGTTTATGGTAGCAAGCGTCTCATGCATCTCGAATTTGAGATTTTGCGCATTGAACCTCGGGCCCTGGTCGATATCAAATCGCGTTTCTAGAAGCATGGTTCATCTCGAAAAATCTGGTGGAAAGATCGGCTACTTTGCGATGCTCTTTGTCCACGTGGATCATGTGATAGCTGTCATTCAACCAATGCAGCGCTTTCGGTCCGCCTAGTCGTGCGGCGATGTAGCGAGCGTGGTCTGGACCGCTAAGATCATCCTCCGTCGAATGGATGATGAGCGAAGGCGTAACAATGTCGGACAATTGCTTTTTGAGGTGATGGCCCAGCCGATCCATTTCCACCAAGCCGCGGCCCGGAAAATGGCTAAGAATGCCTTCACTCGCCATTCCGGAAATCATGCGCCGCATTCGTTCATCCTTGATGCCAAGCGAAGGCGTTTCGCTGAAATTAAGGCGATCAACGAAGGGTATCAGCCTGATCCACCTGATATGCGGCGACAGGATCGCGTAGTAGCGCGGGACGTTCCACCCGTCGTAATGAAAGCAGGGCGAGTAAAGCGCTACCGACGTGATCGGCGATGATTTCATATGCGACGCGAGTAGTGTCAGCTTACCGCCAACACAGATGCCCGCACCGAAGACCGTATCGCTTCGCGTTGAAAGCCAGTCGGCTGCAACTGCAACGCTTTCCAGCCAGTCTTCGAAGCGTGAACCACGCAGCGCCTTCTCGCCGCGTCCGTGTCCAGCGAGCAAGGGGGCAAGCACGGAGTAGCCCATTCGATTGAATTGCCTTGCGACCAGTCTCATCTCGGCAGGCGCGCCGCTCATCCCATGCACAAGAAGAATTGCCTTGCCGTTCTTGCCCTCTTCAAAAAACGAAAGCTTGTCGTTCAAAGGGTTGAAAGTCTGAGCTTTTCCTTCGCTGGTTAAGCGTGCGATCGGTCGGGAAAACTGTGTTTGTGAGGCGGTGAAAGAAAATGTCATAGGCCTGATACTCCCACGCAAATGACGCCGCCGGAGACGAGGGCAACGCCTATAGAATGCCGGAGACCAATCTTCTCCTTGAAGAGATAAGCGCTGACGACGCTGACAACCGCGTAACTTGAGGCCATCAATGGGAAAGCAATGGACAGCGGGACGTGGGCAAGGACATATGTCCATGCCACCAGTTCCATGCCCCAAAATACGATCCCGGATAACGTCCAAGGGTGCAAGTACGCATTGCGACCGCTTCTGGCGGAAGCAAGTTTGAAGCAGACTTCGCGGCCAGCCTCTGTCAGCACGCAAAACAGGATCAGCGCGAGCATCGTGTTATTGAGCCCGTCCGTCATTTCATCATCTCCGAAAGAGACCTTAGAAGTGTGAGATTGGTGACAGTGTTGCGGTCCCGCGTCATTGCGGCGTCGGGAGCGCACAGTGGCTGGTCAATTAAGATCTCACCGTGCTTCAACAACCGCGTGACGAGGGAGCCGGAGTAGATGGGTGTCGAGTAATCACCGATTACATCCGCTCCGATGATGCGGTGCCGTTCGGCGATGTCGTTCAACAGCCTGAGGATAGTTGAAAGACGCAGCTTGCCTTGATCCCAATTCGTGATTGCTTCATCCAGGGCGAGAGAATCTTTGTCTATGGTGATGTAAACGTTGGAGGTGAAAATCCTGGAGAGCAGGTATTCGTTGAATGTCGTTGAGCCCATCCTCTTCATTGTAGACCAGACAAGGCGATTGCCCGACTGGGTGTAGCTTGCGCAATCGCCATAGCTGCGTTTCACGCGGCTCGGCGGATGATCATAGGGATAAAGTTCGACCTTCCCGTTGACCAGACTATTGAGGTTCGCGCCCTTACGCTCAGGCGATTGCAAATCTTCGCTGCAGACACCGAGCGTGATGACCTTTTGAACACTCGCTTCTTTCGCGAGCTCGTTGATCCAGGAGCCGCAATGAATACCATTGTGAAAGTTCACCCAATCCGGGTGGTTGTCGATATGGATGACGGTCAAAGGTCCGTCGAAAGCTTCTGCTGCCTCGGCGATCAATAACGCCGAGACGTGGTGAAAGTCGCCCGATCCAAGGAAACACAGTCTAGGGCACGAACGCAGGCGGGCGGAGCGTACGATGCTGGGTTTCAGAAGATCGAGCGACTCTTTCCTGCTCCAAAGCCGAACGGCGCTTCCACAGCGTCGCTCGTCAACCTCGTGCGCGCCCACCGAAAGTGCGGCATCCACAAAGGTCGGTTGTAGATGTAAGGCGTCGTCGAGATGAAGCAGAAGGGTTTCCACGGGATTACCTCCGTTCAGCGCGCGTCAAAAGCTGATCGAGCAACTCAATCGCAAGATTGATCTCTTCGAAGGAGATGTTGAGATTCGGAGCGAATGTGATGACGTTCTTGTGGTAACCGCCGACATCGAGCACCAGACCATATTTGCGTCCGTTAACGATCATATCGCCCTTCATGCCCTCATCGGACATCCAGTCGAGTGTGGCCTTGTCGGGGGTAAAACTGTCGTCGCGGCAAATCTCCATCCGCAATGCAAGACCGAGGCCATCCACTTCGCCGACGATGGCATGCTTTTTTTGCAGCTGACGTAAGCCATCCAGGAAGGCCGCGCCTTTCAACGTGACGCTCGCGGCGAAATTCTCTTCTTCAGCCATCTTCAGAGTTTCGAGGGCGACAGCCGTTCCCATTGGATTACTGGCGAAGGTCGAGTGCGTGGACCCGGGCGGGAAGATCGTCGGGTTGATCATCTCTTCGCGTGCCCAGATGCCAGAAAGCGGGTTGAGACCGTTGGTTATCGCCTTGCCGAACACCAGAACATCGGGGGACACCCCAAAATGCTCGATCGACCAGAGCTTGCCCGTCCGGTATACGCCCATCTGAATTTCATCGACGACGAGAAGAATGCCATGCTCATCCAGCACCTTCTTCAGCTCTACGAAGAAGTTCATCGGCGGGATGACGTAACCACCGGTTCCCTGAATGGGTTCGATGTAGAACGCCGCGTATTCTGACTTACCGGCCTTGGGATCCCACACGCCATTGTACTCGCTCTCGAACAGACGAGCGAACTTCTGGACGCAATAGTGACCATATTCTTCCTTCGACATGCCCTTGGGGCCGCGGAAGTGATAAGGAAATTCGATGAACTGTGCGCGCTCACCGAAATGTCCGTAACGGCGGCGGTAACGATAAGACGAAGTGATGGAGGTAGCGCCGAGCGTACGACCGTGATAGCCGCCCTCAAAGGCGAACATCAGGCTTTTCCCTACGGAGTAGTTTCGAACGAGCTTCAGCGAATCTTCGACAGCTTGCGCGCCGCCGACGTTGAAATGCACACGACCCTTCTGGCCAAATTTTCTTTCTGCATCCTGGGCAATCATCGTCGCCAGCTCAACCTTTTCACGGTGGAGATACTGCGACGCGACTTGAGGAAGCGTATCCAGCTGCCGGTGGGCTGCTGCGTTGAGGCGCGGGTTGCGGTAGCCGAAATTGACTGCCGAGTACCACATTTGGAGATCAAGAAATGCGGTGCCAGCTTCATCATACATGAAGGACCCATCACAACCCGCGAAAAACTTGGGGTGATCGGTGTAATGAACGGTGTCGCCGTGAGAGCAATAGGTTTGCTCTAGCACGCGAAGATCGTTTTCGGATGCGATATTTGCTTGGCCGTGAGCCGGCTTGGCGAGAGAATGCATACTTATTTTCCTGGTTAGGCAGTTTGGGAGAGGAGGAGGCCTGCGTCATGAAAAGTGACGAGGTTTTGGAGTTGAGCTGCTGCTAGGTTCTGAACATCTTTGAATGTCGTGTAGGGAACGAACGGGATGAAATTTCTCGTGCAATGCACAGCCAGCGCGTGCTTGGCGAAAAGAAGGTCCACTTTCGAGGACACGCAAAAATCGCTGCGCCCGTCGCCCACGTAGATCTGCCTGGCATCGGATCGCACAACGGCGCATTTGCACACGCCCGAGCCGGCCCCGCAGGTGGCTCTGGAGAATGGTGCATCCAAACTGAAGTTGAAGCGGCCTCCAGTGTCTTCGACACGAAGCCGATTAGCGATAATGTCGAGGTGATCGAGACCGTGATTGGCCAGTATGCGGCGGATAAAGCGATCAACTCCATCGCTGACCACGGTAACCGGGATCAGGTTGGTCGCGCACCAATTAACGAATTCAGGGAAACCCGGGTCGATCTTTACGCTATCTAAAAATGCGTCAATTTCGTTCATCGATGCGCGTATGAGTGCCACTTGTGCGCTCATACATTGACGGGCGTTGATGTGCCCTTCTTCCCATGCTTGCTCGACATGACGCCATTCGGCACTCGCAAACCGCTCAAGGACAGCGTCTGTCACGTCGATCTCAGCGATGGTGCCATCGAAGTCGCAGTAGGCGTGCATTAGCACACCGCCTTGAGGCACAGCGGGCTTTGCTCTCTGTTGAAGTTAGGATTTTTCATCTGCGAAAGGCTCTCCGTGAACGTCAGCTCGACCGGCAAAGCGGTACATAGCGCCGGTACGTGGCTGGCAGAGAAGCAACTGCGCTCGGTTTGTTGAGAAAGCGTCGAGAAAATATTTGCGTTGAGTGGAGCGTGGGCCGACAGCCAACATCAGCGGTTGACGTTCTTCGGTAAGTCAGTCCAACTGACGGTCGAACGACGAAGCTCGCAAGTCATTGTGAGGCTGTCATCGCGGGAGGCGCATCGTGGAGCGATGGAGTATCTGCGATGTGTCCAAGATCCCGGCTTCTAGACCTTTTGCATCGAGAGATCAGTTATGAACAACGCCCTCATCCTCGTCATAGAAGACGATCCGGAAATATCAGACATCATCGAAACCTATTTTGCGCGTGAGGGATTCAGAGTGATTACTGCCGGTGACGGTGCTGTCGGTTTGAGCCATCATCAGCGTTTGCGGCCTGATCTGGTCGTGCTTGACATAAAATTACCGCGTCAAGATGGGTATGAGGTGCTCGCTGCCATACGCCGGGTTTCTGATACGCCTGTCATCATGGTGACGGCACTTGCAGATGATCTGGACAAGCTGCAAGCTCTGCGCATCGGCGCAGATGACTATGTCGTAAAGCCCTTCAATCCCCTCGAGGTTGTCGCACGCGCTAAAGCAGTGCTACGTCGCGTGGCGGGTCGCAGTCCAGATCACGTCTTACGCGTCGGGCCTCTCAGCGTAGATCCTCAAGCGCACCGTGCGCTTGTCAATTCCGGCTCGGAGCCGGTCACGCTTGATCTTACACGTACCGAGTTTCGGATTCTCGCTCATATGGCAGCGTCGCCGAACAGGGTATTCGAGCGGTCGGAACTCGTTGACGCGTGTCTTCCTGAGGGTGAGGCGCTGGATCGGACCGTTGACAGTCATGTCAGCAATCTCAGACGCAAGCTGACCGCTGCTGGGGCAGGGGGCGTCCTGACGGGTGTTCGAGGCGTCGGGTATCGAATTGATGACATCTAAACGCGTTAATCTGAATGCAGGCTTGATACGGGCGATGGTGTTGCTCACGCTGCTGGCATTCGTCGTCGTTTATGCCGGTTTGGTGGCCTATTTTTTCTTCATTTACGACTGGCTATATCCTGAAGCGGATTACGAGAGCGCATGGCAACTCGGCGATACGATAACGTTGGGGTTGTTGCTAGCGGTCGGGATATTGACCGCATCTTTGGTCGGTTGGCGCCTCGCGCGCTATGTTACCGAGCCGCTGAAATCGGTCGCAAGCGCAGCAAGAACGATCGCTCACGGCGATTTTTCCGCGCGTGCGGTGCTTCCTCGCCGAAGCTTTGGTGAAGCTGGCGAGCTCGTCGCCGACTTCAATCTAATGGCGGAGCGGCTGGAACGAGCTGAGACAGAGCTGAAATACTCCAATTCGGCCATCGCTCACGAATTGCGGACGCCGTTGACGATTTTGAGAGGTAGATTGCAGGGACTGCTGGACGGCGCGTTCGAGCCGAGCCCAGAGCTGTATTCCCGTCTTATCGCTCATGTCGAAGACCTTGGCGGCATTGTCGAAGAGTTGCGCACCCTGGCTCTCAGCAATGCGGGACAACTCGACTTGCAATATTCTCAGATCGATCTCGCCGCCGAGGTTGATGCTGCTGCAACATCGATGGATGATCAGCTCTCTGGCGCAGGCAGCCTCGTGGTCCGACGGTTGGATCAGGCTGTGACCGTTGCGGACAAGTCCAAGCTACGGCAGGCAATCGTCGCGATTCTTGACAATTGCCGCCGTTATGCTCCGAACTCCACGATCTACCTTGAGACTTGGCAGGACAAGGATCATGTCTATTTCCGATGCACGGATACGGGACCAGGTGTTGAAGACGAGAACCGCAGCCGCGCCTTCGAGAGATTTTGGAGAGCCGACGTGTCTCGGAACCGCGTGTCTGGGGGCTCAGGCCTTGGCCTATCCATCGTGAAGGCGATCATGCAGGCTCATCAAGGGGACGCGATAATCCTCCCCAAAAAAAACAAGGGTTTCTGCATCGAACTGCAACTCCCGTGCCGGGATCACGCCCACGGGTAGAGTTTTCCGCACGGCGTTCTCATGTTGTCTGCACGACAACTCATTACTCTCGTTCGCTGGGGCTTTATAATAGGATACTTCGCCTACAAATAAACCGCCGCCATCGTTTATCTACGTTTTCTCCACGAAATCTGGATTTGGACTTGCTTGGTCATACTCGAGAGCATTTTCCGCTCTCAGCCGCCGGGCTTCCTACCGGTTGAGTTATCTAACGAGGTTTCGATGCGAAACGCGCTCATTCTCGCTGCGGCCATTGCTGGCGTAGCAACCTTCACCAATACCGCTGCGGAGGCTGGCTCTTATGCCGCTGCCGAAATCAACATGCGAGCGGGTCCAAGCACGCGCTATCCTTCAATCGGTATTCTTCCCCAAGGTATACCTCTGAACGTGTTGGGCTGCACAAACGGTTACCGTTGGTGCGATGTCGAAGTCTCCGGCCGCCGGGGCTGGGTATCGGGCGCTTATGTTGAAATAGAGCACGACTCCCAAAGGCTTCGCGCACCAGCCTATGTCCGTGTTGTGCGTGAGCCCGCGGTGCCAACGGTTTCCTTCAGTATCAATAGCTATTGGTCCGATCACTATGAGGATCGGGACTTCTATCACGAGATCGATGCGTGGGACGATGTCAACTGGGAAGCCGACGAGCCTCCACCCGGCTGGGATCCGAGCTGGTGATACGGCACCCTTTTCGTCGCGGTGCTGTACGAAACCCGCTTACGACTTTTCGCGGCAAACGCTACATGAACGAGAAAACACTGCTTCTCGCCTGTATTGCCTTCTCTTTCCTTGAGCTGGCTCTTGCATGGCATACGACCGGTCCGCAATTAAACGATCGCTTACGAGCGACTGTAGAGCAAGTCGCGACCGAATAAGGGCACGCGAGGCGAGATGCCGTCGAGGTATCGGTGGCAGGGCGGATGATCGACCCTCGCTTGCCCCTGGCAATCGCCCTAAAACTCCTCGACGCGTTAGCACGACGTCGTATCGCATAGATCAACGGCAGGAGATTTCTTATGACCGGACCTTCCATGTCAGACATTCTGCGTCTGGACGTCGCTGAAAGTAAACATCTGCCACAGTTCAAAAAAAAATGATTACAGCGCGCCTTTTCCATGGCGCTTGCAAGTGAACCGGGATCTGCCACGGAAACGATCCCTGCGGATGAGGACATAGAGCGCTCGTTTCAAGCCGAAGGTTCGGTTGTTCTCCGTGTTCTCGCCGATGATAAGTGGGTCGGAGGTGCTGTCGTCACGATAGACGCTGTATCGCATGAGAATGAGCTTCCCTTTTTTTATATAGAACCGGGCGAGCATAGCCGCGGCATCGGATTAAAGGCTTGGCGTGAGATAGAGCGGCGGTTTCCTGAAACCCGCATATGGACGACGCACACACGTTATTTTGAAAAGCGTAACATTCATTTTTACGTCAACAAGTGCAGGTTCAAAATCGTTGAATACTACAATGCTCGGCATCCGGACCCCCATGATCATCACGATAGCGATACCGATGTCGATAATGGGGGCATGTTCAGGTTCGAGAAGCACCTGACCGACTTGAGAGACTGATCGATCTTGAGCTTCCTCCAGGCCCCGACGGCGAGCAAAGGCGCGTAGAAGCTGGAGCCCGGAGAGCGGCCCTCGACTTTTGTCCGTAGATATCGAGATCCCGCCTGTGCCTTTTGCTTGGAAGCGATGTCGCACGTCGCGTCCGGTGGTCTATGCAGCGAGCAACCCACATGATGGTTTAGATCATGCGAGGGAGCACGTCCGATGGGCCGCCTTTGTCCATCAGCCTGTGCTTGAGGGCTCCCAAAACGTGCAGACCGATTAGTGCCAAAATCGTGTAAGCGCCGTATCGATGCAATGCTTGAAAGACCACGAAAGCATTATCGTTTTTCGGAAGCAGTTCCGGCAGATGGGGTATCATGAAAAAGGGCACGCCGTCGCTTTGGGAGAAGCTGCTGGAAAGCGAATAGCCTAGCATTGGAACGAGAAGAGTGAGAAGGATTAGAAGTTTGTGGACTGCGTGCGAAAGAATTCTCTCCCACGAGGTCAGCGTTGTTGGCGCAGCCGGCATGATCTTGGCGTAACGCCAGCGCAGTGTCAGGTGAACGATCGCGAGCAGCCACACGAGAATGCCAAACTGCTTGTGATTGGGGTAGAGAATCGAGGCAGTCGCCATGTCACTTTCTGGCAGCCGCGTCATGTACCAGCCGGACGCGATCAGTCCTATGATGAGCACTGCTCTTGCCCAGTGTAGACAGCGGATGGGCAGAGGGTATTTGAGATTGATATTTCCAGCTTCGATGGACGACATCGTGATATCCTTATTTTTGTCTTTTTTGTCTTAAGAACAAAATCGATTTCAGAAAAGCTTGATGCGTGGTTCAAGAGGTCAGATGGCCGAAGGACGCGACTGCACACTAAGCACCAGCCTCGACATTTTTGAGGGCAAAGAAAACGGCGCCTGCTAAGACGCCAATGAGCGTACCCGCTGCCGTCAGCAGCACCGCATGCGCGGCAGAAAAGGCATTTTTGCCCGCTTCTACGAGCTCCGTTGCGAGGTCGTCCGGCAGCGTCTCGGCCAAGACTAAGGTATCGCCTATGGAGCGGCGTGCGGCATCGACGATCTCCGCGGGGATGCCAGCAGGCACCGCCATCGCGCCCATGTAGATTGCAGAAAGAGCAACGCCGAAGAAGGTGATGCCGAGGCCAGCGCCAAGCTCGTATCCTGTCGCCTCCAGAGATCCTGCCGCGCCCGCCTTGTCGGCTTCGACCGCGCCCATGATCGCGATCGATGATGCAGTCAGGCCGATGCTGAGCGACAAGCCAAGCATGGTGAGGCAGGCCGTAACGACAAGGCCTTGATGGTGAAAATTGGACTGCGCCAACATAACGAGGCAGACCGCTGCTACGGCAAGCGAGGTGGTGGCGACGACGCGAAGACCAAGCTTGGCTGACAGGAAGCCCGCGAGCGGCCCCCCGGTGGCCGCGGCCACCATGATGGGCAGCATGAACAGGCCAGCCTGGAGCGGTGATTTGCCGAGCACGAATTGCAGCTCCTGAGCGATGGTAAGCTCGACGCCAGCGAGCGCGCCAGCCGTGACGATCGCCATGGCGACACCGGTGACAATCGCCGGGCGTGAAAAGAGTGTCACATCAAGCATTGGATTTGCGGCAGACCGCTGGATGCGCACGAAGCTCAGAAGAGCAGCGAAGCCGATCAGGGCGGCTGTAATCACGACCACCAGCGATTGCTTCCCGGCAAAGCCGCTTTTGATGGCAAACACCAAGCCGATGATCCCCACGATTAGCAACAGCGCCTGGCTTATCTGCCACTCGCCTGATGAGACAAATTCCCTTTTTGGCAAGATGAGTGCGATGATCGGCATGATGACCAGGACCACTGGAACATTGATGAGAAAGACCGACCCCCACCAGAAATGCTCCAGCATCGCGCCGCCAACCAGCGGGCCGATAGCGGCGCCAGTAGCACCGACAGTGCCCCATAGGCCAAGCGCAATGGCACGCTCACCAGCGTCCTCAAAGGTTCGACGAATGATACCCAGCACGCAGGGCATGATCATCGCAGCACCGCAGGCAAGCAGGATGCGTCCACCTATCAGCATCCAGGGGCCGGTCGAAAATGCTGCCACAACTGAAGCCATCCCAAAGATTACCAGCCCTGTGAGCAGAATCTTTCTATGGCCGATCCTGTCGGCCAGCGTTCCCATCGGAACGAGCAGCCCCGCCATGAGCAGCGAGTAAATATCGATGATCCAAAGGACCTGCGTGGTGGATGCCTGCAACGCGAGCGTCAAGGACGGCACGGCGATGTGCAGGATCGTCATATCGAGCACGACAGGTAGAAACGCTAACATGACCGCAATGAGAATGATCCATCGCCGCGCGTGAACAGGGCTGTATTGCGTTAGGTTCTTCCGGTCCGCTGGGGGCGTCATTATTTTCACCATCAGATTGAATCGAGCGCCGCGACCTCCTGCTATGCGTTCGAGGACGTCTCAAGCGCTAACGCTAGCGGCGGGGTTTGATGGTCTCGTGGAGAAATTGTGGAGACTTCATGGAGACGAAGAAAGCCGAGTAGCTGTGCTGAGCATTGGTTCGTGCGCTCGCCAAGCGATGTGCAATCCAACACGGAGTTTCGAGACGCTGATCTTTGATCCGCCTCGTCTGGCAATTTGGTCGAGTCTTGGGGCCTCCACGAAATCTCGATAAAGCCTGCACATCTCACCGATTCTGAAATTCTAGACGGTCGCCAGTCGAAAAGGTTGTCAAAGAATTGGACGGTGGACACTCATGCTGTGCAGATCACGCTTCTGGAGATTTGGCGTCTTATGCTTGCCAATCATTCTTCTTTCTTGCAGCGACAAAAGCAAGAATGAGGACAATGCAGAGGTGGCAGCGCCTGCCCGTGTCAGTGTCATGACAGTCCAACCGGAAACGGTGACGGTCTATGACGAACTGCCGGGCCGTGTTTCTGCCTACCGTACGGCGGAGATCCGCGCGCAGGTTAGCGGCATCATTCAGAAAAAGCTCTACACCGAAGGCGTTTTCGTCGAGGCTAATACCCCGCTTTTCAAGATCGACCCTGCGCCATTCTCCGCTGACGTGGATGCAGCAGCAGCTGTGCTTGCGCGTGCGGAGGCCGAGTTGTTGAACGCGCAGATCAAATATGATCGAGCAAAATCGCTGTCGGCCCGAGAGATCACCAGCGCAGAATCCTTCAACAACGCCACTGCGGCGCTTGCCCAAGCCAAGGCAAATGTGGCGGAAGCCAAAGCCATTCTGGCCCGCCGAAAGCTCGAACTCTCCTATGCAACCATCCGCAGCCCTATCAGCGGGGTCATTGGTCAGTCGTTCATGAGCGAGGGCGGACTTGCGTCGTCCTCTGGCACATCGCCGCTTGCCGTGATCCAGCAGATCGCCAAGGTTTATGTCGATGTCCGTCAGTCGGCTATGAGCCTGGAGGTTCTGCGCGATACTGCTGCCGAGGCGGGTTCGCAGAATCCGGACGAACTGCCGGTCAAGATCATGACCATTGCAGGCAAGCCCTACAGCTACGATGGGAAAATTCAATTCTCGGATATTTCGGTAGACAGCGCCACAGGCAGCCTCGGCATTCGCATTCTCGTTAGCAATCCGGATGAACAGATGCTGCCGGGCATGTACATCCGAGCGTTGGTGCCGCGCGCGGTCTACGGCGAAGCGATCCGCGTTCCCCAAGAGGCGGTTATCCGCGATTTGGCTGGCCGGCCACAGATAATCGTCGTCGGCGCGGATGGGGTTGGCGCGCGTCGAACGGTCGTGCTCGGACCGACCGTCGACGGCCAATACATCGTTACAGGCGGCCTGGCCGCGGGGGAGACGGTGGTCGTTCTGGGGCAAGATCGTGTCGAGAGCGGGCAGAGGCTCGAAACCTCTCCCTATTCAGACGCCGCACCAGAAAAAAAACGCTAAGGAGCGGACGCAGTATGCCGCAGTTTTTCATCAACAGGCCGGTTTTCGCCTGGGTTATCGCTATTTTGATCATCATTGCAGGGGTTGTTTCAATACCCCAACTTCCAGTTTCGAGGTTCCCTGTCATCGCTCCGCCGAGCGTGTCGATCTACGCCACCTATACCGGGGCAACACCGCAGACCATCAACGACAGCGTCACAAGCTTGATCGAGCGCGAGCTTTCGAGCGCAAAGAACATTCTTTATTTCGATTCCTCGGCGGACTCCTCAGGCTCCACAACCATCACCGTCACCTTCAAGCCGGGCACCAATCCGGAACTCGCGCAGGTCGACGTTCAGAATCGTCTTAAGGCGGTGGAATCGCGTCTGCCGGAACAGGTTCGCCGCGCGGGCTTGACGGTGGAATCCGCTTCATCCGGCTTCTTGATGATCGTATCGTTGAAATCTAAGGATGGTTCGCTCGACGCGCTTGCGCTCGACGACTATCTCGTGCGCAACATCGCTCCGGAATTGAAGCGTGTCCATGGCGTCGGCCGCGTACAGTCCTTTGGCTCCGAAGCCGCGATGCGGATCTGGATCGATCCGATCCGTCTCGTTGCCCACTCCATCTCGATGGCTGAAGCGACGCAGGCCATACAGCAGCAGAATATTCAGGTTGCTCCTGGACGTATCGGTGAAGCGCCGACTGTACCGGGTCAGAAAGTCACCGTACCTCTGAATGTCAGCGGGCAATTGCAGACCCCAGAGCAATTCGCACAGATCATCATCCGCTCCAATCCCGACGGTTCCAAATTAACGCTCGGCGATGTTGCGACGATCAAGGTGGGATCGCAGAGTTCGAGCTTTTCCATTCTCGATGGTGGCAAGCCCGCGACGGCCGCTGCCATTCAGATGATGCCTGGCGCCAATGCGGTGACTACCTCGACCGGTGTGCGCGAGCGTCTTGCTGAGCTATCCACTACGATGCCTCAGGGACTGGAATATGCGATTTCTTACGACACAGCGCCGTTCGTAAAGGTCTCCATCCAGAAGGTGGTTCAGACACTTGCGGAAGCCATGATCCTGGTGTTCCTGATCATGCTGCTGTTTCTGCAAAATCTTCGTTACACGCTTATACCCGCCATCGTCGCGCCAATTGCTCTGCTTGGAACATTCGCGGTGATGCTGGCGATCGGCTATTCGATCAATGCGCTGACGATGTTTGGCATGGTTCTCGCAATCGGCATTATCGTCGACGACGCCATTGTCGTGGTTGAAAACGTAGAACGCTTGATGGCGAAGGAGGGGCTTTCGCCGCTCGAGGCCACTCGCAAGGCGATGAGCGAAATATCCGGCGCGGTTATCGGCATCACGCTCGTTCTGACGGCGGTCTTTCTGCCGATGGGTCTGGCGTCCGGTTCTGTCGGTGCAATTTATCGGCAGTTTACGGTGTCTATGGCGGTTTCAATCCTGTTCTCGGCCTTTCTCGCTCTCAGCCTGACACCTGCACTCTGCGCCACCATCCTGAAGCCGGTCAGTGCAGAGCAGCGCCAGCGGAAAGGCCTTTTCAGCTGGTTTAATAGGAGTTTCGAGCGTTTGACCGCCGGCTATACCTCCTACGTCGAGGCTCTCGTGCGCAGGACCGGGCGGTCGATGGCCGTCTACATCGCGGTTGTTGCAGCGGTCGTTTACGGCTATGGAACGATCTCTACGGCGTTCGTGCCGGAAGAGGATCAAGGGTCATTCATGACGTCCTTTACCCTCCCGGCAGAAGCCACGGCGGAACGAACCCGTACCGTAGTCGATCTATTCGAGGAGCACGTCAAGACCAGACCGGACATTGCCAACAATCTGACAATCATGGGATTTGGCTTTTCGGGTTCCGGGCCTAACACTGCGATGTCGTTTACCACGCTTAAGGACTGGGGAGAACGAAAGACGAGCATCGACGCCGAATTGGCCGCTGCGGCCGCAGCAATGGCCGGTGCCCGTGAAGGTGAGATATCGAGCCTCAAGCCCCCGGCGATCGACGAGCTTGGCACGACCTCCGGCTTTGCCTTGCGGCTTCAGGATCGCGCTAATCGCGGCGAGAAGGCGCTTGCCGAGGCTGCGGCAAAGCTGACAGAGCTTGCAGCACAGAGCAAGCTGGTCACCAGTGTTCGTGTCGATGGATTGCCCACCGGTCCGAGCGTTACATTGGACGTGGACCGGGCCAAGGCCGGTGCCCTTGGCGTTTCCTTCCTCACGCTCAGTGACACGCTTGCCGGGGCGATCGGCTCAACCTACGTGAACGACTTCCCACGTGACGGACGCCTGCAGCAGGTCATCGTCCAGGCTAAGGCGGCAAGCCGCATGCAGGTGGAAGACGTACTGAACCTTCATGTGCGCAGCGATGCCGGCAAGATGGTTCGGCTTTCGGAAATCGTTACGCCACGTTGGTCTACCATGCCTTTGCAATTCACCCGGTATAACGGATATCCTTCCACAAGCATTTCCGGGTCCGCGGCTGCGGGTGTGTCCAGCGGTAGAGCGATGGCGGAGATGGAGCGGCTTGCTGCCGAGTTGCCGAAGGGTTTCGCTGTGGAGTGGACCGGCCAGTCGCTTCAGGAGAGGCAGTCGGGCGCTCAGGCACCGATGCTGATGGCGTTCTCATTCCTGATCGTCTTCCTGGTTCTGGCGGCGCTTTACGAAAGTTGGACGGTGCCATTATCAGTGATGCTAGTCGTCCCGCTTGGCATCATCGGCGCTGTGATTGCCGTACATCTGCGCGGCCTGGAAAACGATGTCTTCTTCAAGGTCGGCCTGATTACACTCATCGGCCTATCCGCCAAAAACGCCGTGCTGATCGTGGAGTTCGCGCGCAGACGCCAGCAGGAAGGAGAAGCGCTCCTCGACGCCGTCATCACCGCCTCTCGTCTGCGTCTGCGCCCAATCGTCATGACCTCGCTGGCGTTTACCCTCGGTATCGTACCACTGGTGATCGCCAAAGGTGCAAGTTCCGAAACGCAGAACGCGATCGGCACAGGCCTTTTCGGCGGCATGATCTCGGCGACCATTCTGGCCGTGTTATTTGTTCCAGTCTTCTACGTTGTCGTGATTTCCTTCAGACACCGCTGGACACGGTAGAGGAGCGAAAATTGCTATTTCCAAGCCAACTAGAGGTCGACGCTGTA
The DNA here is from genome assembly GCF_913777885.1 of uncultured Agrobacterium sp. Taxonomy (NCBI): domain Bacteria; kingdom Pseudomonadati; phylum Pseudomonadota; class Alphaproteobacteria; order Hyphomicrobiales; family Rhizobiaceae; genus Agrobacterium; species uncultured Agrobacterium sp. Next base: position 18,378 of record NZ_CAJYTV010000013.1, on the reverse strand, counting down.
GCGCGAGCCTATGGAGGTTTGATTGGAGAACACGATTCTGCGATCCCGGTCGGACATTTTACATTACAACCTCGTGTTGTTTCCGACATCGTTTTTCTCCTCATGTTCAGGAAGACTAACCCAGCAGGATTCAGCTGGTTCCAGCCATCGAGTGGCGATGCACTGGCCTTCGTGTCAGTTCGTTTGGTTGAACGGTCTGGCGCGCAGAGCTTGTTCTCTCTTCAGAGACGCAAAGCACTCGTGTGAGATCGCATCTGTGAAAGCCGACATGACGAACGGGCGGTCGTGCCCGCGGCATCCGACCTCCAAAAGTCGACTAGCACTTTTGCCATTTGATGAATGTTGCGAAGCGTATAAGGTCCATGGATACCACCAGCGCGACAAGATCGCAGCGACAATCGGAAGCCAGTCAGACCCCGTTCCCATGATGAAATCCTCCCTCGATCATATTCCGCATAGAAAGCAGCGAGAGCTCTCCCGTGCGCTCGAGATCCTGCACGAGGAGTTTGAGGATGCGCTGAACCAAGGCACGGCCGACTTCAAGAAGCGCGGACGCATTCTGAAAATCATCCTCTTCGGTTCTTATGCCCGCGGCACCTTTGTCGATGAGCCGCATACGATGAAGGGCTATCGCTCGGATTTCGATTTGCTGGTGATCGTCAACAATCGCAAACTCACGGATCATGCGACCTATTGGTACAAGGCGGCAGACCGGATTATCCGGGACAGCTTCATCGAGACACCGACGCAGTTCATCGTACATTCTCTGCATGAGGTGAATACTGAGCTGAAGAAGGGGCACTACTTCTTCTCGGACATCCGCAAGGAAGGGATTGTTCTTTACGAGCTTGACGACGAGCCGTTGGCCGAGCCGAAGCTGTTGACGGCTTCTGAACGCTTGGGGGTGGCACGGGAGCATTGCAGAGCAAGGTTCGAGGCTGGCACCGAGTTTTTCGTTCTTTCAGGTCATGCTCGCAGCAGTGGCTTTACCAAGAGAGCTGCTTTCCTTTTGCATCAAGCCATTGAGCAAGCCTACTCCTGCGTCCTGCTAACCCTGACCAACTATGGGCCTGCCTCGCATAACATTAAGTTCCTGCGGTCGCTTGCGGAAGAGCAGGATCTGCGCCTGGTGGAAGCGTTTCCACGCGATCACCACAGGCAGAGAGCCTGGTTCAACACGATCAACGAAGCCTATGTTAAGGCTCGGTATTCGAAACATTTCGAGATTAGCGAAGAGGCGCTTGTGTGGCTTGGTGAGCGGACGGCGCATCTCCTGGAATTGGTGAAGGTCGTGTGCGACGAGCATATTCAGAAGCTGGAGCGCGATGTTTCGCGCGGGCAGCCGTAGCGTCAAGATTTGATCGTCAGGCTGTTGGCTCTGCCAGTCCACTCTTCAACTTGGCAAGCAACCACAGCTCGCGTCGTCATGGCGTGCTCACGACCGTCTCGGCCCAGTTCGACATGGTAGACCGCTCCGGGCTTTGGCTTGAGAAGGGGCGAAGTTCTTTCAGATGCGGGGCTTGGGAGCCGGTTCGCGATCTGAATTACCCGAATTTGGTTCGCCCTTCGGTTCTATCAGTAGAACCTTGACCTCGTTTTTTGCTCGTGGGCGATGCACGACCCCTTTGGGGACGACGAACAGCTCGCCGGCCTTAATAGTGCGAGACGGCTCTCCCTCGATATCCATTTCCATCTCACCCTCGAGGACGTAGAAGAAATCATCAGTCGTATCGTGCTTATGGAAAGGATATTCGCCGATAAACCTGACGACCATCACGTCATTGTCGTTGTAGTCGGCGATCACGTGAGGGTTCCAGTGGCTTGAAAACTGGTTGAATTTCTCATCGAGATTGATTGTTTTCATTCGAATTTTCTCGCTGTTCGGATGCGTAGAAACGACATGTTTCAGTGACTTTTGGACGCTAAAGTTTCTTGACACGGAAGGTAGCACCCGGTCTTGAACGATCGTGCACAAATGACCGGTTGCGAGCTACCCGGCGCAAGCCAAGGAGCCAACCCGTGAATCCGTTTTTTTTAAGTGGAGCAGGTGGCCATCCCGACGCCATGCATTTCGATTTTGCCTGGAGACTGGCGTTAGGCTTCAAATCGCTCCTGTGTGTCCACACTTCGCCCTTGAGGTAGATGAACAGATTCATTGGCGTCGATGTCGATGGCGATGACGATGCGGACGCTGCCAAACGACAGACTATATTGAAGACGAAATTCAAACTCCAAGGATGTAAATTGCGTCGTCGAAAGTGAACCTTGTCGACATAAATCAATTTAGCTGATCATGGCGGCCATTAGCAGAACATAGGGGCATGACATGGGGCATTTTTACCGCGCATTAGCGGCAACGTGTTCGGTTTTGGCACTTGTCGGGCTGGCTGGCTGCAATGGCGAAAGCGACGAACAACCCTCGAAGAAAGCAGCAGTGGAGGGCTCATCAGCTTCCAGTCAGACGAAACTTGCAAAATCGAACGCCTACATCACTGCAGCGAATGAAAGTTCAGGCATGTTTGCAAGGGCATTGGCGTCCTATCAGGACGTTATCGCTCCCCAACTCTCCAGTAGCCGTCCCCTGGAGCCCTACAACGTAGTCCCCGTCCAGCAGCTCACCAAAGTTCGCACCCGTTTGGAAGCGGCCGCTGCAATGGAAGGTTCCATTCCAGAGCTCGACCCGGCGGCACGTGATTACGCGGCTGCAATTGCCGCTTTCGAGCCTGTCAACAATGGTCTGTCCAATTACGCCCAGTCCAAAGGTTTTTTGACGGGTGGCTGCGCCAAAGCAAGGGCAGAGGATCAAGCTTACGTCGCGGCGTTGACGAAGGTCGTGGAGGCGGAAAAGGTGTTCTTCGAAAAAATCGAGGCTCGTGACGAACGGTTGATGCGCGAGGCCTATGATAAAGCGCCAGAGGGCAGCGCGGCGCGCTACCGAGCGGGCATTGTCCTTCGCAGCAAGGCAGCGATGAAGAAGGTCGTGACTGTCTTCAGCGAGCCTGGTGACATTGCTACGCGAAAAGCGTTTGCGGATGACCTCAACGACATGGCTGAGATGGTTGAGAAGTGGGACCGTGCGGTCAGAGCCGAAAAGCCTGACGGATGTCCGGCTCTTCAAAACAGTTTCAACTCAGTGATTGCAGACGGGCGTAAGGCAATCCAGAGCGCCGAAAAAGGACGTTTTAGCCCGGCATCCGGCACGCCATCTTCGGTTATTCAGTCGGAGTTCAGCATTCTTCAGCAGAACTTTTCCATGATGATCCTGCGGCTCAACCAACCCTTCTTTTGTTGAGGGTGCGGTTGGTCTCTGGATCGCGGCAGAAGTAGCCTGACTGGTCATTGGGCGGCCGCACTGAGCCCCCCAACGGGAGGGTTCAGACATTCAGTAGTAAGGAGTATCGATGAAATTTCCCTTTGCGCTTCTGCCTGTTGCAGCAATGCTGGTCTGTTCCTTTGTGGCGTCGACATTTGCTCAGAACTTGGAGCCTGTTCAGGTCGGGGGCGACGCGGAGTTCGATGCTTGCGCGAGCCAGGGACAGATCGCTCGACTTGATTCAAAGGGTGACAACTTCCTCTCGGTTCGCAGCGGACCTCACTCAAAGCGACAGGAACTCGATCGCCTCCGGGAGGGTACAAGCGTCATCATTTGCGAAAAACGCGGCCGTTGGCTGGGCATAGTATATCCCGCGCCAGGGACGACGACCGATTGCGGTTTGTCCTCTCCACGGACTAAGCGCTCACCTTACACCGGGCCCTGTCGCTCGGGCTGGGTATTCGACCGCTTCGTGGATGTTGTTGCAGGATGAGGTAGACGGGTGCCTGGGCGCGGAGATTTGAACGGTCCTCGTTCTTGCGTCGCATCCGTTTGTACGCTTCCTTGAGGGTCCGTGGGTCGCAGATCGAATGTTCAATTTGCGCCGCTCTGCATCATGTCGATGGTGACCGAAACAACCGGCGCAGGTATGCCCACTGCGTTAGAGCGTTATCCGCCAAGATGGTTGGGGTCTGTCGAACATGCGGACCGTGCACTTGACGATGCACGGGACCCGCAAATCGTCTCCGCTCTCTGATAAATGGATGATGGTAGCGACGTCCGCGATTGGCCCGAAGCAGCCCCAATTGTTCTCCTTGGCTCGATTTGTGGTTGAGATCGCTACCTTAAGATGTTTTGTTCTGCAAGTTGAACCCTCGCCCTCCGTCCCATCCAGAGTTCGAGCGACCATGTCGATTTCAGATGCACTCTACCGCCCATTCGAAAAGCTGATTGAGCCACTGGAGATACCTTACCGGCCACTACCGGCCAGCGGACCAGGGGCTGTCCTATTGCATTTCATATCTATGTTTCGCGGCGTCCTGATCGCCTTGGCGCTTTCAGCGATGGCCATGGAGGCCATCAATCTGTCCATCGTCTGGGGACTGACGGTCGTCGTTGATGGTGTTAGTCAATCTGGTGCAAGTGCATTCCTTCAGAGCGAGTGGCCACTTCTCGCTTTCCTTGCTTTCCTGATATTTCCAGCGATGCCGATTGCGTCGTTCATGCTCAACACGCTCCAGTCACATACTCTTGGCATCGGCATGCCAGCCGCTATTCAATGGCAGGGTCACAAGGCTGTTGAGCGTCAGGATCTCGCGTTCTTTCATGAGCTTTTTGCAGGTCAAGTTGCCTCGCGACTGCAGCAGGTGGCGTCTGCGGTCCAGCAACAGATCATAGCTGCGTTCCAGACCATTCCTCGGTTCTTGCTGCAGATGGTTGGCTCTGTGATCCTCCTCAGTTCACTGTCCTGGCAACTCGCGCTGCCAGTTGTTACCTGGATAGTACTCAATATCGCGTATACGGTAAGGATCGTTCCCATCTTTGCCGAAAGCGCTCGTCGGACGGCCAACCAGCGGAGCGTTTTGTCAGGTGCGATCACCGACCTCTATACCAATATGCAGATGATTAAGCAGTTCGCCGCTGAAGACAGTGAGGCCGGCGCGATCCGACGTGCCATCCTGACGACTGTGAAGACACAGCAGAGAGAACAACGGGTATACCGCACCTCGGAAGCGACGGTTGTCATTCTCAACACGCTACTCTGGGTGACCATGCTGACGATCGGTTTTTCTGGGCTTCTCAAGGGCTTCCTATCGGTTGGCGAGTTTGTCGGTGCAGTCTACATTCTGCAGCGCCTGTCAGCGCAAATCTTCACCTTCCTGCAAGTGGGCCAGCAGGTCTTCCAAGCGATCGGCACCATCAAAGACGCCATGCCCGTCATGACGACGCCGCCAACGATCACGGATCGGTCGGATGCCGCCGATCTCCAAGTTGAAGCAGGTGAGGTAAAGTTCGAAAATGTCAGCTTCGCCTACAAGTCGGGTAGGACGGTCATCGACAAGTTGTCACTGTCGGTTAGGGCCGGCGAGAAGGTGGGCCTTGTTGGACTTTCGGGGGCGGGAAAAACGACACTCGCAAGCCTTCTGCTACGCTTCTATGACGTGAAGGATGGCACGATCCTGGTGGATGGACAGGATATTCGCGCAGTCACGCAGACGAGCCTTCGACGCGCGATCGGGGTCATAGCTCAAGATGTTTCTCTTCTTCACCGCTCTGTTGGAGACAATATCCGATATGGCAGGCCGGATGCGACGCAGGAAGAGATTGAGAGAGTGGCGAAAATGGCAAGCGCCGATGGCTTCATCGCCGATCTTTCCGACGGTGAGGGCCGAAAGGGCTACGACGCCTTCGTCGGCGATCGCGGCATCAAGTTGTCGGGTGGTCAGCGCCAGCGGGTCGCCATTGCTCGCGTACTGCTAAAGGATGCCCCGATCCTGGTGCTGGATGAAGCGACGTCGGCGTTGGACAGTGCATCCGAGGCCGCTATTCAAGAGAAGCTGAACCTAGCCATGGAGGGTAAAACGGTGATCGCCATTGCGCATCGCCTTTCCACTATTGCTCGGATGGATCGGATCGTTGTGCTCGACCAGGGACGTATTGTTGAAGAAGGCAGGCCGGAGGAATTGATCGAAGGCGAGGGGCTGTTCGCCAGCCTGTGGAAACGCCAGACGGGTGGTTTTATTCCCGAGGAATTGAGATGAACGACGTGCATTTAGTTCGCTCGAAGAGCGTGGGCACTATATGTTACGGCTCTCGTACGGAACATTTTCAGACGCTGGAGCGCGATGTCCCTCAAAAGACAGACGTAAACCAGACTTCAATCAAGGCCCTCGCTAGTGTTTTAATAGTCGAGACCCGCGATCCGCCGGCCGATCGCATTTCGTGCCGATGGTATGCAACCGATCCTGCTCAAGAGCCCGTTGCGGACGGTACAGGCGGTAGGTGATCGAAGCGTGGCAACTCTCGTCATGCGATCGGTAAGACGGACGACAGACCGTGCCACCTTTTGTCGAGCGTCAGCCCAACCCAACAGCTGACTGCGATCTCCCTTCATCGCATGGAGGAGGGGATCGGCAAGTGAAACGGCGTCCTGGATCCCGGTATTCATGCCCTGGCCGCCGGCGGGACTATGAACATGTGCGGCGTCGCCGCACAGGATGAAGTTGCCGGAGACGACGCTGCTTGCCAGTCTGTGATGAACATGGAAACGTGAGCTCCAGATGACATTGTTGATGCGGCCAGGCTCACTGGGCGGAGCGCGTTCATCAAGCAGTCTCTGGATGAACGACATGTCGGGTTGTTGTGGTGGTTTGCTGGCAGTCGCGACAATCCGGTAACGGTCATGCGGCAGAGGCGCCACCACCATCAGCCCTTGAGGGGCAAAGAAAAGATCGACCTCGGAGCGGGCAAGCGGCCAGCTCATTTCGACATCCGCGAGGACAAAGTCTTCCGCATACGTGCCGCCGGCGAATGCTATGTCGGCAGCCTCTCTGACTTTGCTGTTAAGTCCGTCGCATCCGACAATCCATGAGACAGGCATGTCGATGTTCCCGGTCGGACTTTTCAAATGGGCGACAAGCTGATCCCCTTGTTGGACAACAGTGTCGAGTTCTGTCGCCCATTGCACCTCAACACCAAGGTGCTGCAGACGTGAGCGCAGGATGGCTTCGGTTTTATCCTGTGGCAGCATGAGCGTGAATGGATGGCGACCTGGCAGTGCGCCGAAGTCTATGTCGAGAAGCAACCGGTCACGATCACGAACGCGGAATCTTGGCACGATAATGCCCTCTTTGAGCAATTTTGCCGTGACGCCAAGCCGTTCGAGGACCTCCAGGGTCTGTGCATGGATGACGGCGGCGCGCGATGTGTTAGCGCCTTGTTTTTGCCGGTCGATGATTATAACGCGAGCGCCTCGCTGCCTTAGGGCAATTGCCAGAGAGAGGCCGGTTGGCCCAGCGCCAACGATCAGGGTTGGTGAAACATTGGCTGACATGACCGCTACACCTCGCTCCTAAATGCAAACACATGTTTGCACAGTGTGCTTAAGATGTAAACATGTGTTTGCATACCGCGACCATTGATGGCAGGTTAAGCTCATGACTCAGTCGAGCAACAAACCCCAAAACCTAAGGTCTCAACCCACGAGAGATCGCATTCTGGCAACAGCGCGGGAATGCTTCTCTCAGTGTGGTTTCGAGAAAACGACGATACGCACCGTTGCGGCCGGCGCTGGCGTGGCACCTGCAATGGTCATCCGCTACTATGGCAACAAAGAGGGCCTGTTTGCAGCAGCTGCCAGGATTGACCTGCAGCTACCCAGGCTAGATGGCGTTCCATTAGAGGGGGTGGGGGAGGTGTTGGTCCAGCATTTCCTCGATCGGTGGGAAGGTGCGCGCAGCGACGGGCAGCTGCAGGCGCTGCTGCGTGCAGCGATCAGCCACACCGGCGCACGGGAAGAGTTGGGCCAGATTTTCGAAAAGCAGTTGTGCGCTGCGATCGATCGGGCGGGTGTCGATCAACCGAGTACGAGAGCAGCACTCGTTGCATCACAGATGCTCGGGCTAGCGCTTGGGCGATATATATTGGAGCTCGAGCCACTTGCTACTATGTCGCCTGACACGATCACCCTGCTCTTTGCGCCAACCATTCAGCGATACCTTTCGTTCGAGCTTCCGGCGGAGCTTACGCAAAACGCGGTCTTCCATCGAGACGATTAGGCAAGGAGTTATCCTACACCCACTTGCGCGGGTTGGTAAACGATCCGTCGGCTGGGTTGATAAGATCGGCGGCCTATGCGGCGATTGGCGCAAGTCGGAGCGACCTGCTTTGAGTATGGGGTGCAGCTCTTGGCAGCGCCGATTATGATTTCACCCTTCACATCATGGTGGCCTACGGGGCCGACTGCGGCCTTTTTATTTTCGCCCAGGCAAACACTCTCCCGGCTCCAGCTTGTATGCCATTCGACGTCCTCACGATCAATGCGGTGCCCAAATAGGTTCATGGGCGTTTGCCGAAGATATGGGATTCGCGAACGTGGGAATCGGGCTTAACGGGCGCGACTATGTTGCAGCGAAGGGCACCCAGATGGCAGATGTCTCGTCGCCATAGGCTGTAGCGGTACCCTCCAGAACACATGTGCCGACCCAGGCAATCCTCGAAGGCTTTCAATTCATAGCCTCGCGAAGACGGGTCTGGTAAAGGCAGAGCGAATGCCACGCCCTCGATGCGATGGTCGAGCAGGCTGACGATGTCTGTCCAGACACTTAAGAGCTTAGCCCGACGATCGATGAGGCTGTCCTCCGGCCAGTATTTACGAGATTTAGCGTGTTTGTAGGGGAACCTTCTCTCTGCCTTTGCCAGTTCGATCAGAGCCGGATGCGGATAGACTTCGATGAGAGCAGGAAAAGATGCTCCGGATGTCAGGAGCGGGTAGCCTGCTCGTCCAAAACCCAAGGTCAACTGGTCACTGAGCTTTCCGGGCCGGCTTTGGCTTGGCGTATGAGTACCAGCATGCCTTGATCCATAGAGTGAAGAGATCGCATTATCGGAAACGCGTCGCCCAGTAATGGGGTCGTTCGACAAAGGCATGTCGATTGCAACGACACTGACTGGCGTTGCGGTGAGTTCAGCCGTCTTGGAGAGGAGAGCGTGAGGGTCGGGCGTCGAACCGCGATGCCTCGCGCTCTTCAAGGGATCTTTGGAAAGAAACGCCTGGTAAGACGCTGCAACCCGAACAAGTCGCCAATTGACGCCGTGGCGTTCAACCGCAGCTACGCCACTTGGCTCTGTGGACGTCCATGCCGCGTCGATACCGAGAACTGCTGTCATGGAGTATCGCTATCTCATGTTTGGACTGCTTGCGCTATCCAAACGTCGTTGCTGCAAACGTAACCTGAAACGACGATGACGTTTCGGTCGCTCGGAGGGGCAAGTCTTTATGGCGCTTGTCGCACAGGATACGCGTACGTATCATCTTCGTTTGGAAAGATTCGTTCGGAGATCATATCGATGAAGTCTGAAACCTTGGTTAAAATAGGTGCTGTTCTAAGGACGGCGCGAAAAGGCTTGGTTTAACGCAGGAGCAGGTCGCCGAGATGGCTGGCATATCGCGCCCACGCTACCGCGAGATTGAGACCGGAAGTAGTGCTGCCCGCGCAGCGACGCTGGTGAATATCGCGCGTGCGCTCGGTCTCGAGTTGATGTTCATCCCGCAGTCGATGGTGCCGGCTGTCAATGCGCTGCTTCAGCCGCATGACCGCGACGAGGATTTGCCAGCGTTCGTTCCCAGGTCCGATGGTGATGCTGATGCCTAACCCGGATCTCGATCCAAGGCTGCATCTCGTCGCTTGAGTTGGTACGGAAAGAGCGGGATGTTGATGCTATCTCGATAGTCGTCGTTCAGATGGCAGCCCGTCGGATGCCATGTCATGCTCGTCAAAGAGGGATAATTGGCTTGTTCTCGAAGCGAATTCTAAAGTTTCGGCGCTGGAAGTCCTCCCGGAAACAGACGAAGACAAGTTCGAGATCATGGGACGCGTCGTGTCTGCCGAGAAGGCTGAAAGAGGCGACGATGACGCCGTTATATCCACGGGTAATTCGAAACGCCGCGTTGCACATCACAATCGCATCAGGATCTGCACGGTCCTGGCGACGCTCATAGATGACCCAGAAGCGGGCGGCTTTCCAGGTCACTTCCAGTAGTTCTCTGACTTTGGCGAGGAACTCTTCGGCGCTCATGGAGGGCCCCCACGGCAGCGGCGTCTCGCCGGCATCGTCTGCGACACTCAAATAGCCGTCGTATTCAATGCCGGAGTTGAGCAGTTGCTCGATCCTGGAAAATGCGTTGTCTTCAGAAATCGTCGTCTTGAACAGGATTGCCATAACCGGGCTGTCTCATCGATATCGGTTCGTTGCGGGTAGAACATCCATACGATGAATACCGGTGCTTTGCGCTTCAATTGAAAGAGCGGAATTTATCGGGCACCGAGGTATGCTTGCTTGGCGAGGCGATTGGTGGACTTTTGTCGACAACTACGAGGGTGTTAAACCAGCCTCTGGTGAGGCTTTGAGCTGCCACGCGATGCGTTGATTTGAGCTATTCGCGAGCGAAGCTTGTTTATCTTGACCGCCAGGAATGTCGTGATCACCGATCAATTTTCCCCATCAGGTGGGCGATCATAGTAATTTACTAACCGTATGCCGGTCTGCAGTCTCGCGGCTTAGAGTTCATGTGATAATGGATGGTCTCGAAGGTCACCATTCTATCGATCTGTCGGTGAAGGTTGGGAGAGGTGGCGTCCAATCCCTTGTAGCAGGATAGCTCATGCGCATCTTTCTTGTTCGTCACGGCGAATCCCTGGGTAATCTGGACGAGCGGGCTTACAGTCAGTTTGGCGATCACAATGTCCCGTTGACGCAGTGGGGATATCGCCAGGCTCGTGAAGCTGGATCTGTGATCGCAGCCTACATTGCAGGACTGGCCGAACCGGGGTTAAAGCCGCTGCGCATATGGTACTCACCGTTCATGCGCACGCGCCAAAGCAAGGACGCTCTACTCGACGCCTTGCCTCCCAAGAGCATCGGCAAGGTCCGCGAGGATTATCTCCTGCGGGAGCAGGATTTCGGGCTCTTCACGGAAATTTATGACCATGCTGAGCGCAAGCAGAAGTTTCCCGACGAATTCGAAAAATGGGCGAGACTACGCAGCAATAGCGGCAAATTCTATGCCCGGCCGCCCGATGGCGAAAGTCGTGCCGATGTAGCGCAGCGGATGCGGCTGTTCCTGCAGACTATTATGCACGAGGCGCGGCACGGCCACGACAATGTGGTGATTGTCGGCCACGGTGTTACCAATCGTGCCTTCGAGATGAGTTTCCTTCAGCATCCGGTTGACTGGTTTGAACGATCCGTCAATCCCGGTAATTCGGACATTACGCTGATCGAGGGGGCGCGCGAGATCGGATACACCTCCAGGCTGCTCCATCAAGCGAGTGATCGTCAGCCTGGCCAGAAGGAACTGCGAGAGGTATATGGCGCGCAGGTAACCGTTAGGCCAGGGCCGCAGGCATGAGAGAGCTTCATTGAGCGCTTCAGGTCGAAGATCAGCACATCAGTCGGAACCGGTTCGTTAACAGTTTTGGTCAGTGCGAGATTGTACACCGCTTCGACATTTCCCACTGGAACGGCTACCATTAGGTCTACTCGCTGCGGGGGAGATGAAGAGTTGGAGCAGGGCACAGTTTTTAAGACCAATCGTGGTCAAGCGGTCCGCCTCCCGAAAGCAGTCGCTCTGCCGGATGATGTTAAACGCGTCGATATCGTTGCGATTGGACGCACCCGCATCATAGCGCCGGCCGGTGAGATATGGGATAGCTGGTTCGACGGACCCAAAGTGACGGCTGACTTTGTGGATGGGCGCGACCGGCCTGCTGCGCAGGAGCGCTAGGCATCGAATGTCAGGAATTAAGCGACAACTCTAGCCATTGAACGCTCCGCGGTTCGCATGGTTTGATCCACCAATTCGCTGTGGTCTCGCACATATGACACAAGGGAAATTCAAGATAGTCAGTGCCCGGATGAGAGGCGTGGATGCGGTTTTGGCCGACACGTCTCATACGTTCGGTCGACATACCCATGATCAATTCGGGATCGGCGTCATCCTACGCGGTGCGCAGAAGTCCATGAGCGCACGCGGCATCGTGGAGGCTGAGGCCGGCGATGTCATCACGGTCAATCCCGGCGAGGTGCACGATGGCTCACCGTTGGGGGAGAACGGCCGAGCCTGGCAGATGCTCTATTTCGACCCGGCTGCCGTGGCTGGCGCAATCAGCGACCTGACGGAAGGTAGTGCCGGCAGCGCGGAGTTTTCATGCCCCGCCTTGCGTGATCCGGCATCGGCGGCGTGTTTCCTGTCTCTCTTTCGGGCGGTCACTGATCCGCACGGCGGCCATAGCGAGATCGAAGGTAGGGAGAACCTGTTGCGGCTGCTGTCACGGCTTATCGAGCGCCGAGATCAAAAGCCACCAAGTGCCCCCACGGCAATTGGACAAGCGCGCGAGCGTATTGACGATGATCCCTCTGCGCCGCTGTCGCTGGGCGAGTTGGCTGCAATCGGCGGGGTCAGCGAGTTCCAGCTTGTGCGAGGCTTCTCGAAGGCGACTGGCCTTACGCCACATGCGTATCTCGTCCAGCGCAGGCTGCAAAGAGCGCGACAGATGATTGCCGGTGGCACGACGTTGGCGGATGCGGCGCATGCATGCGGCTTCGCCGACCAAAGCCACATGACACGGCTTTTCATCCGCGCTTACGGCATGTCGCCCGGCGTCTACGCTGCCGCGATGAAGTAAGCTGCAATTTCCTTCAAGACGTTGCACGGCGAGCCCCGGCATATGGTTCGAGATCAACCGAGCCAAAAATATGCCCACACAGTTTCGCTACGCACCTGAAATCCGACACCAGTTCCCGCAACTTTGCTCACGCACGCTCCTTGTAGACGGCATCAACGCGAAGTCCGATGCTTCCACCGAGATCGCACGACTAAACGCAATTGCCGACAAGCGGCTTGTCGCTGCCAGCGAAAGCGAGCTTCCCGAGGTACAAGCGTGGCGGCGTGCCTTCGCCACGATGGGCCTGAAGCCGACTCAATATCGATGTGCGTCCGAGGCTCTATTACGGCGCTACCGGAAAGAAGGGTCACTTCCCAGCCTTCATCCGCTGATCGACCTGTGCAATGCGGCTTCGCTTGCCTTCGCTATTCCGGTCGCGGTCTTTGATACGAGCAAGATCATGGGCACGATGACCGTTCGGTTTGCTCGCGGCGACGAAACCTATGAATCCTTTTCCGGTGACATCGAGCACCCCGAAGCCGGCGAAGTCATCTTTGCCGACGATGACGGACGCGCCCATGCGCGCCGTTGGACGAACCGGCAAAGCGGCTGGTCCGCTGTTCGTTCCACTACTGCGCAAGCTCTGGTCGTCACCGAAGCCCTGCACGAAATGGGTGATGAGGATACCGCCGCCCTCACATCCTCGCTTGCCGCGGCGCTGTCCGCGATCTGGCCCGCCGCTGCGCTAACACGAATGGAACCGGTATGACGCTTGAATTTCTACTGACCTCGTTGATCATTGTCGCATCGCCCGGCACCGGTGCGATCTACACGATGGCCGCCGGTCTCTCGGGCGGCGCACGCGCTAGCCTCGTTGCAGCCTTCGGCTGCACGCTCGGTATTGTCCCGCATATTCTGGCTGCGATCAGCGGCCTCGCCGCCCTGCTGCACACAAGCGCACTTGCCTTTCAGATACTCAAATACCTCGGGGTAGCCTATCTGCTCTACATGGCATGGTTGATGTTCCGTGATCGCAAAATGCTAAGCCTGAACGAAGAGGCAAGCATCAAGAGCGTTCGGCAGGTGATCGTCTCTGCGATCCTCATCAACCTACTCAACCCTAAGCTCTCGATTTTCTTCTTTGCCTTCCTGCCGCAATTCGTGCGGCCCGGCGATGCAGCACCTGTTAGCAGTATGCTGGAATTGAGCCTGGTGTTCATGGCGATGACCTTCGTGATCTTCACTACCTATGGAGCCTTTGCCGCCGCTGTGCGGCGCCACGTCGTATCCAGCGCTTTGGTGCAAGTATGGATGCGGCGCGGCTTCGCGGTAGGTTTCGCCGGTCTTGCTGCGCAGCTGGCATTCACCCAGAGATGAAGTCTCTAGATATCGCAGATTTTTTAACACTTGAAATATGCCCTAAGGCGGGCTGGCTGCAAGCCTCCACCGCGCTCTATAATGTATGATCATTTTTACAGTTTGTGCGACCGCTAGGTAGTTTTTAGCGACATGAAGAGCGTTCAGACTACACTTTCCTTCGACAAGCATGAGCTGATCAAGTGGTCCAGGGCTTGATCACATTGCTCCGTTCAGTTCGTTTTCCGGATGGCCGCTAGCCCGGCGCGAGACACATTGAAATCACAATCGGAATGTCCCAGTTGACACGCGATCATTCCAATCAAGTTTTTTCGGGCGCCTCGAGACTATCGATCTTCCGAAGTTTGGGAAAACGCGCTGCCCAGATGGCTGCGACCATAAGCGTGCCGATCCCACCGATGACGACGGAGTGCGCCGCGCCGAAAACGGATGCCATGCTGCCCGCGCGAAATTCGCCCAGTTCGTTGGAAGCCCCGACGAAGACCATGTTGACGGCGTTGACACGGCCACGCACTTCATCCGGTGTCCAGAGCGCGATCAGCGTTTCACGAACATAGACCGACACCATGTCCGCTGCGCCCATTACCACCAGGGCGGCAATGGACACCCATGGCGTAGCTGAGAGCCCGAAGACCACCGTTGCTGCACCAAAAAGGGCAACGCCTGCAAACATCATCACGCCGGCATGGTGGCGGATCGGATGGAAGGCCAGAAAGATTGCGACGACGATCGCGCCAATGCCTGGTGCCGCGCGCAAGAGGCCAAGCCCCCACGGCCCAAGCGTCAGCACCTCCTTGGCGAAGATCGGCATCAGCGCGACCGCGCCACCTAGAAGAACTGCGAAAAGATCGAGAGAGATCGCGCCTAGCACCACCTTTTCATGAGAGATGAACCGGAAGCCTGCGAGCATGCTTTCCAGCGTCACCGCGCGTGATGTTGTTCGCTGCTCCGGCTTCCCGATCATGAGTGCAAGGATAGCCGAGAGCGCAAAGAGCACGAGGGCGACCGAATAGGCGACAACCGGGCTTGCGCCATACAGCAGACCACCGGCAACCGGGCCGAGAATGGACGCCAGTTGCCATGACGACGAATTCCAAGCAATGGCATTGGGCAGATCGCTTTCCGGCACCAGATTCGGCGCAAGCGACTGCACAGCCGGACCCATAAACGCCCGCTCTATGCCAAACAGGATGAGAATGAGGAAGACGAGCGACGGCGTAAAGGCATGCGCCAGGGTCAGTCCCAAGAGCGCGGCCGCGCAGGCACAGGCAACGAGTAGGCAAAGCGACATGATCATGCGGCGATTATGACGGTCTGCGACCGTTCCGGTCACCAGAATGAGAAGCAGCGATGGCAGGAACTGAAAAAGCCCGATCAGGCCCAGATAGAAGGCGTTGCCCGTGACCTCATACATCTGCCAGCCGACCGATACGCTGACGATCTGCACTGCAAAGGCGGAGAGGAAGCGTGCGGAGAAAAATTGCCGGTAGGCGGGATGGCGAAATGCGCCGAAGCGGTTTTCGCTGGCAATTAGGGACATTGAGCTAATCTCTTACAAAGTGGGTACGGCTTGGATAGACCATGATGTCATATAATACGAGATGACAATGCGCTTTAGCGGCTGGAGATATTCGCTAGCAAGGTGAAACCATTTCGGCGACAGGCTTCGCTTGATCTCTACTGCCCAAGGCTTTTGGTCTGGAGGGGTGAGCAGAAAGATCGATCTCGGGACCGGCCGTCGCCGCTGTTGGCGCAAGGCTACAACGGGAGCATTTGACCTCACGGATGGGGTCGGACATAGTATTAGGGCGACGACCCCTAAGGTGCGGACGATGTGGAAGCAGCTGTCGTCCGGCAGAGATCTTCAGGATGGGCGAAATGACGGAGAAAGGTCGTGATGAATATTGACAATATATGCTACGCGTTCGATAATTTCAGGAGAACGAAAGGGCAGTCTGATGCCATCCGGTAGCATTCACGTAAAGGTTAGCGGGACTTTGCAAGACCATATACAGCGGCAAATCGGCGACGAGGGGCTGTATGAGAACGCCAGCGAATACATCCGTGCTCTGATCCGACGGGACCTTCACACGCGAGACGAAGCGTGGGAGGCTCTTCAAAAGGAACTAGCTCCCGCCATGCGCGCGGATGATAGCGAGTTTGTGGCAGTGACCGCCGATGATGTAATTCGCCGCAACAAACGCAGCTGATCATGCCCGTGTACCGTTTTTACGCCCCTGCCGACGCAGCGCAGGATAAGATTTGGCGTGACACAGTGGAGCAATGGGGCGAAGCGCAAGCCGAGTCCTACCTGAGAGGGTTGCACGCGCACTTGCATCGTCTCTGCGGCAATCGTCTTCTCTGGCGGCGTCTTCCGGAAAGGCTTGCTGTGCCATCCGACGTAAAGCGTGAGGCCTATTTCAGCCGTTACGAGCGTCACTATCTGTTCTTCCGGACGCTGGATAACGGCGATCTGGGCGTGATGAGCATTCTGCACGAGAAAATGGATATGGCGGTTCGTCTGAGAGAAGATCTTGCCGCCCTCGATGCAAGAGGCAGCGATTCCGACTGAATCAGCCAGAGGTTAAGCCTCGGCAGCAATTCATTATTTAATCTCGCCAACGCTTAGCCTTCCAGATCGAGGGTGTTTTTTACGAATTTGGCCCTTAGATGCCAAATGCAGATGGCGCAGCGTTCCGACTAATTGGAACTCTCCAACGAACAGGACCTGATCAAGTCTTCCACGGATCGATGATATTGATTCCGAGGCCTTCGAAATCTTTGGTATTGCGCGTCGCTAGCGAGAAATGATGAGCGACGGCAGTGGCTGCAATCATCCCGTCCATCGAAGCGAGCCCGCGGCCGCTTCGCTTGGCGAGCGCCATGAGATCGCCCCAGGCTCGGGCGACAAGTCCCTCCACCGGAATGATCCTCTTTTCGAAGCGTTGGGGCAGATCATCCGTCAGCCATTTGTCGAGTGCTTCTTGCTTTCTGCCCTTATCCATCAAAGCGACACCGCGGCGAATTTCAGCGATCGACACGATGCTGATGAACGTACGGTCTTCGTCTAGCTCGTGAAGCCACGTCAAGACATCTTCATTTGGGCGTGGTTTCGTTACTTCCGACAGAACATTTGTATCCAGGAGCAGCATCACAGCGCCGGGTCACGTGGTTCGTCATGCTCTCGTTCAAAGTCCAGATCCGCGCCGCGCATAGGCGATGCCAACAGAAATTCTGCCAGTGATCCATTACGTCCGGTTTTCCTCTGCCACTCTTCTGCGGAAACGACGACCACGCTCGGCTTTCCGTTGCGGGTAATCGTCTGAGGTGCCGATTGCGCGCGTTCCATGACTTCCGAAAGCTTTGCTTTCGCGCCCGCGACCGTCCAGTCCATTTCACCGTGTGTTGGTACTTTCATCACTTCGACTTTAACCATAATGACTATAGTGACTATAATAGGTGAACAGTCGTACTGCAAGCGCGTGGTAGTGAAAGTTAACCTCAGCTACCTAGCGCTTGAGAAATCGCTATTGAAGCATTGGCTGCCGACATTTTTCTCCAGGAGTTGGGAGTGACGAGACAAAGGGTGGTGGTCGAGTTATCTTCGCTGATCAGGCCGCGGCCCTGAGATCGAAATTCGCTTGGATCACGTCTTAAGGGACGTGAATTTTTCCGTCTCCAGTTTGTTCGAATATATCCCTTTCCAACAACGCGGACGTGTCCTTGTGTACGCTTGAGGTCACGTTCGACGGCGTTGGCAAGTCAGCGTATACTCGATGGGCCGATCTTCTGAAGGTTCTCAATCAATTCTCCATCTTTGGGGCTAATGGCTGAAATAAGCTGCGTCGGCGACGAGAAGTGTCAACGACTGCAAAGGTGGCGAGAGAGGGCTCCAGGGTATATTGTACCTATATATACTATGTTTATACATATACTTTCTAGTTTATAATATATATATGGAATAATTTATCAAAATTCGTTTGAGCGCGCTTGTTTTATAAGCGGCACCAGTTCACCAGTGTAGAGATTGGCGCGCTTAAGATAGATTGGCTGAGGCTGAAAAATATAAATTACTTTAAAGCTGTTCTGGGAAGGGGGTTTGGCATGGATTGGTTTTGGGTGCATTTTATTTGCGAGGGCTGATGATTTTGACTGTTGTAAATAGACGATTTTATAGTTTTTGTGGTTATGCGGAATCAAAAACGCTGGTGAATCCTAGGGTACGCGGATAAGAAGGAAGGCTGGAATGTGCTGATAATTGGCAGCGATCAATCATAATAACAATATCATGATATTGTTATT
>NZ_CAJYTV010000012.1:0-228883 GCF_913777885.1 uncultured Agrobacterium sp. | reverse complement strand
AATACCCCATACGATCGCATTCTGGGTCATATGGCTCGTCCTTGTTGTCGTAAGAGGCGCAATGGCCTGGCAGCGCGGAAATCCGGCTCGTTCGACCGAACCGGATACATCACATCTTCGTCATCAGCAACAGGTCCCACCAGTCGTCAATGCATCTTCCCTTCGATTCACCTCCTTTGCACACGGCGTTATTGTCTCGGTCGCAATTTCGCGTCGCTCACGCATTGGAACAGCATGCCATGGGGATCACATTCCCAATCGCCCCTGCCGCGTAAATAACGCCAAAACAATCCATTAGCGGATATCTGGCACCCATAAGCGTTCATTAGGCTTGCCTAAAAAAATCGATCGGTCCAGAAAGCGATCCGTCTTTGCACCTTCACATCACGATACCCGGCAGGCGCTTTGACCTGGGTGGATACTGAAGTCACACGGCAGATGCTCTGCGCACTGAAGTGAAACTGAAGATCTTCTCGGAATGGAAAAGAGGACTGAAATGACATTAAATCGAGCTTGCAAATCCCTGATCCGCTCTCTGTCCCTTGCGGCGGCCCTAATTCTTCTCTCAGCTTGCGATGACAGCACATCAAGCCAATCGGACCATACGCAAGGGGTGCGAACGGCTAGCGACCAGGAAGAAATTCAAAAATATAACGCATATGTGGAGGTCGCAAACGCGGTTCGCCGCCCTTACGCAGAAGATCTGGCGACCTATCAGAGCGTTGTTAAGCCAGTCTTCGACGGCAAGAAGAAGGAGGACGATCTTCTCTTCCCTTCCTCCTCTACAATGAGCCAGATCAAAGACAATCTAGATAAGGCACGAACGATGAAGCCCGACATGGCTGACATCGACGGACCGGCGAAGGCCTATAGCGACGCGTTAAAAAACGCGATTCCTATTGACCGCGATATGGCAAACTACATCGAGTCGAAGGCCTATCTTGGCGACAAGTCTGCGCACGGGCGCGAGATACAACCAGCCTACATTTCCGCCATGGAAGCCCTGGCGATGGCCCAGGAAAACTACGATAACGCGATCGAAGCCAAAGATCGCGCACGTATCAAGTCTGCGTTCGATAACGCGGAAAAAGACACTCTGGCCTATTTCCGGATCGGCATGGTCTACAGGATTAAAGAGAGCATGAACTTCGCGTCCGGCTTCCTGAGCGGATCCGGCCTGGGCGACGAGCGCGACGCGTTCAAGACGTCTCTCGATCAGTTCAACGCAATGGCGACAGGCTATGACGATAAAATCCGAGAGCAAAACAACGAGGGCTGCTCGGCGATCATGTCCAAAGCCAATGCTTATCTCTCCACTGGCAGACAGATCGTCAACAGGACCGAAGAGGGTAGCTACGAAAAGGACAAGCAGCAGCGCTCCCAGTTCCAAATGATGCAATCGCGCGAGCAAGAGGATGCCAACTCGCTGCTGCAGGACTATAACAATATGATCAGCCGCCTTAATATGAACCAGTGCTGAGGTGGCGACGATCCGAATAGTCGCTGCTCGTAAACAGCGATCCCCAGATCGGTTTGCCTGGAAGCGCCGGTGATAATGCACTTCGGTTGGTAATTGTGCTTGTAAACCAATGAGTGCGTTACAGCCTCTTCATTCGGCGCTAATCATAACGTACGGGACGGAGGCTGCACCGTCCCGGCATGGGTGAAGGTGAGTTCTTCAGCCGTTCTATCCGTTCGCTAAGCGATAGCGCTCTGCGCATGAGCATCATCGCCACCAGCGGGAATACCAAATCTGATATCCCTTCTTTTCACATCTTGCCGGACAGCAGGATGCGGCAAGCCGTTTTTCGAAGTATCGCATTATGGTCATCGGCGCCGCCCATGGAAGCGTAGGGCCGGGTTGTCAGCAAGATCATGAGTCTGGAGAAAACAGCCCATCGCATGCTTCTACGGAGTACCGCCAAGGCTCATGGAAACTAGAACGTCTATGGCAACCTTGGCGGAGGTCCGAAAAGAGCGGCCGGACGAAAGATCCGTGAGGCGCACGGATCCGGCATCCCATATTGCGGATGGTCTGAATCAAAGCTGTCTCGAAGGCTTATCGATCTTTTGGCGCAGCTTGCTAATACGCGTTTCCACGATGGACGCGCCTGGATCGAAGAAGAGATTCGAAATTAACTTCGATTATGCTGACATCACCTTCAAGCGGCGGCTAGCGAGGGCGGCTTGGCCACATGCATTCGCCCAAGCGTCAAAGCGCCAATCCACTTGCCCCGTCAAAAACATGAACCCGCTCGTGATTGATGTTAGCGGCGAACAGCGAATTCGTTCGCACCAGTTGTTCGCCATCAACCACCGCGGTCACGTGATGTCCGGCAAGATCAAACACCACATGGGTCTGCGCACCCGTCGGCTCCACCAGCAAGGTGTTTCCGGACACCGTCACGTCGCCTTCGCCGCCCATGGCGAAGTGCTCGGGACGTAGTCCAATCGTTACCGATTGACCGCGCTTGACCTTGCGATCGGTCGCAATGCGAATGGCTGTTCCGTCATCCAATCTCGCAGCGGGCGCGCCATCTTCGCCATCCACGATGCAATCGATGAGGTTCATCGCAGGTGAACCGATGAAGGCGGCGACGAACAGATTGGCGGGTTTCTTGTAAAGCTCGAGCGGCGTTCCCTGCTGCTCGATGCGCCCCTGATTGAGGACAACGACGCGGTCCGCCAAGGTCATGGCTTCGATCTGATCGTGTGTGACATAGATCGATGTCGTGCCGACCTTCTGATGCAGGGTTTTGATTTCGCTGCGCATCTGCACGCGCAGTTTCGCGTCAAGATTGGAAAGCGGCTCGTCGAAGAGAAAGACCGCAGGATTGCGCACGACAGCCCGCCCCATCGCCACACGCTGGCGCTGGCCGCCGGAAAGCTGCGACGGTTTGCGATCCAGCAGATTGGCGAGGTCCAGCATCCGGGCGGCTTCGGTGACGCGCTCTTCGATGACTGCCTTGGGTTGGCCCGCGATCTTCAGGTTGAAGCCCATATTTTCGGCCACGG
The DNA here is from genome assembly GCF_913777885.1 of uncultured Agrobacterium sp. Classification (NCBI taxonomy): domain Bacteria; kingdom Pseudomonadati; phylum Pseudomonadota; class Alphaproteobacteria; order Hyphomicrobiales; family Rhizobiaceae; genus Agrobacterium; species uncultured Agrobacterium sp. Next base: position 225,868 of record NZ_CAJYTV010000012.1, on the reverse strand, counting down.
TCATATGCGGATAAAGCGCATAGGACTGAAACACCATAGCGATGTTGCGTTCGCGCGGCGTCATCTCATTGACGATGTTGCCGCCGATCAGGATGTCACCTTCGGTGATTTCCTCGAGTCCCGCAATCATGCGCAGCAGCGTGGACTTTCCGCAGCCCGAAGGTCCGACGAGCGCGATGAACTCGCCATCGGCTATCTCCAGCGAAATGCCATGGATGACGCCAAGCGAGCCGTAGGATTTGCGAATATCTTTCAGTTCCACAGATGCCATTGTCTTCTCCTCCTCAGGACTTGACGGCGCCGGCCGTCAGACCCGCTATGATGTGTTTTTGCGCTAAGAAGAACACGATGATGGTTGGCAGGATCGTCATGGTGATGAAGGCCAGGACCAGCTGCCACTCGGTACCGAACTCGCCGCGATAGACCATGATGCCGAGCGGCCATGGGTATTTGGATTCGGAATTGAGCATGATGAGTGGCAAAATGTAGCTGTTCCAGCTGCCGACGAAGGAAACGATCCCGACCGTCGCGATAATGGGCCGCGAAAGCGGCATGGAGATATGCCAGAAGAATTTCAGGTAGCCGCAGCCATCGACAAACGCTGCCTGAAAGAGTTCGTCGGGCAAATTTCTGAAATAGTTGCGGAACAGCAGGATGCTCATCCCCAGACCAAATGCCACCTGCGGCAGCACAACGCCCCAATAGGTGTCCAGCAGCCCGAGATCGCGAATGCGGATGAAGAGCGGCAGAATGGCTGTGGCGGCAGGGAACATCAGTCCCAACAGGAAGTAATTGAGCAGAAAGTTGGAGCCAAAGAATTTCACATGCGCGAAGGTGAAGGCTGCCATCGCCGAAACGACGAGCGTCAAAAACACCGTCAGAACGGCTATGACGAGCGAGTTGAAAATCTGCAGCCAGTAGCGCTTTCCAAGCAGGATATCGCCGTAGTTGGCCCACTGCCACTCCGCTGGCAGACCGAAAGGGTTGACGCGCAGATCACCGAGCGTCTTGAAGCCCCCAAGCGCGGTCGTGAGCAGTGGGATCAAGACGATGGCGGCAATAAGGGTCAGCGACACATAGAGGTAGATCCTCGTCTGCACGCTGACGCGGACGGATGTGGACGTATCAGTCATGGCGCATGAAGATCCTTTTGTAACCGAAGGCAAGCGTGACGCAGATAATAAACAGCACCACCCCGACAGCACTTCCAAGCCCAACCTGCATGCGCATGACGCCATATGTGTAAAGGAACGTCACCATCGTCTGGGTAGAATTGGATGGGCCGCCGCCGGTTAGCGGCATGATCATATCGAAGAGCTGCAACGAGCCGATCACGGCAAAGAAGATCGATAGCCGGACAGTCGAACCGAGCATCGGGAGCGTCACGTAGCGAAACTTTTGCCAGCCTGTTGCCCCATCGATCTCGGCGGCCTCCAAGACGTTCTTGTCTACCGATTGCAGCCCGGCGATAAACAGCATCATGTGGAAGCCGAAGTACTTCCAGACGATCACGGCGAGGACGGCGTAGATCGCGACATCCTTATCCGCCAACACATAGGGGTTAGCGAAGCCGAAGAAGTTTGAGATGGCAGCGAATAGCCCGTAGTCGCCGTCATAGACAAAGCGCCAGATAAGACCTGCCGCGACATCTGCCAGAACGTACGGCAGGAAGAAAACGAGACGAAAAGCCACGACGCCCGGAATGCGATGGGCCAACATCGTCGCAAGCCAGATTGCTAGCGGGATCTGTATGCAGATCGAAATCACGATGATCAGCGCATTGTTGATCAGCGCTTGCGAAAAGGCAGCATTGCCAAACAGAACCTGAAAATTCTTCAGCCCAATGAACTCGCTCGGCGTACCGTAGCCATTCCAACGGTACAGGCTGTACCAGGCCGCCTCTCCCATCGGCAGGATAACGAAGAGGGTGAACAACAAGAGCGCCGGGGGCAGAAATATCAACAAGGTCAGCGCGCGGTCATGCGCAACGGAGCTCTGTTTCCGTTTCGACTTTCCGACAGGGCTTGCCAGCGCCGGCGCAGCGTTCATGGAAATATTGGTCATTTTATCCGCTTTCGTATTCACGCGGTGGCGACAGGCGCCGTACATCGACGACGCCTATCGTTCAGGCGGGATCAGCGAAGCTCGAAAGCATCCTGGATCTGCTGTGCGCCCTCTTCGGCCGTCATCTGACCGGAGACGATTTCGACGGATATATCGTTGACGACGCGGCCAACGGCGGCACCGAGCGTCTGGTCGAAGAAGTTTTGATGCCAGGTGGAGGCCGCAAGTTGCTTGGCGGAATCGGCCATGAGTGGATCCTTCACCGCTTCACTCGCACCGACTGCAACGGGCAAGATCATGCCAGCTGCGGCGAGTTTCTTCTCGTTATCCGCGTTGGTGAGAAAGGTGGCGAAATCGATGGCTTCCTTGGAAGCATTCTTCGTCACCGCCCATCCGTTCAGGCCGCCCAGTGTATCGGTGGCTTTACCCGCACCGCCCGTGACCATCGGGAAAGCGAAGCGTCCGAGATTGTCGGAGGAAAGACCCTTACCATCACCTGCATTCTTGCGTTGATTGGCTTCGGTATTGTCGAAACCAAGGATCATCGCAGCTTTTCCGTCGCCGAAGACGCCAAGCGCCTGAGGCCAGGTAGCGCCAAGATAGCCAGGCTGGAACGGCTCCAGTTTGCCAAATTCGGCAAGCTGCTCACCGGCCTTGATGATGGACGGATCCATGAAGCCTTCGCCCTCGCCCTTGCTTGCCGCCTCGAAGACCGACTGGCCTCCATTGCGCATGACGAGGTAACTCCAGTAGAAATGGATCGGCCATTTCTCGCCACCGCCACCGGCAATCGGAACGATGCCAGCCTCTTTGATCTTCTTCACAGCGGCACCGAGATCATCCCATGTCTTGATATCTTCCGCCTTCACGCCAGCCTTGGAAAACAGCTCCTTGTTGTAAAAGAAGCTGACGAGGCTAACACGGTAAGGCACGGCCCAGACTTTGCCATCGAAAGACAGGCCGTCGATGGCCGCCGGGTTATAGGCGTTTCTGATCTTGCCGCCATCGGCATCGAAAACTTCGGTGAGATCTGTCAGAGCACCGGTTTTCGACTGCTCCTCAAGCACGCCACCACCCCAGCTGTAGAAGAAGTCGGGCACGTCATTTGATTGTAGCAGGGTCGGAAGCTTTGCCTTGAAGGCTTCGTTTTCTAGGAACTGTAGCTGGATGTCGACATCAGGATGTTTGGTCTCGTAATCCTTGGCAATCTCCTCCCAGACGGCCACGGATTTCGGATCGAGTTCAACATGCATCCACTTGACGACCGTTGCGGCAGAAACGCTCGCTGCGCCGAGCATGAAAGTAATGGCTGTGGTTGAGGCAAGCGTTATCAGCTTGCCGCCCAGGCTTGCGCCTGCGTGCATATACGTCATGATGGTGATCCTCCCGGGGACTTCCTCACATTTATTCCCCAATCCGAATTAATTCATATAAGAATTGGATGACTGTCAAGGCATCGCCATTATTTTTCCGAGCAATGCTTGACATGGGTGCCGATCTTGACGCTATTTAATCCGCGATCCGATATTAATAGGACATCGGATTTGCTCTGCTCAAGCTCGCTGCGACTGGACCCATGAAGACTGCCGACCCCGAACTGATGCGTGCAATCAATCGCTTGAACGTCCTCGACACGATCCGTCGTCACGGCCCCATCTCACGCGTAGAGATCAGCGAAAGAACCCAGCTCTCCACCACCACTGTTTCGGCGATCACCGCATCGTTACTGGATGACGGGCTCATCCTGTCGCGCCACCTAGGGGATATACGAACAGAAGGCGCGCGCGGTCGTCCACGCGTCATGCTTGAACTCAATCCAGATGCCGCGCGCGTGGTCGGTGCGAAGATCGCTGCCAACCGCATGGTCTTCGTCGTCACCGATTTCTGCGGTAACGTGCTGTCTTCGCTGTCGCTACCAATCCGCATCGATCGCCAGCCCATCGGCGTCATTGCTGACCTGATCGAAGACGGCGTTCGTCGATGCGTTGTCGATGCAGGGCTTTCGCTTGAGGACGTCGATCGGGTCTGCCTCGGTTTGCCCGGTGTAATCGAGCATCGCACCGGTAAAATCCGCTTCAGCCCGGTACTACGCGAAGTCAACATCGATTTTGCCGGCGAGATGACCTCGCGTTTCGGAACTCCCACGATCATCGAGAGCGATGCCCATGCCGTAACACTTGGCCACCACTGGTTCGGCAAGGCGCGCGACCTTGAGGACATGGTGCTGATTTCCCTGGAGCAGACGCTCGGACTCGGCGTGCTGCACAGGAACGATCTCTTCCGCGGCGCAGGTGGCCTTAGCCACAATCTCGGCGACCTCGTGCTTGTCGCAAACCCGGAAGGCACGGTTCGGCTGGCAAGCCAGGCAGGCGAAAATGCGATCCTTGCATCACGACCGGCTGACGGGCGTTTTGCCGAGGCTATCCGGCTTGGGCGGGGGATTCAACATGCGCAGGCGCTGGTCCTTGCGCAGGATAACGATCTTATCGCCGCCGCCCAACGTGCGGGTGCGGCGATAGGCCTGACGCTCGCCAATATCGTGACCTTGTTTGCGCCGCCGCGCGTCATCTTCGTCGGCTCGAGCCTAGATCTCGGTGCCCCGTTCATCGATAGCATCAGAAGCGCCTACGAGATTTCCGTGCCTCCATCCCTTCAGGGCGTGGCGGAACTGGTTTTCGACCATTGTAGCGACGAACTCTGGGCACAGGGTGCTGCGGCTGTCGCGCTTTACGAACTTTATGAATCGCCTTGGAGCACCACAGGCCCAGCTCTCTGAGGAGTGAGCGGGCGCAAGCATGATGGGAGAGAAAAATATGCAAAAGGTCGGCATCGGCATCATCGGATGCGGCAATATCTCGGGCGCTTATTTGAAGGCGATGGCATCGTTCCCCATCCTCGACATCAAGGGTGTCGCGGATATGAATGCGGACATGGCCAGAGCAAAGGCTGAGGAGTTCAATGTCGCCGCGCGAAGCGTCGAGGACCTGCTGGCGGATCCGGAAATAGAGATCATCGTCAACCTGACGATTCCCAAGGCACATGTCGAAGTGGGCCTCAGAGCACTGGATGCCGGCAAGCACACCTATTCCGAAAAGCCGTTGGGCATCAACTTCGCCGAGGGCAAAAAGCTCGCTGAAGCGGCGAAAAGCAAGACGCTTCGCATTGGTGCGGCGCCGGATACTTTCCTCGGTGGCGGTCATCAGACGGCACGGACGCTCATCGATCAGGGCGTTCTCGGCACTCCGGTCGGCGGCACGGCGACCTTCATGTGCCCAGGACACGAACGGTGGCATCCCAACCCCGCCTTCTACTACGAAGTTGGCGGCGGACCGATGCTGGACATGGGCCCCTATTACATCACCGACCTCGTCAACCTCTTCGGACCCGTCGCTAAAGTTGCAGGCTTTGCCTTCTCGCCCCGCTCAGAGCGCCTGATCACCAGCGAGCCCCGTAATGGCGAAAAAATCCCGGTCCATGTGGCGACCCATGTCGCGGGCGCGCTGGCATTCCAAAACGGTGCCGTCGTTCAGGTCGGCATGAGTTTCGACGTGGCTGGACACAAGCATGTCCCGCTTGAACTATACGGCACGGAAGGAACGCTTTTGGTGCCAGATCCCAACCACTTCGGAGGTGAGGTTCAGCTTCTCAAAAAGGGTGGCGAATTCGAGACCCAGGACCTGTCGTCGCCCTATGCAGACGGGAACTACCGATCGATTGGCGTTGCCGACATGGCCCACGCCATCCGCTCCAATCGCCCACACAGAGCTAACGGCGATCTGGCGCTCCATGTCCTCGAGGTCATGGAAGCGTTCCAGACCGCATCGGACACCGGCACAACCGTTTCCATCACCACCGTCGTCGACCGCCCGGCCCCGCTGGCCGAGTCGCTTGTCGACGGTCGGATCGGCAAATAATTCTGAGGAGGAATAAAATGCGTGAAGCACTGATTGTCTGGGGCGGGTGGAGCGGCCACGAGCCAGAGGAATGCTCGGTCATCATCAAGGACCTGCTCGAAGAGGAAGGTTTCAAGGTCTATGTCGAACATAGTACCGAAGCCTTCGCCGACCCTTCGGTTCATGATCTGAGCCTCGTCGTTCCGATCGTCACCATGTCCAAGATCGAAAAGGAAGAGATCAAGAATCTTGCCACCGCCGTCGAGAATGGTGTCGGTATTGCTGGATATCATGGCGGCGCCGGCGACAGTTTTCGCGAATGCGTCGAGTATCAATTCATGATCGGCGGACAATGGGTTGCCCACCCCGGTAACATCATCGACTACACCGTGAACATTACCAAGCCGGAAGACCCGATCATGGCCGGCATCACCGATTTCCCCTACACGTCCGAGCAGTACTACATGCACGTCGACCCTTCGAACGAGGTGCTGGCGACGACGACCTTTACCGGAGACCACGCCTGGTGGATCGACGGTGTCGTCATGCCGGTTGCCTGGAAGCGCAACTACGGGAAAGGTCGTGTCTTCTATTCATCGCTCGGCCATCAGGCAAAGGAATTTGCTGTCCCGCAGATGCGGGAGATTTTCCGGCGTGGCGCAAACTGGGCCGCCCGCTAGTTTACCGGAAAGGTATTTGGGCCGTGTGCGAATGCACGGCCTCCTCGGCGGCGCAGCATTCCGGAACTATCGAGCAAAACTTGACGAGTGCGCGCCTGTTGTTGTTTTCCGAAAGTGCGCATGTGCGGTTGTCATCGTTTTAACTGGCCTTAATGAACCCGTGCTTTTGCAGGATTTTCGCTATTTTCGCGTCCTGCTCCGGATCGGGCAAAAGCGCAGGCTGACGGCTCGCGCCGACAGATGTATCCTGGATGTAGAGCGCACGCTTGACCATAGCCGGAGCAAATCCCAAAGCGTAGAGATCGGTCCGAAAAGCGGTGAACAAGGCCTGCTGACGTTCTGCTTCGGCAATATCACCAGCATTGAACCCGCTGAGAATACCGGCAAGCACCTGAGGGATGGCGTTGCCTAGGCCGGAAATACAACCCGCCGCTCCATTTTGCAGCGCCCACAACACTAGGTGATCGGGACCGGAGTACACTTCGAAGCCGGACACATCACGGGCAACGGATAGATAGGCTTCCAGCGTCTCTTTCGCCCCGCCGCTATCCTTGATCCCAGCAATATTACCATGTGCCGAGAGAGCACGGGCGGTTTCCGGCTCGATGTGGTTCTGCGTGCGCGCCGGGATGTCGTAGAGGTAGATCGGCGTCTTCACCGCATCGGCTACTGTGGAGAAATGGCGCATCAGTCCGTCCTGCGTGCAGGCGATAAAGAACGGTGTGATGACTGCGATAGCATTGACACCAATCCGGTCGAATTCGCGTGCCAGCTTCACCGTCTCGAATGTCGCGGGCATGCCGGCATTGACGATGACATCGACCTGACCATTGACTTCATCGACCACAGCTTCGGCAAGCTTTACCTTCTCATCGAAAGTCAACGCGGAAAAGTCGCCATTGGTGCCAGCGCACATGATGTTGTTGCCAGCAGCCACTTGGCGACGCACCTGTGCCCTCGTGGCCTCGTAATTGATGGTTTCGTCCTCGTTAAAGCATGTGACGAGCGCAACGAAGGCCTTTTTAGACATGATAGGTACTCCTTAAATTCCAAGTCAGGATGCGCGCGAAAGACGAGCAGCGCGGTGCCCGGCCTGCACATCCGGGTCCGGGTCGAGGCCAGCGGCTAGTAGAGCCTGAGTGTAGGGCTGACGCGGCGTTTCAAAGATTTCACGCACCGTGCCAATCTCGACCACCTCACCCCTTTGCATCACCATGACGTGGTCGGCGAAGTCGCGAACGACTGGAAGATCGTGGGCGATGAAGATGAAGGCAATCCCCATTTGCTTGCGCAGCTTGTCAAGCAGCGCGATGACCTGCGCCTGCACCGATACGTCGAGTGCTGAGACCGCCTCGTCACAGATGATCAGTTGCGGTTCGAGCGCGAGCGCCCGTGCGATCGCGATGCGTTGGCGCTGGCCGCCGGAAAACTGATGCGGGTAGCGGCCCATATGTTCCGGTCCGAGGCCGACTTGGGTTAGAAGTTCCGCCACTCGTTCACGCCACTTCGTCTTCGGCAGAATGTCCGGGTGAATGACCCAGGCTTCGGAAATCAGCTGATAAACCGTCATTCGTGGGTTCAGCGATTGCGTGGGATCCTGGAACACCATCTGCAGATCGCGACGAAGCTTGTAAAGTTCTGCAGGCGAGAGAGTGAAGAGGTCCCTGCCCTTCCAGAAAGCTTCTCCGGAATCGGGCTCGTCCAGCCTGAGCAGAATGCGTGCGAGCGTGGATTTTCCCGACCCGCTTTCGCCAACGACGGCCATGGTCTCCCCAGCCATCAAGTCGAAGGAAACGCCTTTAAGCGCTTCGAAAGCACCGTAAGTCTTGCGGACGTTGCGTACCTTGAGCACAGGCTCGGCACCCGGCAGCGGCGCATGCATCTCACCCTTGCCGGGGGCAGCGGCGATCAGCTTCTTCGTGTAAGCATGTTGCGGGTTCTTGTAGACGTCGCGCACCGTGCCGGATTCGACTAGCACGCCTTTTTCCATCACCACCACACGATCGGCGATTTCAGCAACCACACCCAGATCGTGGGTAATGATCAGCACGGCCATGCCGGTTTCCTGCTGTAGCTCCTTGAGAAGCGCCAGCACTTCCGCCTGAACCGTGACATCGAGTGCCGTCGTCGGCTCGTCGGCGATTAGAATATCCGGGCGTAAGGCGAGCGCCATAGCAATCATCACGCGCTGGCGTTGGCCACCAGAAAATTCATGCGGATATTTTTCGAGTGACGTTTCCGGGCTTGGAATACCAACACGGCCAAGCAGTCGGAGCGCTTCGGCCTTCGCCTTGGCATCATCCGTACCATGGGTTGTCAGTGCTTCGCGGATTTGCCAGCCGACAGTATAGACCGGGTTCAAGTGGCTCAGCGGATCCTGGAAGATCATCGCAATGCGACGACCATTGATCTCGCGCCGTTGGGCTGGCGGCATGGTCAGAAGATCCACGCCATCCAGCAGGATCTGGCCGGAGGTGATGCGACCCGGCGGCATGTCAATCAGGTTCATGACGGCAGATGAGGAGACGGACTTGCCGGAGCCGCTCTCGCCAAGGATCGCCAGAGTTTCACCGCGATCGACATGGTAGGAGATGTCGCGCACCGCCTTGACCACACCGTTGACGGTGTGGAACTCGACCGAGAGATTGCGAACTTCGAGTAAATGTTCAGCCATTCTTGTGGCCCTTCATTTCCAGACGCCAGCGCTGCACGGGATCAAGAGCAATGCGCAGCCAGTTGGACAGGAGGTTCAGCGACATGGTGGTCAGAATGATCGCCAGTCCCGGCCAGAAAGAGAGCCACCATGCGTTGGTGAGATACTGCCGCCCCTGGCTTATCATTAGACCCCAGGTGATTTCTGGTGGCTGGATGCCGATGCCGAGGAAGGAGAGTGCACTCTCGGCCAACATCACATAGGCGAAATCAAGCGTGGCGAGCGTCGTCAGCGTTGGCAGCACGACGGGAAGGATGTGGCGAAACAGAATGCGCTTGTTGGAAGCGCCCATCACTCGTGCCGCCTGCACGAACATGCGTTCGCGAATTTCCAGAACCTCGGCGCGGGTGGTGCGCAGATAGACAGGGATGCGAGTTATCGCCAGAACCAGCATCAGATTGAGGATCGACGATCCCAGGATGTAGAGCACGATAACGGCAATCAAAAGCGACGGAAATGACATGATCACGTCCGCGAGCCGCATGATTACCTGATTGACCCTTGCCGAAGAAAAACCCGCGATCAAGCCAAGAGCGGTGCCGATGATCGATGAGATCAACACCGCACCCGCCGCCACCATCAAGGTGTTCTGGGTGGCAACGATGATGCGGGCGAGAAGCGGACGGCCGAGCGCGTCGGCGCCCATCCACCAGACCCACGCCTTTTCGAAGTCGAAGGGTGCGGCGTTTCGGCCACGCAAGTTCTGCTTCGTCGCAACATCGCCAAGCCAGCTCGGGCCGATCACTGCCAGAATGATGATGAATACGAGAAAGATCGCAGCGGCGAGAGCGAACTTGTCGGCGAGAAGCATACGGAACATGCGCTGATAGAAGGGTGGCTCGTGCGCGATATCCGTGGCAGTCGTGACGTCAGTCATTGTCGTCCCTCCCTAATGCCGGATACGTGGATCGAGAAACGCGTAAGCGAGATCGATCAGGAGGTTCATGATGAAAATCGCGACCGCCGTGACCAGAATGGCGGCGAGAACGACGTTGAAGTCGCGCTGCAAGATGGAATCGATCATCAGCTTGCCGACACCCGGGAAACCAAAGATGGTTTCGATGATGACAGCGCCGTTAAGCAAGCTTGCCGCTTGATCGCCGAGCACCGTGATCACGGGCAGCATGGCGTTGCGAAGCGCATGAATGAAGATGATCGGACCGGATTTGACGCCTTTGGCGCGCGCCGTCTTTACGTAAGCAGACGACAGCGCCGTGATCATGGACCCGCGCACAACCTGAACGATGATGCCGAAGGGGCGCACAAAAAGCACGCCGATCGGCAGGATCCAATGCCAGATGGAGCCCGTACCCGATGTCGGTAGCCAGGTGAGATTGACGGCGAAGACCACGATCGCAACGATTGCCAGCCAGAAATCCGGCACAGACGCGCCGATCAGCGAGACGATGGACGAAAAGCGGTCGAAAAACCCACCGACACGGAAGGCGGCGAAGGAGCCAACGACAATCGCCGCGACCGTGACGAGTGTCATGGTGCTGACCGCAAGCCACAAAGTCCAGACAAAAGCTTCCAGCACCACATCGAGTGCAGGCCGGGCTTTGCGCAACGATTCTCCAAGGTCGCCGGTCAGTACGTCACCGACATAGCGACCGAATTGAACAAGCAAAGGATCGTTGAGGCCATGCAATTCGCGAAACTGGTTCTTCAACTCGGCAGAAGCTTCGACTGGCAGGAAAAGCGCTGCGGGATCGCCGGTCAGGCGAGAGAGGAAGAAGACCATGACGATCAGCCCGATCAACGAGATCAGACTGGCCACGGCCCTTTTTCGGATGAAACTCAGCATGGCGTCCTCGAAGAAACCTGTGCAGCGGCATCACTTTGCCGCGCGTCGTTCAAGCGAGATGGCGGCACTGGCCGCCATCTCCGGCTGGATGTGATCTTACTTGATCTTGATCTCGGAGAGCTGGAGCATCGAGTTCGTCGCAATCGTCGGCTTGAAGTCGAGACGTTCAGAGACACGGGCAAAGCCGACCATGTGGAAGAGCAGCACATCTGCCACCACGTCGTCATGCAGGTAGGCGATCAGTTCCGACCAGAGCTTGGCACGATCATCTCCGACGGCAGCTGAAGCGCGCTTGATCAGATCATCAACCTTCGGATCGGAGAAGCCCGACTGCGTGCCGTCAGAAGCATATTTGAAGAACATCGAGAATGAAGGGTCACCCTTGGAGTTGTCGTGCATGGCAGCGACGATCTGGGGACCACGATCCTTGGCGAAGGGCTTCGAATAATAGCGCTCATGTTCTGCGACTTCGACGAATTTCAGGTCAACCTTGAAGCCGACATCCTGCAACTGCTGCTGAATGGCCTCCATGATTTCGGTGACGTTCGGGAAGTTGGCCGAGCGCGCGATGATGGTGATCGGCGTATCGACCTTCACACCATCTGCCTTGGCTTCGTCGAGTAGCTTCTTGGCGCCGTCGGGATCATAAGGGAACACCTTGACGTCCTTGTTCCAGCCAAGCGTGGTTGGCGGGACGATTGCCGTTGCAAGCACCGCGCTTTCTGGAACCAGCGTGCCGAGGAACGCTTGACGGTCGATGGCCAGGTTCAGCGCGCGGCGAACGCGCACATCGTTGAGCGGCGCAATGTTGTGATCAAGGCGAAGATAGACCGTCTCGCTATCGAGATATGAGAAGTCAGTCTTCGGGTTCGTCGCATCGAGCTGAGAGATAGACGGAGATAGATCGGCTTCGCCGGCTTGAACCATGGCTGCGCGGACAGCCGGATCGGCGCGGAACAGATACGTGGCCTCCGTCACTTCGGGCTTGGTGCCCCAATAGTCGTCGCGGCCGGTGAGGACGATCTGCTGGCCAGGCGTCCAGTTGGTGAGCTTGTAGGGGCCGGTGCCGACTGGCTCGCGGATAAATTCGAGTGGCGTCTCTTCTGGAACAATCGTGACGAGCGTCATCAGAAGAGGAAGGATCGGCTGGACGGGATCGGCTTTGAAGTCGATGGTGTAATCATCGACGACAGAAGGCGTCACCTTCATGCCCCCGAAGTAACGGCGGGATTCGCAGGCATTTTTGTCGCTCATGATGCGGTCGAAGCTGTGCTTGACATCCTTGGCATCGAAGCTTGAGCCATCAGAGAACTTCACGCCATGACGGAGATGAAAGCGCCAGCTGCCATCGGAGTTCTGCTCCCACTTTTCTGCCAGGCGCGGCATGACACCCTTGTCGGTGCGCACGTCGAGCTCCGTCAGCGTTTCGCTGACATTCTCCATGATGACACGGCCAATATTCGATCGCGTCGCCATGCAGGGCTCAAGCAGGTCCGCTTCTTCGGCCAGCACGACCTTGATCGGGCCAGATCCCGCATAGGCCGGCGTCACCGCGGGCATCACCAGCGTACTTAGCGCCAAGGCACATGAAACAGCAGTCTTTTTCATCTTTGTTCTCCTCCCAGATGAAGTCCATACATGACAGGCGACGACATGGATGAGCGAGCAAGATCCGCCTTCCAGAAGCTTGAATGTGTCGAAACGCACCGACAGACATCCTGAGCCCTCATCGACCAGGTTGGCGCTGAGCATCTACGCACAGCCCCATCTTGTCAAATAGAATTACGATGTAAAATATAAAACAAAAACATAATCTTATTTTTTTATTTATTTTCAATATTTTAAAAAATGCAAATCGGAATATCTCGCTGTTTTAGGACATAAATAAACTTGACAACTTTCGAATTTTGGCTGATTTCCGGAAGCGAGAGGAGCTCATCATGACCCCAGACGAGATAGCGCAACAGATGACGGGTGGACTGACTCAAGCCGAAGACGGGCGGACTGTTGCCTTTTTGCCTTCGCCCATGATTCAGAACCATGCCGCTTTCCTGCATCGCACTGCGGAAGGTTCGCTGATTTGTGCCTGGTTCGGTGGCTCTCTCGAAGGCAAATCCGACATTTCCATCTACGCATCCGTTCTACGGAAAAATGCCTCTAGCTGGGGTCCGGCGCAGCGCTTGAGTTCCGACCCCGATCATTCAGAACAAAACCCGGTACTGTTTCAGGCTCCCGACGGGCGGCTCATTCTGTTCCATACCTCCCAGCCTTCCGGCAATCAGGATGAGTGCCGCATTCGCATGGCGGAAGTGGTGAACGACCCCATCGACCCAACCCGGCTTGTTGCCTCGGATGGTCGCTACCTGGACTTGCCACGCGGTAGCTTCGTTCGCGCACCGCTGATGGTCCGCAAGGACGGCGCATGGCTTCTGCCGATATTCCGATGCGTCCAGCGTCCCGGCCAGAAATGGAATGGCAGCCATGACACGGCAGCTGTCGGCATCAGTGAAGATTCTGGCCGGACGTGGCGCCTGGAGGAATTGCCGCAATCGACTGGCTGCGTACATATGTCACCTGTATCCGATGGCACAGGCAGGTTCACTGCCTTCTTCCGTCGACGCCAGGCCGATTTCGTTTTTAGGACGGACAGTACCGACGAAGGGCGTAGCTGGAGCGTTCCCGTCGCAACAGACCTGCCGAACAACAATTCCTCGCTGGCAGCGATCACGCTTCATGACGGTCGTATTGCCCTGATCTGCAATCCGGTAAACCACGAAGCATCCAGCGACCGTCGCACTTCGCTCTATGACGAACTTGGCGAAGATGACGCCCGGCCGGATGCTGACCCCGCAGGCGGTATCGTCCCGGTATGGGGCGTTCCGCGTGCGCCGGTCAGCGTTTGTCTTTCGGAAGATGGTGGCAAGACCTTCCCGCAACGCATTATGATCGAAGATGGGCCGGGCACCTGCCTGTCGAACGATTCCATCGACGGACGTAACTTCGAGATGTCCTATCCGTGGCTGCTGGCGGATCCGGATGGAAGCCTCCACTTGGCCTACACCTATCATCGACGCGCGATCAAATATGTCCACCTCCCCGCAGGCTGGGACCGGACAGGCACTGGAGACTGACATGAGCGACATTATCGGCATCACGATGGGCGACCCTTGCGGCGTCGGCCCCGAAATTTCGGTTCGCGCCCTGGCCGAGATGTCGGCGCAAGATCGTATGGCAACCAGAATTTACGGAAACCTGGCCACGCTTGAAGCTGCCCGACAGGCGCTGGGCCTTAGCATCGATCTCGAGCCCCATGTCGTGGACATAGACGTGGAAGGCGCACCGCTTCCCTGGGGCAAGCTCAGTCCAATTGCGGGTGACGCTGCCTTCCGCTTTATCGAGAGGGCTGTGCGCGATGCAGAAGCCGGCTTGATTGGCTGCATCGTCACAGCCCCCATCAACAAGGAAGCATTGAACGCGGCTGGTCATCACTATGACGGCCATACTGGTATGCTGCGCAGTCTGACCGGATCAAGCGCTGCATACATGCTGCTCGCCTCCGAACGATTGAAAGTCATACACGTTTCTACCCACGTGTCGCTTCAGGAAGCGATCCGCCGCTCGACGACAGAACGCGTGCTCGCCACCATCCGCGCCGGCAACAAGCACTTGAAGCGTATCGGATATGAGAACCCACGCATTGCGGTCGCCGGTATCAACCCACACTGCGGTGAAAACGGACTGTTCGGTACGGAAGATGACGATCAGATCGCCCCGGCGGTCGCCGCTGCCAAGGCCGAGGGCATCAACGTCGATGGCCCGATTTCAGCCGATACCGTTTTCCACCGCGCCTATTCGGGCGCCTTCGATCTGGTGGTCGCCCAATATCACGATCAGGGCCACATCCCGATCAAGCTGGTCGCCTTCGATACCGCCGTCAACGTCTCCGTCGAACTGCCGATCGATCGAACATCCGTCGACCACGGAACAGCCTTCGACATTGCCGGCAGGGGTATCGCGAATCATGGCAACATGAACTCGGCCATCGCCTATGCCCGCAAGCTGGTCGATGGCCGGACAGAAAAAGGATAATGCCGATGACTGCTTTCATTACGCTTCACCAGCCCAGAAGGCTGATCGTTGGCGCAGGCTCGATCGGCGAGGTCGGAGGTCTGGTTGGCAATGCTCAGGCGACGCTCGTCATCGCGACGCCCATCACCGCGGGCTTTGTCGACCGTCTTCAACTTGCCGGAAAAGTAGAAGTCTTCGATGCCATCCCCGGAGAACCGGATGTTGCGACGCTCGAGGCTGCACTTACTGTCGCACGCAGGGTCAAGCCGCAGGTAGTCATCGGTCTGGGTGGCGGATCGGTCCTTGACGTGGCAAAGCTGGTTGCGGTTTTGTGGGATAGCGAACAATCGCTTGCCGATGTCGCGGGCCCCAACCGCGTCGCTGGACGAAACACGCAGCTTGTCCAAGTGGCAACAACTGCGGGCACAGGCTCGGAAGCGGGCATCCGCTCTCTGATCACAGATCCGGTCAAGGGCGCAAAGATCGCAGTCGAAAGCCCTTACATGATCGCCGACATCGCGGTTCTCGATCCGGAATTGACCTTCAGCGTGCCGCCTGCAGTCACAGCGGCCACCGGCGTCGACGCCATGGCGCATTGCGTTGAGGCCTTCACCAACAAGAAGGCGCATCCCATGATCGATGGCTTTGCGCGAATGGGATTTCGCCTTGTCGGGAAATATCTTGCCCGCGCCGTCAAGGACGGCTCCGATACGCAAGCACGCGAAGCCATGATGCTCGCATCCTATTATGGTGGCATTTGTCTGGGTCCGGTCAATACGGCTGCCGGTCACGCCATCGCTTATCCGCTCGGCACTCGGCTGGGTCTGCCGCATGGTCTGGCCAACGCCATCGTATTCCCGCATGTGCTTGCTTTCAACCAGCCGATCGTTCGGGAAAAAACTGCGGAAGTCGCGGAAGCCCTTGGTTTTTCTGCAAATTCTCCCGAGGCTATTCTGGAGAATGGACGGCGTTTCTGCACAGACCTCAACATCGAGATGCGGCTTTCGCACCACGGAGCGGAGGAAAACGATCTGGCGGCATATGCAGCGGAAGCCCATGCAAACCGCCGACTGATGGATAACAATCCCGCAGATATGACCACAGACGATATTCTGTCGATCTACAAGTCGGCATATTAATTATATAGTTCAACGAGACAGGGGCCATTGCGGCCCCTTTTTCATTCCGTGTCGGACGAACTTGCAATCGCTGCCGATCCCCCGGTCAGATTGGCGAGCGACGCACTCGTCTGGAAGAGACGCGCCCGAGACCCTGTCAAATGCGCATGCATAAGTTCCTTGGCCTTCGGACCTTTGCCTGTAGCGATAGCGTCAGCGATCGCTTCATGCTCGGCAAACACGCGGGATAGACCGGCATTGTCGCGTTTGACCGATACACCATGGAAGCGCATGCCCACAGCGATATGGTCTTTCAATGCTTCCATCGCAGTCGAAAAGTAGGTGTTGTTTGCCGCACGTGCGATAGCAAGGTGAAACTGGAAGTCGGCATCTTCGCGGTGAGCCTGGCGGTTCGTCGCGTCCCGCATCAATTCGAGGGCGTCTCGGATCGCGAGAAGCGTGCCCGGTGTGTGTCGTGCTGCGGCAGCTTCCGCAGCAGCAGGTTCGAGCGTCAAACGGAATTCGTAGCAACTCAAAAGATCTGCAACATTCTCCAACTGCCCGAAACCCAGCGGCTGCTTCATGCCGAGCGAGCGCACGAAACTTCCTGCTCCGCGGCGAGAATATATCAGGCCCTGATCCCGCAGACGTCGAAGCGCTTCACGGATGATGGGACGCGACACCTCGAATTCAATCGCGAGATCATGCTCGGTTGGCAGTCGTTCATCGGATTGATAGGAGCCGGACTTGATGGCTCTGTGCATGCGCTCGAAGACGAGGTCCGCCAAACTTTTGCGCGCTGTTCCGCTTTGCAATCCCATCCTCAGTTCCTGCTGTCAAAAAGTTGCTCGGCGAGTTTCTTGAGAGTGTCAGGCTCTCCGAATCCGCCGGATTTCAAGATGATACATTGCCCGTTGGCGTAGGCCAGGCCAAGACCCGGCATGCATTCGCCCTTCAACTGAAAGCTTGTTACGCCCATTGTCGCAAGAACGGCTTCGGCGGTGGCGCCGCCACACAAAAGCATGGTCCGAGCGCCAGAGGTTAAGACTGGATGGACACTTTGCGCAAGGTTGTGAGCCACCTCTTCAGGTCTAAGCGTTGAAGGCCCCGTGGTTGCCTGAACGAGGATAGCTGGTGATGACAGCAAGCCTTTAGGCTCGACAATGCCGTTTGGTGCGGGAAGATAGGCAACATCCTGCAGTTGCCGCAATTGTTCCACCTGCGCATCGGTGATGCGATCATGTGATCCGATAACGAAAAGCCCCTGACCAGCCGGCGGTGTGACAAGCTCTGCCTTGGCGAAGTGGGTCATGCGATCAGCAAGAGCCTCCGCGAGGCCCCGTGCTCCAACCAAAAGGTCGATTCCATTACCTTCGCAGTCGTTAAGAGCAGACAGCAAATCTTCCGGGGTACCCGCCTCGGCAATTGTCGAGCGTTCGGCGTGGCGACCGAGGGCATCAGCGACGGAGATCGGCATCTCGACGCCAAAACCATCCACGTGACCATTTCTGACGAAACGACCGAATGCAGGAATAGCCGGTGCCACCAAGGCGCGACGATACTCGATTGCATCCAACTCAGCCGAGATGTTTCCCTTCAACCGAGAATCGACCTTCTTGAACAGACGCACATCTGGCGGCAGGTACCCCATGAGCTCGCGCATTGTCTCATAGGCTTCGCTCGCTGGCTTTTCGCGCGACGCCAGGTTGATGGAAAGCACGTCTGGCTTCAGCGCAAGCGCTCCGGTGACCGCATCGTTGGTCAGGGCGATTTCCGTATAAAGCCCCCTTGCCGCGAAAGGGGCAGCGGTATCCAATGCTCCAGTGAGATCGTCGGCGATGATGACGAGCACTGCGATACTCCGTGTTGTTATCTTCTTTTTCAAAATATGGTCTATTTTCCAGTATGATGCAACAATTCGATAACAAATTAATCCTGACTGGAAACAGGTAACGCCGTATGCTTTGGCGGTCGGTATGGAACATCTGCCGATGGCCAGCGTTAAGGCTACCCTTCAGACTGTTTCCAGAGGCACATCGTGGATCAAGCTCAACGCGCCGCTCCCCAAGACGAAGCGAAGCACAACGGCGATCCGGAGAATCGACAGCGTCAGAACGACGCCTCCGGAGAGGATCAAAACAATGACGAGAAAAAGCCTTCATTGATCAGGCGCCATCCGTTCTGGGCAGCAGGTATCGTTCTCGCCCTCATCGCATTTGGGATTGGCGGATATTTCATCTGGCTCATCTATTTTCATCCCTACGAGACAACCGACGATGCATTTGTCGATGCGCGTAGCTTCTCCCTGGCGGCGAAGGTGTCCGGCTATCTCGACGATGTCGCTGCAGCAGACAATGCGCATGTGGAGGCAGGAGCGGTGATCGCGAGAATAGCGCCGCGCGATTATCAGATCGCCGTCGACCAGGCGCAGGCGCAGGTGGAATCCGCCAGAGCCGCGATCACCAATGCGGCAGCGCAAATTGACGTTGCTTCCGCTGCAATCGAAGAGGCCAAGGCGCGCGAAACATCGTCGGCCGCCGCGCTTCAGTTTGCAAAAGACGAAGCCGACCGCCAGCGGCAGTTGCAGCAGGGCGGTGCCGGTAGCCTGCAGACATCTCAACAGGCAGAATCGAACCTGCGACAGGCTCAGGCTGCATATGCTGAGGCACAAGCGAACATCAGTTCGGCAATGAAAAACAAGGTGGCGGCGGAGGCACAGCGAACAAGTGCCCAGGCAAGTTTGAAACAAGCCGAGGCCCAAAAGGAAAGTGCCGACCAGAACCTTCTCTATACGACACTGACGGCAGCTCAACCCGGGCGCGTCGTCAAGATTAGCGGAGCCAAAGGTCAGTTTGTCCAGGCGGGTCAGGCGATCGCGATGTTCGTTCCCGATGAGATCTGGGTGACTGCAAATTTCAAGGAGACGCAACTGGCTGACATGCGCGCCGGTCAGCCCGCTGAACTGACGATCGATGCCTACCCCGATCACGTTTTGAATGGAAAGGTCGATTCAGTACAGCCCGGCTCCGGCACCGCCTTTTCATTGCTGCCAGCGGAGAACGCCACCGGCAATTATGTGAAAGTCACTCAACGCGTGCCGGTGAAAATCGTAGTCGATCAATGGCCAAAGGACGTTTCGATCGGGCCCGGAATGTCGGTCGTGCCTACCGTCACCGTTCGTCCCAGACACTAGTCGAGAGATCAGATAAAGGGGCGGGACATGGCAAGCGCAGCAGCGACAGGCGCAACCGGCACGAAAGCAAGCGGCCGCGCAACCAATCCATGGCTTGTGGCGGTAGTCGTCGCGTTGGCGGTCTTCATGGAAGTACTCGACACGACAATTGCCAACGTCGCTCTGCGCTACATCTCTGGTGGCTTGGCAGTCAGCTCCGACGAAGCGTCGTGGGTGGTCACGACCTACCTCGTTTCCAATGCTATCGCACTAATCGCATCAAGCTTCATCGCACAGCGCTATGGCCGCAAACGATTTTATCTGGTCTGCCTTGCCATGTTTACCATTGCGTCTGTCATGTGCGGGCTGGCATGGGACCTCCCGTCTCTTCTAGTGTTCCGTATGATCCAGGGCTTTGCCGGGGGCGGAATGGTGCCAGTGTCTCAATCAATCCTCACCGATGCCTTTCCGCCAGCAAAGCGCGGTCAGGCATTTGCGATATTCGGTATCGCGGTGGTGGTGGCGCCAGTTGTCGGCCCTACGCTCGGCGGCTGGCTTTCCGACAACTTCTCCTGGCACTGGTGTTTTCTGATTAACGGGCCGGTCGGCATCTTCGCCTTCATGCTCGTCTATTTTCTGGTTAACGAATCTGAGGAACAGGAGAAAAAACGTCAGGACATGCGCCGGCGTGGCCTTCGTTTCGACCTGGTCGGCTTCGTGCTGGTTGCGACATTCCTCGGATCGCTTGAACTCGTGCTGGATAGAGGGCAGATTGAGGATTGGCTCGACTCCACTTTCATCGTCATCACGTCGACGATCTGCTTTCTAGCGCTGGCAGCCTCCATCCCCTGGCTCCTGACAAAAAAGAACCCAGTGTTGGACGTTCGACTTATCGCGACACGGCAGTTCGGTTCTTGTATGATCGTGATGCTGGCGATCGGCGCGATCCTGATTGCCACCACACAATTCGTGCCGCAGGTTCTGCAGGAGAATTATGGCTACACTGCCACGTGGGCAGGCTTGGCTCTGTCTCCCGGCGGGATGGTGACGATGGTCATGATGTTCATGGCGGGCCAGCTGACTTCTCGCTTCCAGCCGAAATACCTGATCGCTATCGGTGCAACGATCATTGCACTGTCTATGTATGACCTGACGCGTCTAACGCCAAATGCCGATTTCGGCTTCTTCGTGTGGTCCCGATGCATTCTCGGCCTGGGCCTGCCTCTTATCTTTATCCCTATCACTGCCGCCTCATATAACGGCTTGAGGCCGGACCAGACCGACCAGGCCTCCGCATTGATCAATGCGGCGCGCAACACCGGCGGTTCTATCGGCGTTTCAATTGCCTCCAACGTGCTTGCGTATCGGGAGCAGTGGCACCAGAGCAGACTGGTCGAGCATATCAACCCCGCAGAGCCCGCCTACCACCAGACCATGCAGAATTTACAGAGTTTCCTGACGGGCCGCGGCTCCTCCACAGTTGATGCACAAGGCCAGGCCATGGCCCTCATAGGCCAGCAGGTCGGCCTTCAAGCAAGCTATCTCGCCTATATAGATGTGTTCTTTGTCTTGGCCATCATTTCGGCGCTCGCAGTGCCCTTGGCGCTCATCTTGCGCAACGTCAGTTTGAATGGCAAACCGGGAGGCATGCACTGACATCGTGGCGAGTTGCCGCAATCAGTGTGTTATAATGCACACCGTGCCTAAAGGCATGCGCCCGCCTTAGGGTAGCCGGTCGGACGCCAAACCATTTTTTGTTCGATTTTGCCACTGAACACAATCGAACGGGATAAATTCCGCGGCTCCGGGCTACCGCGCCAAAGCAACCAGCCCGCCATTTGACGGCTGTCGAAGAATATCCATATGCACATCATAAATGCGCAACAAATGATCGGACGTCATGATCTCCTCCGCTGATCCTTGCGCGATCAGCCTCCCCGAATGGAGCGCAACCACGCGATCGCAAAAGCGCGCCGCCATGTTTACGTCGTGAAGAACGGTGATGATCGTGATACCCTTTTTGCGGCAAAGTTCCTGCGTAAGCGACAGCACATCCAGTTGATGGCCGATATCAAGGGCAGACGTCGGTTCGTCCAGCAACAGGCATGCGGCATCCTGGGCAATGAGCATGGCAAGCCACACACGCTGACGCTCGCCGCCCGACAGGCTGTCGACCATGCGCTCCGTGAACGGGCCTATCCCGGTAAGCGTGATCGCCTCCTCGACCTTGGCCTGATCGACAGCGCCAAAGCGACCCAGCGCGCCGTGCCAGGGATAGCGGCCAAGAGCCACCAACTCTTTCACCAGCATGCCAGGCGCCGCAGGCGTCCGTTGCGGCAGGTAGGCTAGCCGGCGGGCGAAGTCACGATCGGCCCATCCATTCAGCGGCTTTCCTTCGAAATGGATTGTCCCGCCACTTGCGCGTTGCTGACGTCCGATAAGCTTCAGGAGTGTCGATTTTCCGGAACCGTTATGGCCGATCAGAGCGATAGACTGACCTGCGGGAAGATCAAGCGTCAGCGGATGCAACAGAACACGTCCATCTATGGCAAAACTGACGTCCTTGAGTGAAAGAACCGGAGACGTTGCGGCGACTATTTGGGGTCCGGTTGCATGTATCGGCATGGCGCTTTATCCGTCGGGATTCAGTGAGATCGTGACCGGCAAATTTCGCGGTGGCTCAGCCGCCTCTCCAATTGACCGGAACACCCGCTTCCGCCCTCGTACGTGTTCGGGATTGCTCGCAAATATTGAACTTGATAAAGAGATGCAAGTTTTATTGCGGAGCATCTCCTATGACTTTCCAGCCGCGGATGGAAAACAAAATCGAAGGCTTCTCGGTCATGGGCGGACTGCGTCGTCGTTATTGGAACGGCATCACGGTCGATCTCTGGGATGTCGAATGTGCGGCCTATGCTGGCGGTCACTACGTGGCCCGCGATCCACGCCTGTTTATTCTGCTAGACCAACATGGGCGTGGACGCCCGACCATGAGGTGGTCTCCGACATCATCCGGCTCACCCCAAGACAGACACAGCCCGATCTCATACATTCCCGCAGAAATGGAGCTATGGCTCGATATTGCCGACGTGCAATATGTGCGCCATCTCGATATTCATTTCGATGCGGATACCATTGTGCGCAGGCTGTCGGTCGAGATCGATCCGAAGAAGCTGACCGATCCAAAACTCTTGTTCTTCGATCAGCGCGTTATGGCGCTGGCTGAACTGATCGCCTCAGAAATGACGAACGATGCGCCACTGCACGACCTCTACGGAGACGGGCTCGCCCTGGCGCTTGTAATCAACGTTCTGAAATTGGAGAAGACATCGCCACGGCAGCGGAGTTCGCTTGCGGGATGGCAGCTACGCCGGGCCACCGATTTCATTGCGGAAAACTGCACGCGCAATATACGCCTGCACGAACTCGCCGAACTGACACGAATGTCGCAATCGCATTTCAGCCATTCATTCAAGGCTTCGACCGGTATGGCCCCGCATGACTGGCAAACCAAAGCCAGACTTGAAAAGGCAAAACAACTCCTCTCATCGAACACTCATCCTTTGACAGAGATCGCAGCGGAAACTGGTTTTTCAGACCAAGCACATTTCACCAAGGTTTTTCGCAAGCATGTAGGCACGACCCCGGCTCGCTGGCGTAAGGCTCGGCAGGAGTGACAAACTGGACAGCTTGCCCATGATCATCATTCGGACTATCCGGCTCGGGTGGCTGGTTTTGCAAATATCTGTTTGTCCTTTCCGAAAACGCCCAAGAATATTCAATTGTCGCAGAACGAGCCAAGCCGTTTTTCTAAATATGAGTTAATTGCTCAGCTATTGCAGGGCCGCATCACGCTGTGTGGCGGAAGAATTCGGGTAGCGGGGCAAGAATGACTAGGACTGAAAGACGCTTTGGCGTGAGGCTTGAACTGTGCGGCGTGGCTGTGGTTGCCATCTGCGGCACATGGCCGGCATACGCTCAAGAGGCTGCAACGACGCTTGCTCCAATCATCATCCGTGGAGAAAGCGAAAGAGAGGCTGCGGTCAAGGGTTACGTCGCCAAAAGGGCGTCCACCGGCTCAAAAAGCGACACGCCCGTGCAGGACATCCCCCAGGCGGTTTCCGTCATTGGCCGTGAGGAGCTCGATGACCGCGGCGTCGTCAACAAGGTTGATGAGGCCCTGCGCTACACTCCGGGCGTGACAACCCAGCCTTTCGGCAGCGATCCGGATACTGACTGGTACTATATTCGCGGCTTCGACGCGAGCCAGAGCGGCGTTTACCTCGACGGTCTCAGCCTCTTCTCCTACGGCTTCGGCAACTTCCAGATCGATCCTTTCGCACTGGATAGCGTCGAAGTCTTGAAGGGTCCGGCATCCGTTCTTTATGGCGGGGCGAATGCAGGCGGCATCGTCAATATGACGAGCAAGCGGCCGACTGACACTCCCTATTATTACACGGAGGCCGGCATCAATAGTAACGGCAATGGATATGGCGCCTTCGACGTCTCCGACAAGCTCAATGATGATGGTACGATGCAATATCGCCTGACCGGCAAGATCGGGGGCGGTGACGGCTATACGGATTACACCCACGACTTCCGCGGCTTCATCATGCCGCAGCTGACGATCTCACCTGACGCGGATACAAAATTCACGGTCTGGGCATCCTATGCCGGTCTGGATCAGTTGCACACCGGCAACGGCTTCCTGCCTTACGAGGGCACCGTCGTTGATTGGCCGAGCGTCGGAAAAATTTCGCGCCGCTTCTTCCCGGGCGAGCCCGATATCGACACCGGGCGTTACAGCCAGACAATGGCTGGCTATGAACTGGAACACACATTCGATAATGGCTGGGAGTTGACCTCCAATCTCCGTTACGGCCACCTGAACAAATACGAGCACTTCGTCTATCCTTACCTGTGGGTACCTTCTCCCCCACCGCCTGCTTCACAATCGACATCGCTTAATCGCATCAACTTTGAAGGCGACACCGCCGTTGACACGCTAGGGTGGGACAATCGAATCGAAAAGTCTTTCGATCTAGGTGGCATGGAACACAAGATCATGTTGGGGGTCGATTACCGCCTCTATCGCATCGACAATATCCAGAACTCTGTCTTCGGTTCCGGTGAGATCGACGTCAACAATCCGGTCTATGGTAAGCCACAGGCAGCGCCTTCGCCGCTCTACAACGAGACGGTCACAATGAATCAGCTCGGCTTCTATGCCCAAGACCAAGTCC
This sequence comes from uncultured Agrobacterium sp., assembly GCF_913777885.1. Taxonomy (NCBI): domain Bacteria; kingdom Pseudomonadati; phylum Pseudomonadota; class Alphaproteobacteria; order Hyphomicrobiales; family Rhizobiaceae; genus Agrobacterium; species uncultured Agrobacterium sp. Next base: position 201,113 of record NZ_CAJYTV010000012.1, on the reverse strand, counting down.
GGTTCGGCGGTGGCTGGCTGGTGACGCTGAACGGTCGTTACGACGTCGTTCATACGGATTTCAACGATAAGATGCCAACCGGCGTCAGCTTTGATGACACGGATGGCGCGTGGAGCGGTCGCGCAGGCTTGGCATATGAGTTCGACAACGGCTTTACGCCATATGCAAGTGTCGCAACCTTCTTCAATCCACTCGTCGGTCGCGGTCTGCAAGGCCCACTAAAGCCGGAAGAAGGCGAACAATATGAAGCAGGCATCAAATATGTGCCGACATTTATGGACGCTTCTGTCACGGCATCCGTCTTTCAAATCAACAAACGGAACAACACGGTAGCGATCGGCGCCCCCCCATGGACCGACCAGTTGGGCGCCGTTCAATCGCGTGGCTTTGAAGTCGAAGGCAAGATCAATGTCGACGAAAACTGGAAGCTGCTCGCGTCCTACGCCTATACGGATACTGAAGTGACCAAGAACGACCCTAACCCAGTTCTTGTCGGAAAATCGCTTTACGTTGTTCCCGCGCATTCGGCATCGCTTTGGGCAGATTATACCATAACATCGGGACTGCTGGAGGGCGTGAGCATCGGTGCTGGTCTGCGTTACAAGGGCCAATCTTGGGCCGACGAAGCCAATACACTGAAAGTCCCGGAATCGACCGTGGCCGACGCAGCAATCCGCTACAAAAAGGATAACTGGACCGCATCGCTCAATGTTACCAACCTCTTCGACAAGACCTATGTCGAGTCCTGCCGTGGTGTCGGTGCCTGCGGCTACGGCGAGGCACGAACGGTCATGTTCAAGATCGGCAAAGCATGGTAAGTTGACAATTCAACACAGGTTTTGCAGAAGATCCTCGCATTGAACCCTAGGACATTCCTGTCTGGAACCAACCTGAAATTGGCACGCCTGACCCGCAGAACGTTTGTTTCAGCCGTAGTCTCGCTCGCGGCAGCAGGACAGGTGCGGGCAATGGGTCGGGAGCCTCGCGTTGCGACGCTCGACTGGGCGCTTCTGGAAACGCTCCTGGCGATTGGCGCAAATGTCGTCGCAGCGACGGAACTGCGGCAGTTCAGGGAGGTCGTCGTCAAACCTGACCTTCCTTCAGGCGTCGTCGACATAGGTCTGCGAGGCACGCCAAATTTCGAGGCGCTTCAGTTTGCCCAACCGGACTTGATCTTCAACTCGAACTTCTATGCATGGGCCGATCCGTTCATCGGCCGGATCGCACCGGTCGAGAGTCACTCGATCTATGTCACGGGCAAAAGTCCTTATGCACTCGCTGAACAGGCAACGCTTGCCATTGGTGAGCGCCTGGCAATACCTGCGGCGCAAGACCTGGTGACTGATCTTGCGGTGCGGCTCAATCATTTGAAGCAGGCTTTTACAGCCGGTGAAAGCAGGCCTGTACTTCCAATCAATCTCGGGGATGCGCGGCACTACAGGGTCTTCGGATCTGACAGCATGTTCGGTGAGGTATTGACGCGGCTCGGGCTGAGCAATGCGTGGCAAGGCGCTACCAATTACTCCGCGACTGCGCCTCTCGGTATAGAGACACTTGCCTCGATGCCGGATGCCTGGCTCGTCCTCATCCCGCCTCATCCACAGGACGTGTTCGAAGCACTGACGAAAAGTGCGTTCTGGAAAGCGCTATCAGCCGTGCGAGAAAACCGCGTGCTCACCGTGGGCTCGATTAATCCCTACGGTGCGCTTCCGGCCGCACGCCGCTTTGCCGAATTTTTAGCAGAAGGGCTTTCCGGTGCCCGAGGCTGATAGCGTTAAAGTGTCGAAAAGCGGTGCACAGCGTCCGCTACTCTATGGAGCCGGATTATTCGCCAGTTGCATCGTCTCCCTCATCGTACTGGTGGCGTCGCGTCCTCTTTTGCCGAATGACCAGCCAAATGCAGCTAGCCTTAATGACATCCTTCTATGGAACAGCCTCGTTCCTCGTGCGGCGGTGGCATTGATTGCAGGTGCAGCGCTTGGTCTGGCGGGCGCCTTGCTGCAGAAAGTCCTTCGCAATCCGATTGCCGACGCCTCGACGCTCGGCATCGCATCCGGAGCTCAGCTTGCTCTCACCTTGGCTTTGAGTTTTTCATCATTTTCACTCGGCGTCTCGCACGAATTCATTGCCTTTGCTGGCGGCCTCTCAGCCGTGGCAGTTGTCTTGGCGCTCAGTTGGCGACGTGGGTTTGATCCGGTCACAGTAGCGATTTCCGGTATGATCGTCGGGCTGATCTCGGCATCTCTGAGCGTCACGCTCATCCTGGCACGCGGCGAATATGCCATGTCGATCCACATCTGGGGCGCTGGCGCGCTGAACCAACAGGACTGGAGTGTCGTCCTGTCACTCGCCCCGCGGCTTCTGGTCGGCATTGCTGCGGCAGTACTCCTCATGCGGCCGTTGACAGTGCTTGCACTTGATGATTCCAGCGCCAGGAGTCTCGGTGTCACCTTGTTTGGAACGCGCTTGGCAGTCTTGCTGCTATCTGTCTGGCTGGCCGCTTCGGTAACAGCCGCGGTCGGCGTCATCGGTTTCCTCGGCCTAGCTGCACCGGCGGTCGCCCGTTCCTGCGGAGCGCGCACAACGGGACATATCATGATGGCGGCACCATTGACGGGAGCCGCAATGCTGTTGATTTGCGACTGCCTTATGCAACTACTCGGGCAAGGCTTCTCCGATCTGGCTCCCACGGGCGCTGCAATCGCGCTTCTTGGTGGTCCTCTATTGCTCGTGCTGTTACCACGCGTCCACAGCTTCTCCGGGACCACTGCCAAGTCCGGCGCGACGACCCGACAACGTCAAAAACCAGCGCTCATGCTGGCCGTTCTCATTGGTGGAATTGCTTTAGTTTTTTGCTTGGCGCTGATGGTCGGCCCAACACAAAACGGATGGACCATTGTGGCGGGTCAGCAGTTTTACGAGCTTCTTCCCTTTCGCTTGCCGCGTATTATCACCGGCGCCGGCGCAGGCGCCATGCTGGGCGCAGCTGGCTTCGTCATTCAACGCGTGACCGGAAATCCTATAGCCAGTCCTGAAGTCCTCGGGGTTTCCAGCGGCGGTGGCGCAGGTTTGACGCTGGCACTGTTCCTGACCGGAATTCCCTCCACCTTCGTGATGCTTGCCAGCATAGCGCTCGGATCGCTTGTCGCCTTCCTGGTGATGATTGTGATAGCAGGTAAATCAGGGTTTTCAGCCGAACGTCTGTTGCTGGCTGGGATCGCAATCAGCGCTTTTTGCATGGCAATCGTGAGCATGGTGTTGGCCCGAGGAGACATGCGCAGCTATGTTCTACTCAATTGGATGTCGGGATCGACCAGCCGCGCCGGTGTCGTCGAGGCAAGCATCGCCATGCTATCGCTGCTGGTGCTGACAACTCCGCTATTCCTGATGTTGCGATGGCTGACCATCCTGCCGCTCGGGACCGGATTGTCGCGCAGCGTAGGCCTTAGCCTCACACATTCGCGCATGATGCTTGCCATTCTCGCGGCCCTGATGACGGCTGTTTCCACTTTCCTCGTTGGTCCTTTGAGCCTAACAGGGCTGGTAGCACCACATCTCGCGCGGCTGCTCGGTTTTCGAAAAACGCATCACCAACTTGCGGCAACGGTCTTTTTTGGCGCTATCGTCATGATGACAGCGGACTGGTTGGCGCGCATTGTCATCTATCCCTACCAGATACCCACTGGTCTCTTCGCGGCGTTAATTGGAGGGCCTTATCTTCTATGGCTGCTTGGACGCCGGGAGGCTTAGTTCTGATGGCAAGAGATGACAATCCATCGCGAGCGAGCGCAGCGGCACCAGGTTCGGACCCGAAACGGGCGTTACTCATGCAAGCGCTTGAGGCACAGTCAGCCTATGTGCCGGAGATGCGCGCAGAGATTGGACCGGCAAGCGCTGATTGGACGAGTTCCAAGACATTTTGGGCCAGCGACGCAGCTCTGGATGATTTCATCGCCTTCGAGCAATCACGATATGAGGGCGTTGACGCCAAGACAGCCGGTGCGTTCATAATGAACGATTACGGTTACATCCTGTCTGCCACGACCGTACCGCTGTTCGTTGGCTTCGGCCTCATTCCGGACCTGTCACTCTCATCCGTCGCCCTTAAGTTCTACACGACCGAGCGACTGCACGAAGGTAAGGTATACCGGGCGCGGCGAGCCAATGTCCGTTTCGTTGAGCGCGGGTTTCAGTATGGTCATTTAAGCGATCCTGAAGACAGAGAGAGGTTCAGAAGCGAAATCGAGACGCATCTTCGCCCCGTGGTCGACCGGATTCACGCAAAGACGCGCCTCTCGCGTGCAGCCCTCTGGCGTCTCGCAGGCGATGCGATCGCCGATCGCTTTCTTGACGCCGGGCGCCATTTCGGGATCGTCGAAACGGCCAAGGCAGCTGCGATGCGCATTCTGAAAGTGCCCGGCTCGCCCCTTACCAATCGCGAACTCCAGTATTTCGACGTCACCATATTCGACCGGCATCAAAAGGAGTTTTCCGCAACCTTTCAGCAACGCGGCGGCTGCTGCCGGTTTTACTGCGTGGAAGGTGGTGCGTATTGCACTACCTGCGTTTTGAAAGCCCCCGCAGATCGAGACGAGGAGCTGCGCCAAGCAGTACGCGACCAACTTGGCATTGTTTGATTTATCCGTTCATCAAATTTTATCCTGGAGCTGCGACATTCGTTCAAGAATACTCCGGCCATCGCAATGGTCTGCTCTTCCTATTGTCGACGATCGCACGTCGTTTTTAGTTTTAGTGCTCGATGTCGAAGCGTTTCAATCTTGCGTCAGCGACTAAGCTTGAAGTAAGGCGCAACTATGCTTCGATGCCTCCAAATACCTTCAATTCAGTCTAGCGACCTGATGATGTACTCAACTAGTAAGCGCGTCGCACAACACGTAATGGGAAGCAGTTTGAATCGCTAAAATTAATTCTACTAAGGCACGACGTTAAATCATTATTTCTCATAACATAAATGCATATTCGAATTGAGTTGATCGCCGAAATCTAAACGGTATTGCTAAGGGAAACTCGAGGCCTCTACATGCAAACACGTCGATTGTTCATTCAGTCCCTGGCAGGACTTTTGGTTGTTGGTAATTTTTCGAACTCTAGCGCCCTATCGGCAGAGCCGATCCTGAAGGTCGAGGGTTTGATTTCTGGCGAGAAAACCTCGACTGCTCTTGACCTGACGATGATGGACAAGATGCCGCAGACTGAGTTTTCAACCACGACGCCGTGGCATAATGGCGTGACGCGATTCAGCGGCGTGTTGTTGAAAGACCTTCTGGCGACCTTGCAGGTCACCGGGACCAAGCTGCAAATCATCGCTCTGAATGACTATGCGGTTGGTGCTGATATCTCCGAATTGGTGGCAGCTGACGCACTGCTGGCTACGCGCCAGAATGGCGAGATCATGCCCGTGAGCGATAAGGGCCCTGTTTTTCTTGTGTTCCCTTTCGACAGTCGCCCCGAATTGCAGCATCAGACCTATTACAGTCGGGCTGTGTGGCAAATCGCGGAAATTGACGTCCTGTGAAAACGATAGGCAATACGATTGACCTTCCTACCCGCTATCGACGGCTCAAATTAACTTTGACGCTGGTCACAGCGATATTGGCGTTAATCGCTGTTGCAAGTTCTTTTCTGGCGTACAACTATCAGCGCCACATTATCGAGGCTTCCCGCTATAATAGTACCTTCGACCTCGGTCAGACGGCAGTCGAACTGTTGCGTCTCCAGTTTGCGCTTCAACAAAGTCAAACGTCTGGTGACCTCCGAGACGTTTCGTTTCGGCTCAGCATTGTTAAAAATCGACTGAAAATCTTTTCGTCCAATCCACTAAACGATGATCCGAAGCAGAAGGCCATGCTAGAGGATCTTAAAAAGGTTGTGTCCACGCTTGCGCCTTTAGCCACCGAGCCTCACTCACCAGAGGCGATCCGCGATGGTGTCTCCAGGCTTCAGCCCTTTATCGCGCCAGTCTTGCGACTTGGATCAATGTCGCATGCCAGCGTTGGTGATGAAATCCAGCGCAACCAGGGCCAGCTCGGCATCATCTTCGCCACGATCTGCGCTGTGACGATGACCTTCGTCGTTTTTGGCGCAGTCCTTCTGGTTTTTGTCTTCAGTCAAAACGCAAAGCTGGACAGGGTCTTGAAAATCGATTCGCTGACTGGGATCGCGAACCGTCTGGGCCTGAGCGCATCCATCTCGAAAAAATCAGATGTCGAACAGGCGCTGATCATCCTTGATGTCGACCATTTCAAGATGATCAACGACACCTTGGGGCACGCTTCAGGAGATCGGCTCTTATTCGAGCTTTCTATCAGATTGAACAGCGCCTGCGCGGGGGCGGATGTGATTGCACGCATCGGTGGTGATGAATTTGCTATTCTCTACAGCGGCCCGGAGGCGTTTGAAGCGGCTGTGGATTGCTGCAAGCGAATTTTGCTGGAGGTTAGCGCGCCTTTTGAGATCGATGGACGTTTGGTGTCGTCGACCGTCAGTCTGGGCGTCAGTTCAGCTGCAGCCAATCTTGATAAGGGCGCCACGCTGTTCAGACATGCTGATATTGCGCTCTATGAATCGAAGAAAGCAGGACGCAATCAGTTCAAAACCTTCCATCCCGACATGAACGAGGAACTTTCGCGCTGGCAATGCTTGAAGACCGGTTTGGCGTCGGCGACCGAGAAGGGCGAACTCTTTTTGCTTTTCCAGCCGATTGTCGATCTTGCGACGAATGCAACGCGCGGCTTCGAGGCGCTTTTGCGTTGGCAACACGGCGACCTGGGCCTCATTTCACCAGCAGAATTCATCCCGATCGCAGAGGAAAGCGGTCAGATTGGCCCGATTGGTTCCTGGGTCATTGATGCCGCATGTCAGCAGGCCGCCCTTCTACCTGCAGATACGTTCATTGCAGTCAACGTATCTGCCTCTCAACTGACCAACCCATCGCTTGCGCTTCAAACCCGCGCCTGTCTCAATAAATTCGGCGTCTCACCGAAGCGACTCGAAATCGAGATTACGGAAAGCACGCTTATCGAAAATGACGAGCGCGCACTGGCTGTTCTTCATGAACTGAAACAGATGGGCTGCCGTATCTCACTGGATGACTTCGGAACGGGTTATGCTTCACTAAGTTACCTACGACGCTTTCCGTTCGATAAAATAAAAATCGACCAGTCGTTCCTGCGCGGCGCTTCGCACCGAGAGGAAGCGATCGCGATCATTACCGGCACGTGCGATCTTGCACACCGGCTGGACCTGACAATCGTCGCGGAAGGGATCGAAACTGAAGAGGATCGCGAACTTGTCCGAGCAGCAGGAAGCCATCAAGGCCAAGGGTACCTGTTTGACAGGCCTTTAAGCTCGAAATCGGCAATGGATCGTGTCTCGCTGGAATCGAAAGCTCGTTCTCTAAGCCAGGCGATTTAAGTCCTACATCGATCTGGACTGCGTTCGTCCTTGTCGCCGATACAGCATCTGAGACACGCCACAAACGAGAATTAACTTCCGACGCGGCGCAGCAAAACTCGCGAGAGGCTCTATTACCTTTCAGATACCAGCCACTCGACCAACTTCCCGACGGCGCTGTCGTTGCTTTTTGACTGCATCAGCCAGTAGCCGCGATCAGGTGCCTCCAGACTTGGACCCGCCGCAACCAACACGCCGGCCTCGACCAAAGGATCAACGAGCCCCGCCCAACCAAGCGCAAATCCCTGTTCTCCAATGGTTGCCTGAACCACCATCGTGTAATTGTTGAAGCTGATGTCGCTCCCTTCTTTCTCCACATCTCTTGGAACGTTGAACTGCTTGAAATAGGCGGGCCAATCCAACCATTGCGCCTGAGAGCTGTTTTCGAGGTGAATGAGTTTTCGTCGGGAGAACTCTGCAATGGAGTGCGATGAAGGTGCATCCACCAGCAAGGCAGGTGAGCAAACCGGCATCACTTTTTCAGATAGCAGCATGACCGCCCCTTCCCCCGCTTCTTCCCGGGTCCCGAAAATGATCATCACATCGCTATCGTGCTTACTCTCACCGAGTGGGCTCTGCGTCGCAACGATCTGGATATTGATGTCGGGATTGAGGGAACGAAAGCCATGCATACGCGGAATGAGCCAGAGCGACGAGAAGGCGTAGTCGGTATGCAAGCGGATAGTTTGACGATCGTCGCTGCGGCGAAGCTGACGCGCCAACAGGTCGATGGCATCGACATTGCGTGCAACGATATCAAATAGCCGCTGCCCCTCGCCGGTCAATTCGATGCCGCGATGTTTACGGCGAATGAGCACCACGCCGAGGTCATCTTCCAGCCTGCGAATCTGATAGCTGACGGCGGGCTGGGTCAGCCTTAGCGATGCCGCAGCAGCCGTCAGGCTGCCGCGACGGGCAACCTCTGTAAAAATGCGCATCCATCCAAGATCGAGCGGCCGATCAGACATAAAAAATCCTTATGGGACTTATCGAAAAATACCCGCTTCACAGCCGAAAACAATGTGGTGTTCAATAAACAGGACTAATAAAAGGGGAGCCGCAATGAAATCTATTTCTCATCTGCATCGCATCGCCGCCGGTCTTTTTCTGTCCGTCGCAGCCTTCTCAACCCCACTTCAGGCGGCCGACGACGCCGCCTGCAAGACAGTCCATCTCAGCGATCCGGGCTGGACCGATATAACGGCGACGAACGGCGTAGCCTCGGTGCTGCTTGAGGCGCTTGGTTACGAGGCCGATGTCAAAACGCTGTCGGTGCCGATCGGCTATCAGGCAATGAAGAACGGCGAGATCGACGTTTTCCTTGGCAACTGGATGCCAGCACAGAAGTCTTTCGTTGATGACCTGAAAGCTGCCAAGGCAGCCGAGGTTTTGGGAAAAAATCTCGAAGGCGCCAAGTTTACGCTCGCGGTTCCGGCCTATATGGCGGAAATAGGCGTCAAGGACTTTGCCGACCTTGCCAAGCATGCCGATGAGTTCGAAAGCAAGATTTACGGCATCGAGCCGGGCGCACCCGCCAATCAAAATATCCAGAAGATCATCGACGCCAACGATTTCGGCCTGAAAGGCTGGCAGCTTGTCGAGTCGGGTGAACAGGCAATGCTGGCGCAGGTGGAGCGCGCCGGCAGAGACAAGAAGGCTGTGGTCTTCCTCGCCTGGGCACCACATCCAATGAATGAGAAGATCGACATCGCTTATCTTTCCGGCGGTGATGCCTATTTTGGTCCGAACTTTGGAGGAGCTGAGGTCTATACGCTTGCCCGCACCGGATGGCCCCAGCAATGCCCGAATGCAGCAAAGCTGTTCAAAAACCTGAAATTCGAAATCGGCATGGAAAATAACCTGATGGGCGCTATTCTCGACGGTCGGGATTCAAAAGCGGCGGCCGCAACCTGGCTGAAAACCAACCCGAAAGCGCTTGACGGCTGGCTGCAGGGCGTAACCACGCTGGATGGCAAACCAGCTTCGGACGCCGTCAAGGCCAAGCTTGCTCTCTAAAAGATAGTGCGTCCTGCTGGACGCACTATCTTCTTCAATCAACTTCAATCTACGAATCTTGCCTTCCGACGATCGATCTCGATTTTCGAGCCGGTGACGTAAGGTCAAAACGTAATCGGACAGCCGAGATGCCGCGCCCCAATATCTTGATCCTCATGGCCGACCAATTCAACGGCACCTTCTTCCCTGATGGCCCGGCCTATTTCCTGCACGCTCCGCATCTAAAGCGATTGGCCGAGCGATCAGTCCGTTTCGCCAACACCTATACCGCAAGTCCACTTTGTGCGCCGGCGCGTGCATCCTTCATGTCCGGGCAATTGCCGAGCCGGACGCGGGTCTATGACAACGCAGCCGAGTTCGCCTCCGATATTCCGACCTATGCACATCATCTGCGGGCCGCGGGTTACTACACCGGCCTTTCAGGGAAAATGCATTTCGTTGGCCCAGACCAGTTACATGGTTTTGAAGAACGGTTGACGACGGATATCTACCCGGCGGATTTCGGCTGGACTCCTGATTACACCAAACCAGGCGAGCGGATCGACTGGTGGTATCACAATCTAGGCTCTGTCACGGGCGCTGGCGTGGCAGAAATCACCAACCAGATGGAATATGACGACGAGGTCGCCTATCACGCAACCCGCAAGCTTTACGACCTATCCCGCCGCCTTGATGACCGCCCGTGGTGCTTGACGGTCAGCTTCACGCACCCGCACGACCCGTACGTGGCGCGGCGCAAGTTCTGGGACCTTTATGAGGATTGCCCGGCACTCGATCCGCACTTGGAAGCAATTCCCTTTAATGAGCAGGACGCGCATTCGAAGCGCCTGCTGGAAGCTTGCGACCACAAGGCCTTCGAAATTACCCACGAGCAGATCCGGCGCGCCCGGCGCGGCTACTTTGCCAACATCTCCTATATCGACGAAAAGATCGGCGAAATCCTCGACGTTCTGAAAGCAACCAGAATGGAAGACGATACGATCATCCTCTTCCTTTCCGACCATGGCGATATGCTTGGCGAGCGGGGGCTGTGGTTCAAGATGTGTTTTTTCGAGGGCTCAGCGCGCGTACCGCTCACGATCGCTGCACCGGGATGGACGCCGCGCCGGATTGAAGCGCCGGTCTCGACACTAGATGTCACGCCCACACTGTGCGGTCTGGCCGGGCTCGATATCAGCACGCTCAAACGCTGGACGGATGGCGAGGATCTGGCTGCAGTGGCGGCGCAAACCGGAGAACGCGGGCCCGTCCCGATGGAATACGCCGCGGAAGGTTCTATCGCGCCGCTGGTTGGTCTTCGCGACGGGCACTACAAGCTCTGCGTTTGCGAAGCCGATCCACCTCTCCTATACGACTTGGCGGCAGATCCCGAAGAGCGAACAAATCTTGCTACAGATCCGGCATTCGGCACCGTTCTCTCGTCTTTGTCTGAAGAAATCGGTCGGCGCTGGCAACTGCCCGTTTTCGATGCGGCCGTCAGGGAAAGTCAAGCGCGGCGCTGGGTGGTCTACAATGCCCTACGCAACGGGGCCTACTACCCTTGGGATTACCAGCCACTGCAAAAAGCCTCGGAACGCTACATGCGCAACCACATGGACCTCAACGTCCTGGAGGAAAACCAACGTTATCCGCGCGGCGAGTGACATATGATAGGGAGACGAGCGCGGCGGTCGTCATGCTCGTCCTCCCGACATCCGAACTTAGCTGATTTCAAGCGCGCTCAGCGCGTTGTCGATCGCCGCGCCTGAGGCAGTATTGTCAAATACGCACCATCCTTGCGGTGCCGAGAGATCCAGAAAAGACCTGATCTCTGCATCGGTGTAGCTCGAATAATACATCCTAGGCTTGCCGTGGAGACGGACGTATTTCGGTGGTTCGCCGAAATTTTCCGCGGCCCATACCGGTGCGGGGTCGGCAAGAACCCGGTCGATCCCGTAGCTCCTCAATAGATCGAGCGCATCGCTCGATGCCCAGCTTTCGTGCCGCACCTCGATGACCATCTGCCCTTCGTCGGCGTTGCGCATCGCCTTGAACGCAGGAGCAAAGACATCGACATCGAATTTTAATGAAGGCGGCAACTGGCAGAGCAGCGGCCCGCGCTTCCTGTCCAGCGGCGCGATGTCCTCAAGGAAGGTGTCGAACGCCCCTGCAATGTCCTTCATCGCTCTTGCGTGGGTAATCTCTTTTGGGATTTTTATCGCGAACCGAAAGCTGTCGGGAACGGCTTCCGCCCACCGCGCAAATGTCGATGGCTTATGCCGCCGGTAGAAGGTGGAATTGATCTCGACGCCGTCGAACACCGACGCGTATCGCGAAAGGCCACTCCCCTCTTGAGAGAACCGTTGAGCCACTGTCTTGGGAATAGACCAGGCAGCGGTAGCGATGATCCGCAACTCCATGTCCTCTCCCGATTTGCACAATGGACGCCAAACAAAGCAGCCTGTCGCACGGTTCCGCAACACGCGGCCCATAGAGCCGACAGGCTCAAGCCGCGATCGCCTTCGGATGGAGAAGAATGGAGCTTTCGATGTAAACCCAGCGTGTGAGCGCCTTAGAACGGGTCATCTCATGCTCAAAGACCGAAGCGTTCCACCTCACTGCGAACCTCTTCGACACCAAGACCGCATCCGAGCAATAGGGAAACGAGAACACGTGCCTTCTGAGAACTGAGGTCGCCCGCGAAGATTACGCCGCCTTCGGCAAGCGTTTTGCCACCGCCGTTTCCGTAGATCGGTTTGACGCGCCCGCGCTGGCACCGGCTGGTCATGATGACGGGAGTGCCGCTTTTTACCAGATCGATAGCGGCTGCCGTGACGGCGGGGGGCGCATTGCCCCGCCCGAAACCTTCGATAACCACAGCCTTGACGCCATTCGAAGCAGCGAAGCGTAGGAAGCGATCGCTTGATCCGATACCGAGCTTGACGATCTCGATGTCGGCTTCGACCCGTGATGCAGATATTTTGCCTTGGACCAATGGGCGACGGTGAACGATGACCCTATCGCCATCGACTTCGCCAAGCTTGCCATGTTCGGCAGAGATAAACGTGTCGGTCCGAGATGTGTGCGACTTCGTGACGTCACGGGCGGCATGAAACTCCTGCTCGAAGCAAAGCAGAACGCCGAGGCCACGGGCAACGGAGGACGCAGCAATGCGAACGGCATCGCCGATGTTGCGTGGCCCGTCCGCGTCCGGTTCATCCGCGGCGCGTTGCGCACCGGTAAAAACAACTGGCTTTTCGCTGTCGATCAGAAGATCGGCCATATAGGCACTCTCCTCCATCGTGTCGGTTCCATGGGTCACGACGACACCATCGATCCTCGGGTCCGCCAAATGCTCTCTGATCCTGCATGCGAGTGCAAAGGCATCCTCAAGCGAGAGCGCGAAACTGCCCACCGTCATGAACTCATCGACGAGCAATTCGACGTCATCCAGACGGCTACCGAGCAATGCTCTCAGCTCGGCACCACCAAGTTTGGCCGTTACGTGGCCAGTACTGGCGTTCTTCTGCGATGCAATCGTCCCGCCTGTCGTGATGAGGCAAACTGTCTTCTTCATCCTATCCCCCACTCTTCATCTAAGCTTACCTTGGCCTGACCAATATTGTCAAATGCCTAAGGATAAGCCACATAGTGCCTATAATTTGACGTTGACGGCCTGACCAAAATGCGATTTCCTTCTCCTGTAATCTTATTTGGTCAGACCAAGAGAGAGAAGCGGCTGGTGATAGACGGCGTCTTCAGGAAGCAAAGTGAGGCGGATGCTGTCGGCGAAAGCGCGGTGGCGGCGACGGTCAGAACGTTGGCTTCGATGATCGCCGATGGACGCTGGCCGGCGGGGACAGCACTTCCGCCGCAACGAGAGCTTGCGAAGCTCCTGGACATAAGTCGCGCTACACTTCGTGAAGCGATTTCGGTTCTCTTGACCATTGGCAAGATCAAGGCTCGAGACAATGGCAGAGGTTTCACGATAGCGGATCTGACGCAAAGCCAGACCTGGTCGAGCGCGGCACCCTATTCGCTGCGGGAAGTCTACCAACTGCGGCACGTTGTCGAAAGCTACGCGGCACAGCTTGCAGCCATGTCCCGAACGGACGCCGATCTTGCGCGACTTCGTCAGGCGCTCGATGCGTTCCGGCGTGCCGCAATTTCCAGCGACCTGAGCGCCTATGCAGAGGCCGACTTCGAGTTCCACCGCCAGATTCTGGCGCTTTGCGGCAACCGGCTTCTCGTCGACATGCACCGCACTTTTGCAGATGTGATGCAGGAGAGCCAGCGTATGCCGGTGTTGCGCCCGGGGGATCTCTGGCCTGCCGTCAAGGAGCACGAATTGATCCTCGAAGCCATTGAGCGCGGCGATCCGGACGGCGCCAATTATTACATGCGCAAGCATATCAGTATGGGGGGCAGCCGCTCAGGCCTTGCCCCGTCCGAACTGCCTTGAGTTCAACCCGGCCTGACCGGCCAAGCGAGAAGGAATGGATTATGGCGAAAGAAATACTGGTGTCCTATGGCATTGACGTCGATGCCGTCGCGGGCTGGCTCGGCTCCTATGGCGGGGAAGACAGCCCTTGCGACATCTCACGCGGTGTATTCGCAGGTAAGGTCGGCTCTGTTCGTCTGCTCCGTCTTTTCGAAAAATGGGGTATCAAGACTACCTGGTTTATCCCCGGACACTCGATCGAGACATTCCGGGATGAAATGAAGCAGGTCGCCGACGCCGGACACGAGATCGGCATGCATGGCTACAGTCACGAAAACCCCATCGCCATGACGCCGGAGCAGGAAGAAGCCATCTTCGACAAATGCGTCGATCTCATCACCAAGCTTTCGGGAAAGCCGCCCCGTGGCTATGTGGCTCCATGGTGGGAATTTGGCTCCAAGACCAACGAACTGTTGAAGCAAAAGGGCATTCTTTACGATCACTCCTTGATGCACAACGACCACCATCCCTACTACGTGACCGTTGGAGACGAGTGGACGAAAATCGATTACTCCAAGCATCCGTCGCACTGGATGAAGCCGTTTACCCAAGGGCCGGAAACCGATCTGATAGAAATTCCGGCCTCCTGGAACCTCGACGATCTGCCCCCGATGATGTTCATCAAGGCCGCCCCCAACAGCCACGGCTTCGTCAACCCACGCGATCTCGAGCAGATGTGGATCGACCAGTTTGACTGGGTCTACGAGAACTACGATTACGCCGTCTTTCCGCTCACCATCCATCCGGATGTCTCCGGCAAGCCGCATGTTCTCAAAATGCATGAGCGCATCTTCGAACACATCCGCCAGTTCGACGGAGTAAGATTCGTTACCATGGAGGAAATCGCCGCCGATTTCGCCAAGCGATATCCACGCAGCGGCACGGCGCGTCCAAAGTCGTAAAGGGAGGTTTTCCATGTGCGGCCTGTGCGGTGCGCTTGGCGCAGCCGATCATTGGAGCAGTGGCGGTCGCGGCGTTGCAAGCGCAACGCCCGCTGCCGAACGTTATCGACAGGCCAGCGCCGTCAATATGATCCTTGATCATTACGGTCTGCGATTGAAGGTCTGGAACGATCGCTATGTTCTCCAAGGCCGCACCGGCAAAAGCGCGGTCGTGGACCATATCGGCCAGCTTTGGCCACTTGCCGAGGCCTTCGCGGGCGTCGAGATCGACCCTCTCGATCCCGCTCTCATGTCTAAGGTGGGGGTCGCCTGATGAACACTGGCGCGCAGCAGCCGATCGTCGTCAATATTCTGACCGGATTTCTCGGCGCCGGCAAGACGACTCTGCTCAACGCATTGCTGTCCCGCCCCGACTTTTCCGATGCCGCAGTCATCATCAACGAGTTCGGTAGCATCGGTCTCGATCATCTTTTGGTCGAAACGATAGAGGATGACACGTTGCTCCTGCAGAGCGGTTGCATCTGTTGCACCATCCGCGGCGATCTCAAGCAGGCAATCCTCTCGCTGTTCGAGAAACGTCAATCAGGTCGCATAGGCCCCTTCTCCCGACTGATCATCGAAACGACAGGACTTGCCGATCCAGCCCCGATCGTCGCAACGCTGACCGCAGACCTGATGCTGAAATATCATTTCTCCATGGGCAATATCGTCACAGTCGTAGAGGTGCCGAATGGGCGGCACAACATCGGGACCTATACCGAAAGCGCTCGACAGGTCGCCGTAGCGGACCGGCTCGTCATCACGAAATCGGACATCGCCGGACCCGAGGCTACACATGAGTTGATCTCCACCCTATCGATAATGAACCCAACGGCCAGCATCGAAATCTCCGATCCGTCGAACGCGGCTGCAAGCCTAATCTTGACTGAGGATATCCATGACCTCACAGCCCGGCCAGCCGATGTTCGGCGTTGGATAGCTGCGGAGCGATATCACGATCACGCACATACAACGGTTCAAAACGTCAACATGCATGGAGCAATTCGCTCCGTTTCAGTGACCACGCAAAACCCTATTTCATGGCCACGCTTCTCGACATGGCTCTCCTTGCTCGTCAACAGGCATGGCGAGAAGTTACTCCGCGTGAAGGGTATCATTGCCGTCGAAGGGCACAGTACGCCAGTTGTGATCCACGGTGTCCAGCATCTCATTCACAAGCCCGTCCATCTTTCCGAATGGCCAGACGGCGCTAAAGGGTGCGTGCTCGTCTTTATCACAGACGGTGACATCGGTGATATCGCCCGGTCATTCTCGGCTTTTGTTAAGGCAGCACCGGATGCCGGTTCAGAGATTTCATAAAACCGTTCGCATTCATAACCGGCCCGCGCCTGCTGAAAAATCGCGATGATCGGCCAAACTGCAGGGCGCTTCGTCGATATGATCGACAGGTGGTGAAACAGCGATCATAGTGCCGTACTATTGGACATCTTCGGCACCAATCGCAAAGGCCGGCAATCATATTGGCTTCGCTCGCGACGAGTTTGGCGCCGCTCAAGGCCCAACGGACGGAATTTTCGCATCACGCGCATTGGGAAGGGTAGACCGATGAAAACGAGATTTTTGGCGCAAGCCTTTGTTGCATTCGCTTTGTTCACCCCCGCTGCGATTGCCCAGCAGGCATCCGACATCGTGGCTCCGGAGAAAGCCACCAGGGTTGCGACGGCCCAACGCGTCGAGGCGAAGAATTTCATGGTGGCAGCGGCAAACCCGCTTGCCGCCGAAGCAGGCCGCGATGTGATTGCAAAGGGCGGCAATGCGATCGACGCGATGGTGGCAGTGCAGACTGTTCTTGGTCTTGTGGAGCCGCAGAGTTCGGGTCTGGGCGGCGGCGCATTCCTGGTCTATTACGACGCCAAAAGCGGAAAACTCACCACATTCGACGGCCGGGAGACGGCTCCGATGGAGGCCACACCAAAGCTTTTCCTGGACGAAAGCGGCCAACCACTCAAATTCATGGCTGCGGTTGTGGGCGGCCGATCCGTAGGTACACCGGGAACGGTGCGCCTTCTGGAAGAGGTGCATAAACGCTACGGGAGAACAGATTGGGCTGGCCTGCTGGAACCGGCAAAAACGTTGGCGGCAAACGGTTTTCAGGTATCGCCTCGACTTGCTTCCCTCGTTGCATCCGAAGGCGACCGCCTGAAGACTTACAAAGATACGACGGCGTATTTCTTCGACAAATCCGGGGCTGCCCTTAAAGCAGGAACGCAGTTGAAAAACCCGGCCTATGCCGAAACTCTCGCACTGCTTGCTGACGGTGGCGCCGACGCTTTCTATAAGGGGAAGATCGCCGAGGCCATCGTGAAGACTGTACGAGAAGCGGCAGGCAATCCCGGCGCTCTTTCACTGGCCGACCTCTCCAACTATCGCATCATCGAACGGCAACCGGTGTGCTTCACCTATCGTGCTCTTGATGTGTGCGGGATGGGGCCACCATCTTCCGGCGCAATCGCCGTCGGCCAAATTCTCGGCGTGTCGGAGCATTTCGATTTGAAAGCCCTGGGTCCTGAGAATGTCGAAAGCTGGCGCATCATCGGCGACGCGCAACGCCTGGCCTTCGCCGACCGCGAGCGGTACGTCGCCGACACAAGTTTCGTGCCGCTGCCCATCAAGGGCCTGATTGACAAGTCCTATCTCGACGAACGAGCCAAGCTACTGGATGGAGACAAGGCGTTGGCCAAAGAGGAGGTCAAAGCTGGCGAACCGGGATGGGACCACGCATTCCTGTTCGGCAAGGACGCGGCTCTCGAATTGCCCTCTACGAGTCATTTCGTCATCGTCGACAAGGAGGGCAACGTCGTTTCCATGACGACGACAATCGAAAACGGCTTCGGGTCGCGATTGATGACGAACGGCTTCCTGCTGAATAACGAAATGACGGATTTCTCTTTCAAGACACATGATGGTGGCCTGCCGGTCGCCAATCGCGTAGAGCCGGGCAAACGACCGCGCTCATCGATGGCGCCGACCATCGTGATGAAAGACGGCAAGCCGCTGCTGGCCATTGGTTCGCCGGGCGGCAGCCAAATTATCGGTTATGTCGCACAAGCCCTGATTGGCTATATTGACTGGGGTATGCCGGTCGAAGCGGTTGTAGCCCAGCCTCACCTGATCAATCGGTTCGGGACCTATGATCTTGAAGCTGGGACAAGCGCAGAGTCCATGGCCGAACCCTTGCAAGCCTTGGGCTACGAAGTGAAGGCAGGTGAGATGAATTCTGGTCTACACGCAATCGAGATCACCCCGAACGGCCTCGTCGGAAGCGCAGATCCGCGCCGCGAAGGTATCGCTGTAGGCGAATAGCGACGACCTCAGAAGTATCGGGCCGGCAGGCCAAGCGGCGAAAGTATCGTGCCAGATAGCGAATGGTACTCGAACACCATCCGCTATCTGCTCTCACTCAACGACCCTGCTGGTCAAATCAAGTCGCGGTCGAAACGTTCGTCCCACTCACGTGTCTTGACCAGCGCGCCATTTTCGAATGCCGACAACTCGCCTGACAGATAGAACGTATTCTCGTCAGAACGCATTTCCGTGCGGCTCTCGATTCTGATCCGCCACCCGTCCCGGCCCATCTCATAGGCCTGGGTAAGCACATATTTCGCCGACAACGGATCGTCGTCCTTGATCGTAAGCTCTCTGCGGAGACTGTGACTGAGTTGGGTATCGATCTCGTCAAAGCGGATCACGCCCTCTCCGAACAATCCGCCGACGCCCTCGGTTACATAGGTGTTGATCCCGGTTTCGTGATCCTGCTCGGTCCAACGCCGAACGGTGCCCGAATCTACTTGCGTCGTCGGGGTGAAAGGCCCATGAGCAGGACTTTCGAAACTGACCGGCGACACCTCAGACCGCGCGCGAACTGGCAGTTCGAGTGTACTTTCGGCGACAGAGACGCTTAAGGTCGCATCATAGGGCGATGGCCAAACCATTGGCCAGTAGGCCGTGGCGATGGCAAGTTGCAAACGGTGGCCTTTGGCAAAACGATATCCGCAATCGTTTAGTTTGATTGTCACATCATAGAAGCGGCCTGGCTCGAGCGCTCTTGGCTCTTCGTGGCTATCGCGATGTGTCAGATTGAATACCTGATAGCTGACGCGCGTCACACGGCCATCCGGCAGGACATCGTTCAGGCGCAGCGACACTTGCGCGACAGGGCAGTCTGCGGCAACGCGCAGACGCACGACCGGAGTGCCCAGCACGTCAAAATCATCCTGCAAAAGCTCGGTTTCGAACACCAGTGCGCCGCCATTATCGAGCCGCTGATCCGTCGGATGCTCGCCTGGGCAACCTGTCGCCATCCATTCGCCACCAGCCTTTCCGTGACTTTGCGGCGAGCGGATCTTGAGTATCGCCGCTTCTCCTCTTTCGGTCCCGAGCGTATGGTGAGCCCCGAAATGGAGTGGCTTGATTGAGATATCGGGCGATGGCCATGTCGCTTCGCCAACCCAGCGGCCTTCTGTTGATATCCGTGTGCCGGTCGGCTCGATGCTATCGCTGACGAAGGCTCGCATCATGGGTTCTTCCATGATGCCCGTATCTTTGCCCTTCAGCCACTGATCCCACCAACGCGTTGCCTCTTGCAGAAAGCCGATGGCAGGGCCCGGAACGCCATCCTGAGGATAGATGTGTCCCCATGGGCCAATAATAGCACGACGAGGCACCTGCAGCTTTTCCAAAAGCCTCGAAACGGGATTGGTATAACTGTCTGCCCACGCTCCAATTGCCAGCACAGGGCACTGGATCGCGCTCCAATCCTCGCAGACAGAACCGTGTTTCCAGTAATCGTCATAGCGCTGATGTTCGAGCCAGAGAGCCGGAAAGAACGGAAGGCTATCGAGCCGTTCGAGCCAACGTTCACGCCAGACATCGCCAACGATCTTGGGGTCAAGCGGGCGGCTCTGGTACGCCAGCATGATTGTGCCCCACCACAAATTGTCGTTGAGCAACAGACCGCCCATGTAATGAATATCATCGGTATAACGATTATCCGTAGAGTAGGCTGTAATGATCGCCTTCAATGCAGGAGGGCGACGGGCGGCGACCTGCAAACTGTTGAAGCCACCCCAGCTCTTGCCCATCATGCCGACATTGCCGCTGCACCAGGGCTGGTGTGAAATCCACTCAATGACTTCAAGAGCGTCATCCTGCTCCTGCTTGAGATATTCGTCAGCCATATGCCCATCGGATTCACCCGTGCCGCGCATATCGACGCGAATGGCCGCGTAGCCTTGGCTGGCGAAATAGCTGTGCATGGGCTCATCTCGTCCGCGAGTCCCATCGCGTTTGCGGTAGGGAATATATTCGAGAATGGCTGGCACCGGCGATCGATCCGCATCGTCCGGCAGCCACAGGCGTGCGCCAAGGCGCGTGCCATCCCTCAAGGGAATCCAGATATGTTCTTGAACATGCACAGTCATTTTCAGATATTCCAGTCAGATCAGAAGCGCTGGCAGGTAACCAGCGCGAAAATTACAAATCCCCGACGGCGATGCTGGATCGCCGCCGTTTCGATCATGCGGCGGAGATGCTTCGCTTTGAAAGGACGTCATCAAGCCAGTCGCGCCGCAGTTCCGGCACGGAGGTGATAAGTTGCTCGGTGTAGGGCTGGTGGGGCGGCGCAAAGACGTCTGCGGTGGGACCTATTTCAACGATCCGGCCATGCTGCATCACCATCGTCCGATCAGCAAGCCTGCGAACCACGCCCAAATCATGGGTGATGAACAGGTAGGAAACCGAGAGTTCATCTTGCAATGAACGCAGCAATCGTAAGATTTCCTCTGCCACCAGCGGGTCCAGCGCCGACGTCACCTCATCGCAAATGATAAGATCAGGACGGGCTGCCAGGGCTCTGGCGATACAGACACGCTGCTTCTGCCCGCCGGAGAGTGCCTTTGGCAGGCGCTCGGCAAAGTCTCTCGGCAGTCCGACAAGGTCCAGTAAACGCTCGACCTCCGAAGTTCGCTCGTCATCCGCCATCTTGAAATAGAAGGTCATCGGACGGCCGATGATATCGCCAACCGTTTGGCGAGGATTAAGGGCAACATCGGGAAGCTGATAAACCAACTGAATCCGGCGAAGCTCTTCCCGGCTCCGTTTCTTGTAACTGTCGGCAAGCCGGTGACCGGCAAGAGAAACCACGCCCGAAGAATGGGGCGGCAAACCTGCGATAACGCGGGCGAGCGTGGATTTCCCCGAGCCGGATTCTCCGACAACGGCCAGCGTTTCGCCGCGGCGCAGTGTCAGATGAATATTGTCCAGAACCTTCTTTCGTCCGTAATAGGAGGTGACATCACGCACCTCAAGCAGGACCTCACCACTCTTGTGGTGCGCGTCTTGCCCCGACATGGTCGTTTCGCGTTCAGAAACTAGCCGCCTGGTGTAATCTTCCTGGGGGTGCTCCAGAATTTGCTCGGCAGTCCCTTCCTCGACCCGTTTTCCATGGCGCAGCACCATGATGCTGTCAGCCACCTGCGCCACGACCGCCAGATCGTGCGTGATGTAGAGCGCAGCGGTGTTATAGCGCTGGATAAGATTGCGTAGCAGGGCGAGAACCTCGATCTGCGTAGTCACGTCAAGCGCTGTGGTCGGCTCGTCAAGCACGAGGATATCGGGACGACATGACATGGCCATGGCCACCATGGCGCGCTGCAACTGACCGCCGGAGACCTGATGCGGATATCGGCTACCAAAATTGAGGAAGTCAGGAAGTTGAAGCGCTTCGAGCAATTCCAGCATCCAGGCTTCTGCCTCTTGCCGGTTCATGATGCCGTGGTAGAGCGGACCCTCGATAATCTGTTCACCGATCTTCATTGCCGGGTTGAATGCCGCAGCAGCACTTTGTGCAACATAGGCGATGCGTGCTCCACGAACCGCTTCACGTCCGGCACGACCTGCAGTCATCAAAGATACGCCATCAACGACAATCTCTCCGTCGATGATCCGGCAACCATTTCGACCATAGCCCATCGCTGCGAGGCCTATGGTGGATTTGCCCGCCCCCGATTCACCGATCAGCCCTTTGACTTCGCCCTTCGCCAGATCAAGATCGATACCATCGACCAGAACGGCGCCGTTCGGTGCAGCGACTTTCAAGCCGCGGATTTTCAGAACCTTGCTATCGCTCATCGATCCGCTCCTTGAATTGCGCTTCGTCCGGCCAGCAGCCAGTCAGCGACAAGATTGACGCCGATGGTGAGAATGGCGATCGCGGCTGCAGGATAAAGCGGCGCATAGAGCCCATAAAGGATAGCCTGCTGGTTGTCTTTCACCATGCCACCCCAGTCCGCAAAGGGTGGTTGAATGCCAAGTCCCAAAAATGAAAGACCGGCAACGAAAAGAAAGGTGAAGCAGAAACGCAGACCGAATTCAGCAATCAGCGGCGGAAGCGCATTGGGCAATATCTCCTTGAATACCAGCCATAAAAGGCCTTCCCCACGCAAACGTGCCGTTTCGGCATATTCGAGAACATTGATACCCTGAGCGACGATACGCGCCAGGCGAAATACACGGGTGGAGTCCAGCAAGGCAATGGTTACGATGAGGACTGGTATGGACGAACCCAGCGCCTGCAACACGACAAGAGCCGAAATCAACACGGGAATGCACATAACGGTATCGACGATGCGCGAAAGAACGGTATCGAGCCAGCCGCCAAAGATGGCTGCAATGAAACCAAGCGTGATCCCGATCGTAAACGACAGCAAGGACGCAGCCAGCGAAACACCGATCGACATTTGCGCGCCAGCAAGGATACGCGAGAGCATGTCACGCCCGTTCTGATCAAGACCGAACCAATGTGCAGCCGAGGGTGGATCGAAGGGTGATCCGACGATTTCTTCTTGGCCAAAGGGCGCGATATGCGGCCCGGCCAAGAACAGGATGAGATTGAAAGAAATGATGAAGAGGCCGACCCAGGCGGTCGGGGTAACTGAACGCAAAAATTTCATCGGGCGTGCCTCAGGCGCGGATTGAGCGCGATGGCCGAGACATCGGCAATGATGTTCAAAATGACGTAAGCGGTGCCGAAGACGAGCGCCGCAGCCTGAACCAGCGGCAGGTCGCGCTTGGAAACAGCATCGACCATGAAGCGACCTAGTCCATTGTAATTGAAGACGGCCTCGACAAGCACGACGCCGGTAATGAGATAAGCGATGTTGAACGAGACGACGTTGACGATCGGGGCTGCTGCGTTGGGAAGCGCGTGGCGCAGGACAGCACGCTTGGTCCGCAGTCCCTTGAGATAAGCGGTTTCCACATAGGCCTGATCCATCACGGCTAGAACGGCGGTCCGGGTCATCCGCAACATCTGAGCCACGGTCACCAGAACCAGTGTCAGAGCCGGAAGCGTCGTCGCCTTCAGCCAGTCGGCAAATCCCATGCCCGGATAGGTATCCGCCAGGCTTGGCAGCAGATTGTATTGTACCGAGACGAAGAGGATAAGGAGAAGACCCAGAAAATACTCCGGGAGCGACACGAAGGCGAGCGCAACAATGTTGACGGCCCGGTCGAACAGGCTTCCTCGCCAGATGGCACTGAACAGTCCCAGGACCACCGCGACCGGCACCGATATGATGGCCGCGTAGAAAGCGAGCGCCATGGTATTCCAAAATCTGGGCCACAAAAGATCTGCTACCGGCTGCCGGTTGGCAAGAGAATTACCGAGGTCGCCGGTCATAAACCCGCTGAGCCATGCCAGATAGCGATGCAAGATGGGTTGATCGAGGCCGAGTTCGGTTCGCAAGACGGCGAGAGACTCAGGCGTTGCGTTTTGTCCGAGTATCGCTGACGCCACATCACCGGGTAGAAGCTGTGTGCCGGCGAAAATCAGCGCCGACACGAGCAGAAGCGTCAGAATACCCAAAGCGACGCGCTTCAGGATGAGGATAGTCATTACGCGTCCAACCAGACCTTTTCAGCAAGACGAGCACCCATGAAATTGAACATCGGGTGTGTGGTTACGCCTTTGAGTTTCTTGGAGGTGGCGTCAAGATAATCGCCGAACATGGGTATCATCGCGCCGCCCTCGTTTGATATCAGAGCCTGCAGTTCGGCGTAGATTTCCTTGCGCTTGGCATCGTCCAGAAGCGCACGAGCCTCCACCAGCTTCTTGTCGAAGGTCTCGTTCTTCCAGTGTGTGTCGTTCTGTGCCGAGGTCGACTGGTATGCAATAGTCAGCATCTGGTCGGCGGTTGGGCGACCGCCCCAATAGGACATGCAGAAGGGTGCCTTCATCCAGACATTGTCCCAGTAACCATCCGCAGGTTCGCGCTTGATGGACACGTCAATGCCACCCTTCGCCGCACTGGTACGGAAAATTGCCGCAGCGTCGACCGCGCCGGAAAATGCTGCGTCGGAGGCGGAAATCTCGACTTTCAGCGTGTCGAGGCCCGCCTGCTTCAGATAGAACTTCGACTTCTCCGGATCATAGGGCCGCTGTGGCAAATCGGCGGCATAAAAGCGGTCGGAACTTGGGATCGGATGGTCATTGCCGATGCGACCGTAACCCCGCAGAGCCGTCTTCAAAAGCTGCTCGCGATCGATGGCGTGCTTGATCGCGAGACGGATATTGTTGTCCGTATAGGGAGCCTGCGTGCAATCCATCAGGAAGGTGAAGTGCTGCCCGCCTGCCGACTGAACGATGTTGAGATTTGGATTGCGGCGCAACAGATCGACAGTCTTGAAGTCAAGTTGGTTGATCGCGTGGACCTGACCGGACATCATCGCGTTGGTGCGTGCAGCAATATCGTTGATAACGATCACTTCGACAGCGTCGACATGAGCGGCATTCGGCTTCCAGTAGCTTGGATTGCGCGTAAAGCGCGAGCGGACACCTGGATCATAGCTTTCGAACACGAAAGGACCTGTGCCGACCGGCTTGTTGAAATCCGTCCAGCCTTCGGGAACGACAAGGAAGTGATAATCCGAGAGGATGTAGGGAAGGTCAGCGTTCCCGCTTTCCAGGACGATCTTGATTTCGCTATCCGAAACTTTCTCGACCGTTTTCAAAGCCGAAGCAACCGATCGGGCCGCAGACGTCGTTTCACCGCGATGGAGATTGATAGAGTATATTACGTCCTCGACCGTCAAAGCCTTGCCGTTGTGGAACGTCACGCCTTGACGCAGCTTGAACACCCACTCTTTCGCGCCCGGCTGCGCTTCCCAGCTTTCCAGAAGCTCTGGAACGGCGTGATTGTTCGCGTCGATCTCGACCAGGCCGTTCATGATCATGAAGGCTTGATTGACCGGAACCCAGTCTTTCAGAATCCGTGGATCGAGATTATCGGTGGTGCTACCTCCTCCGATACCAAGCTTCAGGACGCCGCCTTTCTTGGGTGTCTGAGCATCTTGAGCGTTTGCTTGCGTAATGAAGCCAGCTGAAATTGCGGTGAGACCGGCTGCCCCGATAAGAAAGCTGCGTCGATCAATCGAAAAAGGGGAGTCAGTCATATCGCGGTTCCCTGTTTTTATCGTAGCCGGTCGTAGGCCGGCTGTCGGGGGTCTGGCCTATCGTACTCAGCGGTTCGGCACTAGAGAGAGAGCCCATTACGGGGGTATGATTTTTGCGCATGGGGTCATGAAATCAAAGCGTATTTGCTTGTTTGCGAAGCGGAGTAAACGAGCGTGGCCGGAGTGAGCCGGCGTCGCGAAGCCCTTGGACAAAGGGCGACCTACGGAGTGAACACAAATGGGGCTTGCGGACATTGTTGGCCTTGCAGGAGCAATTTTCTATCTCATCGCATATGCTTTGCTGCAGTTGCGCATTCTCAACATCGAAGATGGCCGCTACACTCTCTTGAATGTTCTTGGTGGCGTCCTTCTGATCTATTCATTGATATGGAATTTCAATCTCGGTTCCCTGATATCGCAGGTCGCCTGGCTGATCTTCACCCTCATAGGCTACGCACGCTTCATGTTGGACCGCCGACGCAAGGCTCGACCTCTTCCAGCGTGACACCGCTTAGCGTGCGGTCTGCTTGTTGTTTTCGATCAACCAGTCAGCAACCTCGCGCACGATTTTGCGCTGATGCCGGTCTGCTGGACGCATGAGATAAAAGCGTCCCTCAGATCGCATCGTGTGGGCATGTACAGGAATGAGAACACCACTATCCAACTGATCACGGATCAGCCATGTCCATCCAAGTGTCGTACCCAGTCCTTCAGATGCGGCGGCGACGCAAAGGCCATAATCGCCAAGCTTCCAATGCACTGCGTCCTGGGGTGGCGACATCGTCGACGAGCGCCACCAATTATCCCAATCTTGCCACTCCCGCATGGAGTCTTCAATAGAGATAAGCACTGGCGCCTTTTGCTCTTCCAGCATAAGAGCGCCTTGCCCGGACACGGGAACGACCTCTTCCTGACCGAGTTCAGCCAGCCAGACGCCAATCGGTCTTTCTTTTCGGTAGAATATTGCGAGGTCGAATTCGTCCAGGCGCAGATGAGCGACATCATCCGTCACACGCAATCTAAGCTCCAGCCCCGGAAGATCCTGCTTTAGCTTCTTAAGACGCGGCATAAACCATTGGTCCGCGATGCCGCGAGAGCAGGCGATAGTAATCTGGCTGGCGCCCGTCCACAATCTGACGCCATCCGTGACGCTTGCGATATCGAGGATCAACCTGGAGACATCGATGGAGTAGTTCTCTCCGATCGTCGTCAGCCGCACACCTGTTGGTACACGCTCGAACAGCTTGGATCCGATAAAGGCTTCCAACTTGCCGATCTGGCGGCTAACCGCACTTTGGGTCAAACCGAGCTCAACGCCCGCTCGGGAGAAGCTGCCGAGACGAGACGCGGCTTCGAAAACAACCAGCGCTTCAAGCGGCGGCAACCTGGAGAACGTCTGCATCTTGATCCTAAACAGTGATGCGACATCAAATACATCCACATCGCAGGATCAGCAATTACGTTGTTAGCCGACTAGAGCGGAGCCTCTTTGATAAACAAGCTCAGCGGCAGTCATCTGTTCGAGACGCGAAGTGCTCCGACATCGCCAAAGCTACGTTGGACGGCCTGCATCTGGTCTGGCGCAATATCGACCGACACTTCAATCTCACCTTCGTGGGGAGCATCGGAGCGCGAAACATCGCCACGTGACGATTCCGTCCCTGTCGTATTTTCATTCGACGCCGACTGAATGAAAATATCGGGCCGGGCAATGCCATGCTGTTGAACCAAATGCTCAACTGCCAGATCCGCGGCCTCGCGGGTTTCGAAGGTGGCGCGAATAGTACTCGTAGCATTCTCTGCCATTGTGCTCTCCCGTAAATTATCTCAGGGGTCAAACTCCTCGTGCGCTCTGTGGTTTCATGAAGAGATACAGTTATGGTCCGAATACCGTTGCGAGCGGCGTAACATCTGACTATGTTCCTCTTTTGTTCGAAACTACATCGACGGCTTCAATGAGTTCCATCGACCCCTCGCAGCTACGCAAGATCATCCATGTCGACATGGATGCATTTTATGCCTCCGTCGAGCAACGCGATAATCCCGATCTTCGCGGCAAGCCTCTTGCCGTTGGTGGCGCTGCGGCGCGCGGCGTCGTCGCGGCGGCAAGTTATGAAGCACGGGCGTTCGGCGTTCATTCGGCCATGCCCTCCGTGACCGCGGCGCGCAAATGTCCCGATCTGATCTTCGTCAAACCGCGCTTCGAGGTCTATCGTGCCGTATCACAGCAAATTCGGGAGATTTTTGCCGAGTATACGCCATTGATCGAGCCCCTCTCGCTCGACGAGGCATATCTTGATGTCACGGAGAACTTGAAACACATGCCGATCGCGACCGAGATTGCGTTGGAAATCCGCTCGAAGATCAAAGACATCACCGGCCTTAACGCATCCGCCGGCATTTCTTACAATAAGTTCCTCGCCAAAATGGCCTCCGAT
Source organism: uncultured Agrobacterium sp. (assembly GCF_913777885.1). Taxonomy (NCBI): domain Bacteria; kingdom Pseudomonadati; phylum Pseudomonadota; class Alphaproteobacteria; order Hyphomicrobiales; family Rhizobiaceae; genus Agrobacterium; species uncultured Agrobacterium sp. Next base: position 173,295 of record NZ_CAJYTV010000012.1, on the reverse strand, counting down.
CTCAACAAGCCCAATGGCCAGGCGGTCATTACGCCAAAGAACGGGCCAGTATTTGTCGAGAGGCTCGCGGTGAAGAAGTTCCACGGAGTCGGACCAGCGACCGCCGAAAAGATGCGCAGATTGGGGATCGAAACAGGCGCCGATCTCAAGCAGCAGCCGCTGGAGTTTCTCACCAAGCACTTCGGCAAATCTGGGCCCTACTTCTATGGCATCGCCCGCGGTATCGACGAGCGCAGGGTTCGGCCCGACCGAGTTCGGAAATCCGTGGGTGCCGAAGATACTTTTATGCAAGACATTGACGATCTCGATATTGCCGCCGCCGAGTTGAAACCTTTGACCGAAAAAGTCTGGGGTCACTGCCACACGAAGGGTTTCAGCGGAAAGACGGTGACCGTCAAAATCAAGTATTCCGATTTCACTCAGGCGACGAGAAGCAAGAGCAACGCCGTGCCATTTGCGAGTTGCGAAGCCATCCTCGATACGGCCACAGGATTGCTTGCTACAGTCTATCCTTTCAGACGGCCCGTGCGCCTGCTTGGCGTGACACTTTCCTCTCTCACCAGCGAGACCGGCAAGGGTGATGGGGAACAACCTCAGCTCGGCTTCGATTTATGAGCAATAAACAAGCTTGGAACCGACCTGGACATGTCAGAACCCCTAATCCGCGTCATTGATCTGGAAACCGCTGGCAATGGCGCGAACGATGTTTGCGAAATAGGCTGGCAAGATGTGGCCCATGACGTTGGAGGCTGCTGGGCACTGACCGAGAACCGTGGCGCACTTTTCGTCAATCCGGGACGTCCGATCACGACCGAAACGATGGCAATTCATCATATCCTTGATGAGCAAGTGGCCGACGCACCGTTCTGGAAAGACTTGGCTCCACGTGTCCTTCGCCCTGAGGGCGGCGTTGTCGCCTTGGCCGCTCATCGCGCGGCGTTCGAACAACGATATTGTACGGATCGGCTGACCGGCGGTTTGCCTTGGATCTGTACATGGAAATGCGCTTTGCGGCTGTGGCCGGACCTACCACGCTTCTCCAACCAGATGTTACGCTACCAGAGGATGCCGGAAGGCCTGGTCCATGAAATCGGTCTCCCCGCGCATCGCGCCATGCCGGATGCTTACGTGACCGCTCACCATCTGCGGGACATGCTGAATATGGCCCCGTTCGATCAATTGGTGGCGTGGAGCGCCGAACCCGGACTTTTGCCGCGCGTGCCTGCCGGTCCGGACAGAGGAAAGGGCTGGGATCGCCTCACTGACGAGGCGCTTATGGGATATCTTCGCGATCGCGATGGCGATGTGCGCTTCAGTGCCCAGACCGAGTTGACGAAACGCGGCGCACTTGCCCCTGCAGTGGCCGAAACGCCAGCTCAGGGCTCGCTACTATGAGCAACCGCTCGACATCCACTCAATATCCTTCGACCCCAGATGGGCGATACTTCGTGGTTCGCGGGCGACTGTGGCGCAAAAGCAATCCGGCTCTGGACGAAGAGACGCGAGCGCAGCTGGTCAAGGAACTGATGGCTGCAAGAGCAGCCGTGCGGCACTCAAAGGAAGAGCCCGGCAAAATGACCCTCGCACGACGGCGTGTTGATCGGGCGAAGGTCGCGCTTGGTGAACGTGGGCCAGTGTGGTGGCGTGATGGAGAGCCGGATCTCAATCGGCATCTCGTGAAAAACACTGTTTATGCGCGTTGGTTCTCTCAGCTTCAGGACCATAGGGACACGACATAGACGAGGAATGATGGCGACCGTGGCGCGGCAGATCCGCTGGTCTCGGTATGGGAACTGGAACCATGCCTCTTATTCCGTGTTAGGAGGCGCTTGGATACCTGGTAGACCTCCATCCAAGTTTACCAATGCTCCGCCCATTTTTCAATTTCATCGAAACGACCCGGTACAATGCTCGCCTTCATTCAAGATAACGCACCTGTCGTGTCTGCGGTGGCGAGCATCGGCACTTTGTCCATCTGGGGCCGTCTATCTCCACATCTTTCTTGCAGGCCATCAGCGGCAGATCAAGCCGATGCTTGTCGTCAACCGTAGCGAAGGCCGTACGCTGGAGGCACGCTGTTTCGTCACGAATATGAGCAGGGAGGCCGTTCACGTACAAAGTGTGGTCGCAACCGTCAGGACCGACAGCGATACCCACTCTGCCCACATAACCGACGCTGAAGATATTCGAACGTCAGGGACAAAAACCGGGTGGCAACGAATGACCAGACAGGGACCTCTCCTACCTGGGGCAATGGTCGATATGGGAACGTTTGCCTGCATCTTGGATTACGCCACACAGTCTTGCTCCGACGACCGACGCTTTCTCGGTTCCAAACTGGAAGCACAGGCGATCTCAATGGAGATCACCATCCTTGGGGTCTATAGCACTGAAGACCTGTTGATAGGCGCTTCGCGAACGTTCGAATTCGATAACGCGAGAACGCCCGTGGAACTTAGGGCGACGACCGCTCTTACCCGGCAGATCAGAAGAAAAAGCGAGCGCAAGAGATTGCTGCGAGAGCTTGATCGGCAACTCTAGAAGATCAGACCGGATAGCCACCACAACTGCCGCATCGGCGGCGAAAAAATTCTAAGCACCAGACCCTACACGTCTCCGATAAAAGCCCGCCATCGTTTGAGCTCAAACTAGAAGCAACTGACTATTTGTAGAGCAATATACAAAAATTGTTCAACAGGATGGACAGGATTGTTCTCCTTTGTTAGCGTCTGGCTGTATTGCGGAGGGGGCGAGTGCAATGCTGATCATCGGCTTCAAAAACAACGGTTTGAACAATTCGCGCGACTGGGCGACAGGCGAAGAGAACGCTGAATGCGCTCCTTCTGACGCCTTGGCATGATCCTTGCAGCCTCGCTTCTCATATGACCACGTCGAAGGAAACTACCTCTATGGACGACAGCAAGCCGCTCCTCTCGGTCGAAGGCCTTAGTGTCGAGTTCGGTAAAAGCCGTGTCGTGGACGATCTTTCGTTCAAGGTGCGATCTGGGCGGACCGTCGCCGTCGTCGGTGAATCAGGCTCTGGTAAATCAGTGACCTCACTGTCGACCATGCGTCTGGCTGACATGATGGGTGCGACCTACCCGAGCGGGAAAATCCTTTTCCAGGGCAGGAACTTGCTGACAGCTTCGCAAAAAGAAATGAGGTCGATCCGCGGCAAGGAGATCGCCATGATCTTTCAGGAGCCGATGACCTCTCTCAACCCCGTTTTTACCATTGGTGATCAGATCTGCGAAGTTCTGGTGCTGCACGAGAAGCTCGGCAAGCAGGCTGCGATGGCACAAGCTCAGTCGCTTCTGGAAATGGTGCGACTGCCAGATGCGGCACAACTCCTGAAACGATACCCGCACCAGCTTTCCGGTGGCATGCGCCAGCGCGTGATGATCGCCATGGCGCTTGCCTGCCGCCCCAAGCTGTTGATCGCCGACGAGCCGACGACAGCACTCGACGTGACCATCCAGGCGCAGATCCTCAACATCATGCGCGACCTGCAACAAACGCTGGGAATGGGGATGGTCTTCATCACCCACGACATGGGCGTGGTGGCTGAGATGGCCGATGATGTTGTCGTCATGTGGAAGGGTAAAAAGGTCGAGGAAGGTCCGGTCAAGGATGTCTTTGCCGATCCGAAACACCCCTATACGCGCGCACTGCTTTCAGCCGTCCCTCGCCTTGGCAGCATGGAAGGCCAGGATTACCCCAAGCGCTTGCCGCTGACCGTTTTACAGTACGGGGAGCCTGTCACCCTCGGCGAGGAGCGTGTCCAGGACACGGCAAAGTACGATCAAAAGCCGCTTCTCTCTGTCAAAGATCTCTTTGTACGGTTCGACATCCGCAAGAGCCTGTTCGGCAAGCCCACCCATCGCCTGAGTGCCGTCCAGAAAGTGAGTTTCGATATTCACGCGGGAGAAACGCTTGCACTCGTGGGAGAATCCGGCTCGGGTAAATCCACCATCGGCCGTACGATCCAGCAGCTGCAAAACGCCGTGTCGGGTGAAATTTCCTTCAACGGTCGCCACTACTCACAAATGTCTGCTGACGAGCGCTTCCGTATGCGCCGTGACGTACAATATATATTCCAGGACCCCTTTGCCTCACTCGATCCGCGAAAGACGGTAGGTTTTTCGATTGCCGAGCCGATCCGCACCCATGGTTTGATAAACGACACTAAAGCGGTGAACGCGCGCGTGGACGAATTGCTGGAGCGTGTGGGATTGAGCTCCGAATACGCTTCGCGATATCCACATGAGTTCTCGGGCGGTCAGCGCCAGCGTGTTTGTATTGCCCGTGCGCTCGCCTGCGATCCGAAGCTCATCATTGCTGATGAAGCTCTCTCTGCGCTCGATGTCTCCATTCAGGCGCAGATCATCAATCTCTTCATGGATCTGCAGGCCGAAAGAGGTCTCGCCTATCTCTTCATCAGCCATGACATGGCTGTGGTGGAAAAGATGAGCCACCGCGTGGCCGTGCTTTATCTCGGCCAGATCATGGAAATGGGCAGCCGCCGTCAGGTTTTCGAAACGCCGACGCATGACTATACCCGCCGCCTTCTGTCCGCAGTTCCGGTTGCCGACCCGACCGTGGAGCGTCGCATCGCCATGATCGAAGGCGAAATACCCAATCCAGTGCGCCGCGTCGGAGATGAGCCTCCGATCCTTACGCACCGGGAAATCAAGCCAGGTCACTTCATCGCTCAAAGTGCCTGACCAAATCAACTGAAGCCATCTGAAGAGGAAAACAGAAGATGAGAAAAATCAAAAGGGGACTATCTGCCGCTCTAACCTCGCTGGCCCTTGCCGGCGTGTCGTTTGCGGCATCGCCAGCATTTGCTGCGGGCAAGGTGACCATCTCCAGCCCGCAAGACCCGGGCAGCTGGGACCCGATCGATACATTTCTCGTGCAGTGGGCAGCCGTTGCCACCAACATCTTTGACGGTCTGACATATCGTGGGCCAGACCTGAAGATCGTTCCCGGCCTTGCTGAATCCTGGGAGGAACTGGATGAGGGCAAGCGTATTCGCTTCAAGCTCCGCCAGAACGTCAAGTTCCACAATGGCGAGCCCTTCAATGCAGCCGCCGTCAAATTCACCTTCGAGCGCCTTCTGGGCGAGCAGGGTGCGAAAGGGCCGCAGCGCTCCAACTACGTATCGATCGAAAGCGTAGAGGTTATCGACGACAACACCGTCGATATGAAGCTCAAGGCGGCCGACCCCGTGCTCCTTACGAAGTTGGCCGGCTATGGCGCCATGATCGTTCCGCCGAAGTACATCCAGGAAAAAGGCGAGGACAATTTTAACCTCAATCCTGTCGGCACCGGCGCGTTCAAGTTCGTCTCTTACGCACCGAAAAACAACATCAAGCTTGAAGCCAATCCGGATTACTGGGGCGGCGCACCAAAGCTGTCCGAACTCGAATACCGGTTCATTTCCGAACCGGCCACAGCCGTTGCGGAATTGCAGGCCGGCCGTGTCGACCTCGTCATTCCCCCGACGATTCCAATCGGTATGATCCCCGTTATCGAGGGTGATTCCAAGCTCGAGATCGTCAGCGTCCCCGGCCCCACGGTCGACGCGCTGCGTTTCAACACGGGAGATGGCATCACGGCGGATCCGAAGGTGCGCAAGGCGATCATCATGGCGGTCGATCGTGCAACGATCGTGAAGTCGATCCTTGCCGGTCAGGGATCGGAAATCGCTAGCTTCCAAAGCGCGCTGTCATTCGGTTACGACCCGGATCTGAAGCCCCTGCCCTACGACCCGGAAGCGGCCAAGAAGTTGCTGGCAGAAGCGGGTGTAAAGCCGGGCGCAACGCTGCAGATCGACATTCGCGGCAATGACGCGACGATGAACGAGGTCGCACAGGTTGTTTCGAGCTACCTTTCAATGGTCGGCATCACCGCCACCATCAAGCCCTACGAGACCAACGTCCTGCTGAACGATATCATCCCACAGGGCAAGACCGGCGCGATGTTCCAGCAGAAATGGGGCGGGTGGACGTTCGATTACGACAACACGGCATATGCCATGTATCACTCCGGCGAAAAGTGGAATCCCTACGACAAGGACGAAAAGCTGGACAAGATGCTGGAATCCCAGCGTCCGCTCACCGATCGTGCCGAACGCGAGAAAATCCTCAAGGAAATCGGACGCTATACAGCCGACCGTGCGCTTGAGCTTCCGCTTTATAATACCAATGCCATTTACGGCATGAACAAGCGGGTGAAGGGTTTCATCGCTCCGCCAGACAACCGTCTCAAGCTGACCGACGTCACAGTCGAATAAGCCTATCGACCGTTTTGAAGTAAGTCCTTGCCCGCGAAATCGCGGGCAAGGCAGAGCTAATTCTCAAGGAAAAGCACGTGGCCGGTTTTCTCATCAAGCGATTGCTGCAGGCGATTTTTGTCGTCATCGCCATCACCCTCCTCGTCTCCTTCGCCATCCGCCTGACGGGCGATCCCGCTGTGACGATGTTCCAGGGCGGTGGCAGCATGACGGAGGAGGATCTGGCACGAATCCGTGCGGCGCTCGGCACCGATCAGCCCTTCTTCGTTCAATACTTCACCTTCTTGAAGGGGCTGGTAACGCTTGATTTCGGTCGCAGCTTCACAGGCAGCACGCCCGTATCGAGGTTGATTGCCGATGCTTTGCCAGCCACGTTGCTACTGGCTTTCATCTCCATGGCGGTCTCAATTGCGCTTTCGATTCCGCTCGGCATCAAGGCGGCCACCGCACGCGGCAAGACTGCGGATCAGGTGATCCGCATCTTCTCGCTCATTGGCCTGTCGTTTCCGAACTTCTGGCTCGCGACCATGCTGGTGCTGCTGTTCTCGATCACACTCGGCTGGCTGCCACCCAGCGGAATGGGCGGCTTTGCCAGCTACGTCATGCCCGCTGTCACGATGGGCGTCATCCTGACCGCAACGAATGTCCGCCTCGTGCGCACTGCCATGCTCGACACGCTGCGCTCGCAATATGTCATGGTGGCGCGTGCAAAAGGCTTGAGCGAGAGCAAGGTCCTTTACAAGCATGCGCTGCGCAACTGCGCCATTCCGCTCATCACCTATTTCGGCTTGCAGTTCGGCGGCCTTCTCGGCGGCATCGTCGTGATCGAACGCGTCTTCAACTGGCCGGGCCTCGGCACGCTGGCTTTCGATGCGGTCGGCGCACGCGATTATCCGGTTTTGCAGGCCGTCATCACCGTACTGTCGCTCATGATCGTCGGTATCAATCTTCTGGTCGATATCGCCTATGGGCTTGTCGATCCGCGTATCCGCACGGAGTAAGACACGATGGCTGCCAAAACCTCGCGCCTCTCGCGCTTCAACAGTCTTGAATTCATCCTTGGCGCAACACTCACGGTCGTAATCTGCCTTGCCGTCGTTTTCTCTGACGTCCTCTTCCCAGGGGGCGCGGATAAAATCGATCTGATGGCGCGACTTGCAAAACCATTCACCAGTACAGCCCATCCGTTCGGCACCGATCCACTTGGCCGCGATGTGCTGGCCCGCGTTGTTGCCGGGGGCAAGATTTCACTTCTCGTGGGCTTCACCTCTGTGATCGGTGCGGTGATCTTCGGCGTCGCTGTCGGTCTGGTGGCAGGTTACTATCGCGGTTTCTGGGACATGCTGGTCATGCGCTTTGCCGACATTCAGCTGGCCATGCCTTTCATCCTGCTGGCCATCACCTTTATCGCCATTGTCGGCGGCAGCCTGACGAACACCATCATCCTGCTGATCGTCTCGCAGTGGGTGCAATATGCCCGTCTAGTCCGCGGTTCGGTGCTGACACTCAGGGAACGGGAGTTCATCCTGTCCGCCCGCGCCATCGGCGTCAAAGACTGGCGCATCATTTTTCAGCATCTGCTGCCGAACCTGATCGGTCCCGTCATCGTGCTGATGACACTGAATGTCGCCAACAACATCCTGCTCGAAAGCAGCTTGACCTTCCTCGGCCTTGGCGTCGATCCGACCATCCCGAGTTGGGGCGGCATGCTGGCGGATGGACGAACCTATCTGCAAACGGCCTGGTGGGTCAGCGTCTTCCCCGGCCTTGCCATCCTTCTCACCGTACTCGGTCTCAATCTTCTCGGTGACTGGCTCCGCGACAGTCTTGATCCCACCGGCAGAACCTCGAGGTAATCGTATTGGGCCAGATTTTCAGTCAGACATTCAATCGAACGCTCGATAGCCTCGTCACGCTCGGCGTTCCCGGTCAGGCCCTTGAGGCCTGGACTTTCGACGATGCGCGAAGCCGCAGGAACGCGGAAAATAGATTGAAGGATAAGGGTGTGGAGGCGCGTATCCGCAGCGCCTACAAGCCGCTCCTCTTTGCTTTTCTGGAAGAGATCGATCTCGACGGCGTGGACACAATCGAGGTCCGCTATCCCTCCCATCCAAACGCGCCTGCCAACCGCTTCCGACTGGAAGCCTATCCGCTGGCCGCTCTCGTGGGGCAGGCGAAACTCGATTTCATCGCTCGTAACGACAGTTCCTTTCACTACGACGTCTTGCTCAAGCGCGGGGGGGAAACGCAAACCCTGACGGTTCTCGCTCCGAACCGCGTGCACGAGGATGTCGTGGGGGAGACCAACGTCTCGCCCACTGGCTGGCTGCGTATCGGAGACGAAGACGGCAAACGGCTGGAGACGGACTACGAGGTGCTTTTCGAAGCCGCCATAGGAACGATTGCCGGGCGTGATTGGGGGCATCAGGAGCCATACTTCGAGGAGTTGAACATCCGCATCGCGCATCCGGCAGCGGATCTATCGCTGCCAGTGGGCGACGAAGTGGTCAGCCTGCGCGAGGCCCTGCATGAGGACATCTACTTTTCGCTGCTCGAACTTTTTCAAAAAAAGTCCGGCCGCCCACTCGGCGACAGGGGATTGAAGCCGGGCCAGATCGTGCCCGAAATCGTCATGAGCACGGGTGAGCTATCCGTTGCTATCGAAACACGCCCCCTCACGACTGCTTTTCTGGACACCGGCGACCAATCGGTCGATAGCGTCAGAGAACCGATTGCCGCAGGTCAGGTGGCAACGTTGCTGGCGGAGATCGGGGGGGAAGCGTTTGACGCCCGCTCGCGTTCGGGCCGGATCCTATCGGCGCGATATGTGCCTGGCGGTGATGCCGCTGTGATGATCAGTGGCGGCCAGCATCCCAACGAGACGACGGGTATCGTTGGAGCCATTCGTGCCGCCCGCAGGTTGGTTCAGCGTAAACACGCGCACTTTACCATCTCGCCGCTCGAAAATCCGGACGGCTATGCTCTTCATCAACGGCTAAGGCGCGATAATCCTCGTCACATGCACCATGCCGCGCGATATACGGCGCTCGGTGATGACCTTGAATATCGCACTGTGGAAAACGCAGGCAGCGCGCTCTTCGAGAAAAAAATCCGCTTCGAAGCCGAGGAAAAGAGCCGTGCAAGTCTGCACGTCAATCTGCATGGCTATCCGTCCCATGAATGGACACGTCCCTTATCGGGCTATGTGCCGCGCAATTTTGCCATGTGGACGCTGCCGAAAGGTTTCTTCCTCATCATCAGACATCACCCGGACTGGGAAAACGAGGCGGAGGCGCTGCTCGACAGCACGACGCGCCATCTCGGCACCATCCCTGGACTGCTGGACTTCAACAATCGCCAGATCGGGCTTTATGAAATCCATGCGGGTGACACCGGCTTCCGTATCATCAACGGCTTCCCGTGCCTTTCATCGGTTGACGACCGCCACAGTGTGCCGATGACACTGATCACGGAATATCCCGACGAAACGATCTATGGCGACGCATTCATCGCAGGCCACACGGCTCAAATGGAAACGGTTCTGTCAGCTTATGACGCATGGCAGCACATAATGAGCAAACGGGTCTCAGGCTGAGGCGAGCCAAGCAAACCTCATAGTGGCGCGCCAGTGACATGCTGTCACGGCGTGCCGTTGAACGCAGTAATAAGGGTCTGGCGCAATCCACTCATCGGACGCTCATTCGCTGCGCCCGTCGGCACCATGCCGCTGACAAAGCCGTCCTTCTCAAATCTCGCAACAAGCGTCGCATCACTGCTGACGATATGCACCGGCACTGCTCGTGATGCGCCTTGCCCGGTGATGATCGATGCGGGCTGGTGGTCTCCCAGGATGACATAGACCGCGTCTCGACCCTGTCTTGCCATGAATTCTCCGAGAGCGGCCAGTGAGTAATCGATGGTTTCGATATACTGACGCCGCACACGGTCAGGATCGGCCCAGACCACCGATGGAGGATCGCCGCTGACGGCCTGATCATCAAATGCAGAGCCATCGCCGACCTGGTCCCAGCCGATTAGTCTCGGCACCGGCGTCCAGGGCGCGTGACTTGAGATAAGAGCGATCTCCGCCATGACCTTCTGACCCCTCAGATGCGCAGGCCTCAACGCCAGGCGATCGAAGGCGGACATTGTGTATTGATCCGGCATGGTCACCCAATTGAACGGCTTGCCGCGATACTGGAGCCCTGCGGCAGGTAAGATCTGGTCGTAACCGAAATAATCGGCTTCCGGCCATGCCATCGTAATTGCTGGCATCACGGCCACGCTGTGCCATCCCGCCTCGGAAAACAGCCTGTTCAAGCTTGGCTGGCGACTGATCATCAAACGGTCGTAACGCGCTTGACTGTCCACCCAAAGCCCGGACAGGAGCGTGCCGTGTGCCAGCCAACTCAAGCCCCCGACCGTTGGCGATGTCATCCAGCCACTTGCTGCGTGAAGCCCCGCTGCTTCGATCTGCGTGTTGATCGCAGCAAGACGTGGCTGCGTTATCTTGGCGTATTGAGGGTCATCGACTGCAGATCGTCCATAGGACTCCACGAAAACCAGGATGATGTCCTTCCCCTTGACGCTTTGAAAAAGATTGGCGCCGTTCTTCGGGCCAAGGCCTGTCGCAAGTTCCTGCTCAAAAATCCTCATGTCGCTCACCGATCGAACGACAAGACCAAGTCTATTCGTCAGATATCCTGGGGTCCTGAAGTCTACACGAGATACTCCAAGCCACATCAGCATCGTGCCGACGATGAGAACGATGGCAAACACCCCGATCAACGGCCGGCGTGCCGATGCATGCGCAACGGCCATCCACATCAGAGACTTGAGAAAGACGGTGGCGACTAACAGGAAAACGGCAACGCCACCAATCAATGCTGCCAGTGCCGCCAGCGTACCGATCGTGCCGGAAATGAGGTTCCAGCCGTCGGTCAGCATCTTTACGTCGAGATAGGGATTGAATTGCCGCTGAAAAGCGGCCTCGACACCGATATCGGCAATCTTCAGAAAGAGCAGCAGAAAGACAACAAAGCCACAAATAAATATGACGGTACGCTTTATCCGCCCCGGCACTATGAGCGTCAGCAGTCCGATCACCGCCCATTCCAGCGGGAAGCGTGTGAACGTCCCAATGCCAAAGGCATCGGGATGGTCGGGCATGTTGAAAGCAAGCAAGGCCATCAACGAGAAAAACAATGCGCCGATCAGCGCTTTCAAGGTATTGTGTTTGCGCTCGGGTCCGATTTTTCCGTTCACTTCAATCCACTCGTCTTGCAGCACGTATCAACCAGATAAACAGTCAGGATGCAAAGGTCTTCCCGCTTGAACAAACTGCGAATTGCCGTTTCCGTCCTTACGCTAGCATTTCTGACGACGATCCTACTGCGCACCGATCTCAATGGGCTGGGCCAGTCCCTTTCTCGCATATCGTGGGCCGCCGTGACAGTCTGCCTGGCGCTCGTTCAAGTGCAGGTGATCGTGTCCGCGCTGCGCTGGCGGTTCACCTCCCGCCGTCTTGGACAAGACATCCCAGTGTGGAGGGCGATCCGGGAATATTATGTCGCGAGCTTCCTGAACCAGACGCTGCCTGGCGGTGTCGGAGGCGACGCCGTCAGGGCATGGAGGATGCGTGGCGACGGGCCGGGTAGTTGGCGCCAACCCGCTAAGGCTGTCATCTTCGAACGGTTGTCGGGACAGATCGCATTTTTCATCCTCGCAGCCATCGGCCTTTCGATTTGGCCGTTCGTCGCAAGCGCGCAGTTTGCTCAACACTTGACGCATTACATCCTGTTCGGCGGCGCTTTGCTGCTCGCATTTGTCGTTGCCTTGCGCTTTGCCAAGCCGAAATGGCTGGCTGGCGTATCGCTGGGCCAGAACTTGAGCGACGTGTTCGTGCGGCGTGGCGCGTGGCTCCTGCAAGCTGCCACAAGCATTGCCGTAGTTTCCACCTATGTCATCGTCTTTTTTATTGCCGCCGAAGCGACCGGCTCGCAGCTTCCTTGGGCCGCATGCCTGACCATCATTCCCTTCTGTCTGGTTGCGATGCTCATTCCAACCGGTTTTGGTGGCTGGGGTACGCGAGAGGCTGCGGCCATGGCTCTCTGGCCGATGCTGGGCGCTGCCCCTGTCGATGGATTGGCTGCGAGCATCACCTATGGCTGGCTGTCGCTTATCGGTACGACGCCGGGCGCGGTCTTCCTCTTGGTCGGCGCGTTCAAAAGAACTCCCAGCCACGCCTGAGAGGATCTCACCGACGCTCGATCCGCGCGTAGATGTCTCCCGATTTGGCATCGGCTGGCGTTGCCGCAAGTTCGCTCAGCATCTGGCTTCCCGTTTTCCATGCTTGCGAAACGAAGCGATGCGTTTCGCCTTCGACGCGATTGAAACGATAGTCACCTATCGAGGCAAGCTTTGCGATCGCGTCATTGGCAACTGACGGCATGGCGGGGATATACTCAAACGCAATCAGGTCGATTGGCTGGCTCAGGCCTGACAAAACCGCGGCTTCAGCGCCTTCCACATCGATCTTGATGAAAGCGGGCACCCCGTATTTTTCGATTAGATCATCTAATCGCACCATGGGCACGATAACCCTCCCATCCCACTCGACGTGAGAGAAGGCTGCATTCTGCTTGACCGCCTCGACAAAGCTCGACGAAACGCTGGTGACCGTTGGGTGACGGCTGGAGATGAAAAGATCGACGCTTCCTTGCGTCGCACCGACGGCTACTCTTTCGAAGCCCGCAAGCTCCTTGCCAAGATGCTTTTCGACGAAGTCTGCGAAGAGAGGCTGCGGCTCGATTGCCACGACCCTCGCTCCGATCTCGATCAGCGTCCGGCTGCGGCTTCCCACATGAGCGCCGATGTCGAAGACAAGCTGTCCGGGAGAGATGAGCGAGCGGTAGAAGCGCTTCAATCCAAAGCGCCGCCAAGGTTGACCGTAATAAACGACGAGAGACCGGGCTAGACCGAGCGTTGACGATAGCATCGTTGCCACCGTCATGCTCTCACCCTATTGCGCACGAGGCAAATAATGTCTGCGGTAAAGGAGTAGACGAGCGCCAGAAGTGCCGCCGCCGCCAGATAGTTGGAGACTGGAGCAACCACGGCTGGAACGAGGATGAGGCACAGGATCGACACCTGGACCACACAAACGAACTTGCGCCTGATCGATGAAGGAAGATCCGCCGCGAGCGCCGGAAAGAGCCAGCTGGCCGCCACGAAGAAATACCGCATCAATCCGATCAGCAGCACCCAGGCGCCGGCCTTGTCGAGAAGAGCGGCCGCGACCGACAGAATGAGGATCAGGAAGGCATCGACTTCCATATCGAAGCGAGCGCCAAGCTCGGATTCTTGACGATACCGCCGTGCGAGATAGCCATCTATCCCGTCAAGCGCCAGCGCCACCACAACGACGCCAACGAGGATCCATAAGACCGTGTCCGCCTGCTGCAAACTTTCGAAACAGAGCACAGTTGCTGCCGTCAAACTCACGAGCGAGGCTCGAATGGCCGTCACCGTATTGGCATAGCCGAACCGCCGATGCGGATATTGCGGAAGTAGGTAGAGCACGAAGGCAAATATCGCCGAAAGGGACAGTGTTGCGGCAACGACAAAATCCCAGCCCAGCGACATTTCCACACGCACCAAAACCGCGACGGCGATGGTGCCGAGCAGCAGGCAGGCGAGATTTGCAAGCGTGTTTCGCACGAGAGGCCTTCGGTCTCTCAAGGTCGCGAGCGACTCGCCCTGTATTAGTGCCATTTTTATCCTCCCGGGATCCTGGACTTATTCGGCTGCGACCAGCGTTTCAAGGTCCATCAGATGCCCGGCACGGACGGTCTTGGTGCGGAGGTAGTTCTGGTTCTCGGCGGTGACGGTGCCCGTTACCGGAGCACGCGCCTCCACCTCGATACCTCCGGCACGAAGGCCGTTGATCTTGGTTGGATTGTTCGTATAGACGGCGACCTTCTTGATGTTCATATGACCCAACATCGCAACAGCCGCTTCATAACGGCGGTGGTCCTCGGAAAGACCAAGCTCGGCGTCGGCGTCGATCGTGTCGAGGCCGAGATGCTGATAGCCATAGGCGCGCATTTTCGCGCCGATACCGGTGCCACGACCTTCCTGGTCGAGGTAGAGTAGCACGCCGCCCCCCGCCTGCTTCAACAACGCGAGACCATTGCGCAACTGATCCCCACAGTCGCATTTCAGCGAGTTGCAGAGGTCACCCGTAATGCAGGACGAATGGATGCGAATGGGCACGGTTTTTGACACGTCCGGATTGCCGACGACAATCGCGACTTGGTCTTTTTGCGCAAGACCGCCCCGGAATACGACGAATTCGGAGTCGCCGAGGTCCTTGAGTGGTACGCGCGTTCTTACAACCTTTTCGAAGCGCTGAAGCGCCATTTCCGTATTCTTGAGGCGCGACGCAGACAGCTCGCAGCATCCGGCAAAAGGCTCGTGTGTGGAAGAAACGTCGGCGATGACCATAGCGGGCAGGAGAAGCGCGACGCGCGCCAGTTCTGCCGTTTGCGATGCAAGTTCGTCGGCATTCGTCCAATTTTGAGGACGTTCAGCGCCGAGAACGTAAGACAGCCGCGATGCTTCTTCGAAGCTGACATTTGAGAGTGGAGTCAACACATCCCCGCTTCCAAGAATGCCAAGGCGCGCTGCGCGCGGCGCTGTGAGAAGTAGAGAATGGCTGTTTCCCGTCGCCATCGCAAATTGGTCGTAAATCGAAGGCGCAACGGCATCGAGCGCAAGGACGGCGAGGCGTCGTTCGTTCGAGGAGAAGAGTATGGGACGGCCGTAGCGAAGCTCGGAAACGGCGCGCTCGACTTCAATCTCAGGGGTGGAAAACTGAAAAGCAGCATGGGCGGCAGACGACATGTGACATACTCTCCCTAGACGGTTTTTGTTCTCTACGGAGAAGATCATTGTTGGATTTCTCGCAGACACGGAATTTATTTTAGTAACCTGTACGGAACAAAACGCGCGTCTCGGCAATACGCTCCATTGCAATTCGCATTTATTAGGATCACCATTTTGGCATCAGCATCGCCCGAAACTTTCAGTAACAAGACCACACTATGCCGGGCGCTGTGGATCGAGACGGCCAACCGTTGCGCCATCAGGCAAGAGAGCATCGAACCTCTCCAGGCGGATCAGGTTCTTGTCCGCACACTCTACAGTGGGATCAGCCGTGGTACCGAATCTCTGGTGCTTGCTGGCAAGGTGCCATGCAGCGAGTTCGACAGAATGCGGGGTCCTCACATGGAAGGCAGCTTCTCATTTCCGGTAAAGTACGGATATTCCACCGTCGGGAAAGTCGAAGCTGGAGCAGATGATCTTATCGGCAAGACGGTATTCTGCCTCCATCCGCATCAGGATCGTTTCGTTACCACGAAAGACATGGTCACTCTCTTGCCGGAGGAAGTTCCCACGGAGCGTGGTGTTCTTGCCGCCAATATGGAAACGGCACTCAACATCGTCTGGGACGCCATGATCCAGCCCGGTGACCGTGTCGCCGTCTTTGGCGCTGGCGTCGTAGGGACGTTGGTCGCCAACCTTTCTCGCAGAGTTGCCGGCACCGATACTGTATTGGTGGACACGAATACTGATCGCCGCGCGCACACCGAGGCCATGGGCATCTCCTTTACAAAGGCTGGCACGCTCAAGGGCGAATTTGACGTCCTGATCAACGCATCGGCGGCCGGTGCTGCGCTTTCCGAAGCCATCGAGAATGCTGGGACCGAGGCGCGTATCGTCGAGGCAAGCTGGTATGGAGACAAGAGCATTTCCATTCCGCTCGGTGGCGCCTTCCACTCAAAGCGGCTCCAACTGGTAAGTTCACAAGTCGGCGCCGTGCCTCCCGCGAGGCGAGTACGCTGGAGTTTTGGCCGACGCATGGCGAAAGCCTTAGAACTACTGGCGGACGATAGCCTCGATCACCTCATTTCCGGCGAAACAGACTTCGCTGATCTGGCCGAGGACTATCCCCGTATCCTTTCATCGCAGACGACGCTCTGCCACCGCATCCGCTACTAACGAAAGAGAGACCATGTTTGCAGTCGAAGTTCGAGACCACATCATGATCGCCCACAGCCTTCCGCGTCCGGTCTTCGGACCGGCACAGGGCATGCATGGCGCCACCTTCGTCGTGGATGCGGCATTTTTCACAAAGGACGTGGACGAAGACGGTCTTGCAGTGGACATAGGCGCAGCGACGAGTGTTCTCTCAGAAACGCTGAAGCCCTTGAATTACCAAAACCTTGATGAGCTTGACATCTTCAAAGGTAAGGTCAGCACAACTGAAGTCATCGCAAAACACATTTTCGATCAATTGGCGGAAGCCGTTGCCACCAAGCGCCTTGGCCCGGGCAGCCACCGGATCTGCCGCATCCGGGTGCTGCTTCATGAATCGCATGCCGCGCGCGGCTGGTACGAGGCCGACCTTTGACATCAATGCTGGCCTTTGCCTACCCCGGTGATCTCGCGCTCAAAACCGGAGGCTACGGCTACGATCGCGAAATCATTTCCGGTCTCAAGCAGTTGGGGTGGACTGTCGACCTCATTCCTCTCGGAGAGGGTTTCCCCTCTCCGTCATCAAACGTTCTGAGGGAGGCTGAAAGGCGGCTTTCCGCGCTGCCCGACGGCACGCTTTTGGTGATAGACGGGCTTGCTTTTGGCGTCATGGATAAATGGGCAAAGCGGGAGGAAAAACGCCTCAAGATCGTCGCGCTCGTTCATCATCCCTTGGCGCTCGAGACTGGCGTCAGCGAGAACGATCAAATGCACTTGCGCCGTACGGAAACAAACGCGCTTGCAAGAACGCGGCACGTTGTCGTCACCTCACCGATGACGGCGCGCGAATTGACCGAGAACTTTGGTGTGCCGGAATCCAAGCTTAGCGTCGCTATACCCGGCACAGCAAAGCCACCACCGCGAAATAAGATACCCAACGAGCCCCCCCAGATCCTCACCGTCGGTTCCCTGACGAGACGAAAAGGGCATGATGTCCTGATCGCATCGCTCGCGACGATCGTCGATCTTTCATGGCAAGCCACAATCATCGGCAGCCCCTATCTAGACCCGTCCGTCGCCTTGGCTCTTGAGAAGCAGGTGAGAGCTCTTGGCCTTAGCGACCGCATCACGCTTGCGGGCGAATGCGAGGATCTTTCGGCTGCCTATGCCAATGCCGACATCTTCGCTCTTGCCAGCCGGTATGAAGGCTACGGCATGGTGTTTGCAGAAGCACTCTCTTACGGATTGCCAATCGTAGCATGTCACTCAGGCGCCGTGCCGGAGGTTGTTCCCACGGATGCCGGATTGCTGGTGCCCGTGGATGACGTCGGGGCTCTGGCGTCCGCGCTCACATCTCTATTGACCGATCCCGAGGAAAGAGCGCGCCGGGCCGAGGCTGCAGCATCCGCGGGTAAAAAACTTCCGAGCTGGACCGATACGTCCACAATCATTTCCAACAGATTGAAAGATTTGACATGAGCGGCTTTGACAAGGAATGGCTTCGCCTTCGGGAACCGGCAGATCGTGCGGCACGATCATCCTCTCTTGTTGACACAGTGAAAGCGTACATAGGATCCCACTCCCAGCATGTCGTCATGGATATAGGCTGCGGCACCGGATCGACTTTCCGGACCCTCTCGCCGCTTATGACCGATGTGGAGTGGAAGCTCCTCGATTATGAGACTGTGTTGCTTGACGAAGCGAAACGCCAGATCGGATCGCGGGACTACGTCTCGTTTCATTGCGCCGATCTTAACACGCTGGACGAGACTTTGCTCGACGATGTCGCGGTGGTTACCGCTTCTGCACTCTTTGATCTTTGTTCCGAGGATTTCTGTCGCCGGTTTGTCGAGCGATTGGCACGCAAAAAGATTGGGCTTTATGCGGCTCTCAACTACGACGGCGTCATGGAATGGTCGATCAAGCACCCTCTGGATAGTGCCGTCGCGGCCGATTTCAACGCGCATCAGCGCACGGACAAGGGCTTCGGGCCTGCTCTGGGACCGGACGCCTCGGATCATCTGTCGGGCTTGAGCAAAGATGCAGGGTTCTCCGTCGAGACGGCATCCAGCCCGTGGGAACTTGGACCGGAATCCGATGCGCTTCAGATTGAGTTTCTTGCGGGTCTTGCCACACCTATCCACGAGATCGGAAACATCGACCCCGCAGAATTCAAGCAATGGCTCGACTTTCGACTATCACGCGTTGGCGTAGATGGAAGCCGGTGCATCGTCGGCCATACGGATTTCCTGGCCCTTCCAAACGCTTGAATCTGCCTGCGGCTTCAGGCAGCAGTCGAAAAGCACATCGCTCCCGAGGCCGTAAATATCGGCCTGAGGGCGGTGAGCGTTGCAAAGCTGCGCGATTGGCGGAAGCGAAATACCGCAGGGACCCGAACCAATGATCAGCGGCGCAATCGCGACATGCAGGCGGTCGACCAGCCCCGCATCAATGAAGCGGGCGATTGTGCGCGCGCCGCCTTCGACAAGAATGCGCTTGAGGCCGCGCTCTGCAAGACAATCAAGAATGTCCCGCGGGTCAAGACCGCGGCCACTGCGTTGCAGCTTCACCACCTCAGCACGATAGGATGAGGCAGGGGCGTCATGTCCTTGAATGACGATCACCGGGGCACCGTCATCGTTGAACAGTCCTTCCATCCCCGTCAGCTCGCCTTTGCAATCGATGATAACACGCGTTGGGCTTGGTCCCCTGACTTCGCGTACCGAGAGCCGAGGATTGTCGTTCTGCACCGTGCCGACCCCGACGATGACCGCATCAACAAGCGCGCGGCACCGATGCAGATGCGCCAAACCATCGGGTCCGGAAATATCGCGGGCATCACCTGTCGGCGTTGCGACGCGCCCATCGAGCGACTGACCGACCTGCGCGATGACGAAACCGTCCCTTCCTGCTGCAATTGGACCATAGAGCATCAGCGCCGGGTCGGCTTCCTTACGGCGGAGCTTGTCCTTTCCGTCGCGAATGGAAAGCAGTTTCGTCCAGAGCCTGTCGGTCATGTGAAGGTTACGCATCGACGTCCCTTTAAAGAATGCGGTAAAGCGTGGCGTCCCGGCGGATCAAGTGGTGAAAGATCACAGCCAGCATATGTAACGCAACCAAGGCCAAAATGATCCACGCGCTCCACTCATGGATCGTCGAAAATGTCGAAGCAATGTTCGGCGACTTGCCGATTGGGCTCCATATAGGCAGCAGACCGAACCACTGCAGCGGAAAGCCGTGAGCATTCGTTGCCAGAAAACCCGATACCGGCATGATGATGAGGAAGAGGTAGAGCAATCCGTGGACCATATGCGCAGCAATGCGCTCGACAGCCGGTGCGGTGCTACGAGGCGCAGGTGTAAAAAGACGCACGCCCAATCTCAACAGCATGATCCAAAGGATCAGAAAGCCAAGACTTTCATGGACCAGATAAAAGTCGAGCTTCACGTCATCCTTGACGAAATCGAGCATCAAGCCCAGTGGCCATGTCAGGAAAACCAGCATCGCCACGATCCAGTGCAGCATCCTCGACGCCGGGCTGTATTTCGGGACGTCTCGTGCGGGGTGATCCATCATTCCGTACTCCGATAAATTTCGAAATTATGAAGACTAGAAGACAAAAGCGAAGGACGTCCGCAATCGTAAAGCGTTCCCGTCGTCACTTAAAGCATCGTGCATCTTATTGGATGCATGAAGCGCGATTTGCCTTGAAGAGGTTACACAGCGTACTTGTTTGAAAATCTATTGCGGTTTCAAGGAGGATGCTATCGGCTCGATGATATGAGCGGAGGGACGGACAAATGTTTTTCGTCCCCTCTTCCAGCCTGCCAGCGAGGGTGCTGAAGAGCGGATGGCATGACGCGGCTCCGTTGCGTCGAGAACAACGATATCGGCTGGCGCTCCGACATCAAGTCGATGATCGGAGCCCATAATGGCAGCGGCTCGCTCGCCGACCATCGCAAACACATGATCAATGTCGCTATCACGCGAAAGCTGCGCAACATTTGCGTAAAGATTTGCCATCCGCATCAATGACGCATCTCCGAAAGGAGTAAACGGATTGAGCACATTGTTGGTGGCAATGGCCGTCAGAACGCCATCCGTGGATAGAAGATGGGCGGGGGCGATGCCGCGGGGAATATTCGCGGTATGACTGCGCCCCATAAGAAAGAGATCGGTGGCCGGCAGAACGACCAGAGCAATACCAGCCTCGGCTATCTTACGCCCGATCCGGGAACGATCCTCCAGGCTCAGAGCGGATAGGTTCGTTACATGGCCAATCGTAACCCTGCCCCCATAGGCATTCGCCTTGGTCGCTTCGATTACTGCCGGCAGATCGGTTCTGGCAGGGTCGAGACTGAAGTCCAAATGGAAATCGACGTCGACATCATGCTTCCTCGCCAGAGCGAAAATACGACGCACATGCTCCTCAGGACGAGGATCGGTATAGGGGCATCCGCCGATCAAGTCCGCACCGGCGCTCAAGGCCTCGTCGAGCATCTCTTCCGTTTCTGGCTCCTGCGTCAGTCCCTCCTGAACGAAAGCGCAGATCTGGATATCGATCGCGAAGGAAAATAGCGCGCGCACCCGCTTGATCGCTTCGAATGAGCGCATGCCTGCGCGCGGATCGATCTCGACGAAAGTTCGCATGCGCGTCGTGCCATGCATGATGGCTTGGCGCACGACGGCGCTTGCCCGCTGATAGACGTCCGCTTCGGAAAAATTTGACTTGGCCTTTGCCGTCTCGCGAACAGCTTCTTCAAGCGTGCCTTCGCAGATTGAGCACCGCTCCAGAATACAGGCCTTGTCCAAATGAACATGACTGTCGGCAAAACCAGGAAAGGCGAACCTGCCGTCAAAGTCTTCTTCTTCCACAGCCTCACATCGCATACCGGAGCCGATATCGACAATCAGCCCATCGCGGATTGCGATATCGACCACATCGGGCCGGGCTGCGGTGCGAAGGTTTCGAAGAAGAAAATCGACCCGCATGTTTACCTCATACTCCCACAGCACAACCGTCACTGCGAGGGTCGTGCGCACCTTCGATCACGCCGTCATGGCCAATGCTGATGATACCGGCCTGCCCAGCCAGAGCACTGAGCTCTGGAATGGCAACGACCCCGTGGCCGTAAGAACCGAGAGTATCGAGTACCTCGACACCAGCAGATTGTTCGATCTTGAGATTATCGCGACTATCCGAGAAGGTACGACCCAAAAGAAAGCGTGGAGCGGACAGCGCTTCAAAAGGACTGAAGCCGTGGTCGATCAATCGGCTCAGAAGAAGGGTCAGTGTTTGCGGCTGACCGTCAGCACCTTGCGTGCCGTAAAGAATGGCCGGTTTTCCCTCACGCAACGCAATGCCGGGATTGAGCGTGTAAAAGGGATGCTTGCCGGGCGCGATCGCATTGATACTGGCCGGATCGGCACTGAAGGCCGCGCCGCGATTTTGCCACAGGATGCCTGTGTCTTCCAGCAGAACGCCGCTGCCCCAGTCATAATAGGTGCTTTGCAATACGCTGGCGGACCGGCCTTTCGCATCGGTCGCGGCCAGAAATACGGTATCGCCATGACGGAATGGTTGAGGCCAAGGCAAGGCGACATTTCGATCGATCTTTTCCGCCTTTGCGGCCAGAAAATCTTTCGCTAGCCAGGCTGCGCAATCCTGAACGACATGATCGGGATCGGCGATGCCCCCACGCTCTAGAAAGGCCTGTTTTATCGCCTCAGCGCAAAGATGGTAAAAATCAGGGGAATTCGGACTGACATCCTGCATCGCGAAATTGGAAAGAATGCCCATGATCGAAAGCGTCGTAACGCCTTGGCTGGGCGGCGGCGGCGCCAGAAGTTCGACATCGCGGTAGCTGAGCGACAAGGGCTCGGCCATTCTGGCATGCGTCCTCTCCAGGTCGCGTTTGCGGATCGGGCTGCCAGCCGCCTCAAGACCTGCCGTCATCCGTTGAGCAAGATCACCCTCGTAAAATGCACGATGCCCGTGAAGGGCAATCTCTTTCAGCACACCGGCTAATTGCGGTTGACGCTGAATACCTCTCTTGACGAAGAAGCTTGATACCCCGGGCCATGCCTCGATCTCGCCTTCGCGAAACGCGTGCCAGTGCGCCTGGGATTGGCTGACGGGAAAGCCGCCGCTTGCAAATTCTATCGCATCGCCCAGTAGGCTGGAGAAGCTTTCGCGACCTTGCCAATGGATGCAGGAATAATTCAACGCCTCGCCCCAACTATCGACGAGTGCGGCCGTGGTGAGTGCCGAGAGAGGACCTCTCGTCGGGATCGCATCGAGCTTTGGCAGGCTTTCGGCAGCCTGTCCGATACCCATGATCGCCTGACGGCGGCCTTCGGTATCTGCGACGATCCAGATCGCATCTCCGCCGAGCCCGCAAAAATGGGGATAAAGAACCGTGAGCGCTGCGCCTGCTGCGATAACGGCCTCTATTGCCGTGCCGCCGCGTTTCAGTACCTTTGCACCGGCTTCGCTTGCTGCGCGATGGGGCGTCGTGACCATGCCTTGGCGGGATTTGGCCGTATGAGCGGCCTCACGCGAATGGATATTATAAGCCGCCATCTGATCGCCTACTCGGAGGCCGAAATGTAACGGCTGAGGATTTCGCCGATGTCCGGACCGTCATCCTCGTCATCTGCCTTGGCGCGATCTTCAACCGCATGCAGATGGTGATCCATGATGTGGGTCGCCGCCTCGACGTCGAGCTTTTTCAACGCCTCGATCAACTGGATATGCTCGTCGATACCGCATTCTGCCGAATGCGGCCTGCCAAAGCGCGCGAGGATCAGCGACGACCGTGAGACGACCTGAATGATGAATTCTATCAACAGTTTGGAGCCTGTCAGCTCCGCCAGCAGGATGTGAAACTCGCCAGCAAGCCGGATGGAACGCGGCGACGATGCGCGCAAAGCGCGCTCCTCTTCCCGCACGTGACTGACCAGAGCATCGATACCGTCCTTTGGCATGCGCTTGCACAGTCGGTCGATCACCTCCCGCTCCAGGCAGCGGCGAAGGGCGAAGACCTCTACGGCCTCTTCGAGTGTCGGCATAGCAACGGCAGCACCACGATTCGGCTTGATCTCCACAAGACCGTCGGATGAAAGCCGCACCAAGGCATTGCGAGCACTTGTCCGACTGACGCCAAACGTATCGCCGATCGAATCTTCTGGGAGCTTTGTACCGGGCTTCAGCGCCTGCTCAAGGATGGCGCGACGCAGCGAGGCGTATATCGCGTCGCTTCTGGTCAGATTGGTGGACATCGCATCAAATCTCGTTCGTATACACTTGACGCGTGTATCGCACAGATTTTGTATCTAATCTAGCGGATTTTATTGCATACAATTTTTGGCTTGAAATTGCATACGAGTTCTCCTAGCTTCTGATCCAAGCCACATAGAATGGCGCTACAGACCAGCGGAATCGAGTATGGCACCGTTGCCGCAACACAAATTGCATGCAGTTCAGACCGCAATTGAATGCAAAATGTATCCAATAAAAGGGGACCACAATGTTAAGCAAACGCATACTACTGGGCACGAGCCTGGCACTTTTAAGTCTCGCCGTGCCAGCCATGGCAAACACACTGAAGTGGGGTGCTTCGCGCGATATCAGTTCGCTCGATCCGTATTCTTATGGCGACAGCTTTGCGCTTGGCGTTCTTAACCACGCCTATGAAGGTCTGATGCGCTATGACCGCAATCTGAAGCTCGAGCCGGCGCTCGCCACATCCTACGAAATCATTTCGCCTACGACATGGCGTTTCAAGCTCCGCGAAGGCGTGAAATTCCACAATGGTGCCGACTTTACTGCGGACGACGTCCAGGCATCGCTCCTGCGCGCGACCGATGCAAAGTCACCGCTGCGTGGCAATATCCCGGCCTATAAGGGCTCGCGCGTCATCGACGCTCACACGATCGAAATCGATGTCACCGCGAACTATCCGCTACTTTTGAACGACCTGACGACCATCTATATCTTCAATGCCAAGTGGCTGAAGGACAACAAGGCGGAAGCGCCGACGGATGTTGGCTCCGGCACCGAAGGCTATGCGACCTATAATGAAAATGGCACCGGTCCATTCAAGGTCGAAAGCCGTCAGCCTGACGCCAAGACGGTATTCGTCAAATATGATGGCTGGTGGGACAAGCCTCAACACAATATCGATCGCATCGAACTGACACCGATTGCCTCCAGTGCTACCCGCGTTGCCGCGCTTCTCTCCGGCGATATCGACTTCACCGACCAGGCCCCGGTTCAGGATTTGCCGCGCTTGGAGGCAGCCGCCTCGCAGGTCAAGCTTCTGGAAGGCACTGATCTTCGCACCGTCATGATCGGCTTCAGCCAGCGTGATACGCTGCTTTCTGGCGCACAGAACCCGATGAAGGATCTGCGTGTACGCCAGGCCATGCAGCTCGCGATCGATCTGGATCTCATCCAGAAGCGCGTCATGCGCGGCAAGTCCCGCAATGCCGGCACGCTGGTCGCTCCACAGATTCCCGGTTACGACGCCGCTCTCGATACGCCGGTCAAGGCCGATCCGGAGAAGGCCAAGGCCCTCCTTAAGGAAGCAGGCGCTGAAGGCTTCGAGTTCGACTTCAACTGCTCCGACACTCTGGTGAATGAAGAGCAGGTCTGCCAGGCGGTCGCCTCCATGTGGTCGCGCATTGGCCTCAAGCCAAAGATCGACCAGGGGCCTCGCGCCGTGCAGACACCGAAGCGGTCGGGAGGAAAGGTCGATGTCTATACACTCGGCTGGGCAACTCTGCCGATGCTCGATACCTACAGCCTGACCTCACAGGTTCTTCACACCAAGGAAGGATCCTTTGGCATCTTCAACTGGGGCGGGTGGTCCGACAAGGAATTCGACAAGGTAACGGAAGCATCGGCGGTAGAGCTCGACCGGACCAAGCGTCTGGCGCTTTCGGCAGACGCCCTGAAAATCGCCAAGCAACACGCGCTGATGATCCCGCTGCACCAGCAGCCGCTTGCCTGGGCCACCAGCGCGAAAGTCAAGGATTTCCCGCTCTTTTCCGACAACCTTCCACGCCTTTGGCTGGTGAAAATGTAACAGCGGATGACCCTCGCTGCACAAAAGTGCTGCGAGGGTCGACTTCTCTTTTTCGGACAAAGGACAGGGTGTCATGCTCGCCTTCCTCATCAAGCGGATCGGCAACGCCGTTCTCGTGATGCTCACGGTTGCCTTCTTCGCCTTCCTGATCTTCCGTTTCCTCGGCGATCCGGTGGAGATCATGGTCAATGAAAGCGCCACCCAGGTCGAACGCGACGAATTGCGCGCACGCCTTGGGCTGAACGACGGCTTCCTCGTTCAATATGCCCGGTTCGTCACCAATGCCGCACAGGGCGAATTCGGATTGTCCTGGCGCAATCAGCAATCCGTCCTGACGCTGATTGCGGAGCGGTTTCCGGCGACCTTCGAACTGGTGATCATCGCTACCATCCTGTCGCTTGCCATCGGCATACCGCTCGGCGTCTTCACCGCAATCGGGCGTGGACGCTGGTGGGCGGAGACCTTGCAGTTTTCCTCCATTGTCGGCGTCTCCCTCCCGAGCTTCCTCGTCGGCATCCTGCTGATCCTCACCTTTTCCGTCACACTCGGTTGGCTGCCGGGCTACGGGCGCGGCGAGGTCGTTCGCATCGGCTGGTGGTCCACCGGGCTTCTCACTCCATCCGGCCGTGCGGCCATCGTCTTGCCGGCGCTGTCGCTGTCGCTCTTCCAGATCACGCTGGTGATGCGGCTGGTGCGCGCCGAAATGCTGGAGACGCTCAGAACCGATTTCATCAAATTCGCCCGCGCACGCGGCGTCAAAAGACGCGCTCTGTGGTTTCGCCACGCGCTGAAGAACTGTCTCATGCCTG
Organism: uncultured Agrobacterium sp.; assembly: GCF_913777885.1. NCBI lineage: Bacteria > Pseudomonadati > Pseudomonadota > Alphaproteobacteria > Hyphomicrobiales > Rhizobiaceae > Agrobacterium > uncultured Agrobacterium sp. The sequence goes on along the minus strand of NZ_CAJYTV010000012.1, from coordinate 147,061 downwards.
TCGTGACACTCACCGCCATGCAGGTCGGCAATCTCATCGCCTTCGCACTGGTGACCGAAACGGTTTTCCAGTGGCCGGGAATGGGCATGCTCTTCATGCAGGCCGTGACCTTTGTCGATATCCCTGTCATGGCCGCCTATCTCTGCATCGTATCCTTCATCTTCGTCACGCTGAACACCCTGGTCGACATCGCTTACGCCGTCATCGACCCGCGGCTGCGTGCAGCGTGAATAGGAGACTGTTATGACCGCTATCGAACAGACCTCACAAGCACCTCGGGCCTCCCGACTGTCGAAGATCCTGCAATCGGATCTCTGGTGGAGCTTCAGGCACCACCCTTCGGCCATTGCCGCAGCCATACTGCTTCTGATCTTGATCGGCTCGGCCTTCTTCTCGCCGCTCATCACCGCGCAGAACCCCTACGATCTCGCGTCCCTCGATCTTCTGAACGCTGAAATCCCACCGATCTGGATGCCGGAAGGCCAGTGGCCCTTCATTCTCGGGACCGATGTGCAAGGCCGCGATGTGCTCTCAGCCATCCTCTATGGCTCACGTGCCTCGATCATCATCGGCGCAAGCTCGGTTTTCGTATCGCTAATCATCGGCACGATGCTTGGCTTGGTCGCCGGTTACCATGGCAAATGGGCCGATGGCCTGCTGATGCGCACGGGCGATGTTCTTCTCTCCATGCCGACCATGCTGATCGCCATCCTCGTATCGGCACTGGCGAGACAGGCGCTGCCGCCCTCGCTTCGGGAAGCGGGAGCTTCCGGCGTTATCGTCCTTGCCATCTCGCTATCGGCCTGGGTGCAATATGCCCGCACTGTCCGCGCCCAGACCATGGTGGAGCGCAACAAGGAATATGTTCAGGCCGCCCGGCTGATCCGCCTTTCGAAATGGAAGATCATGCTGAAACATATTCTTCCCAACACCACCACGCCGCTCCTCGTCACCGCAACGCTGAATTTCGGTCTCGGCATTCTCATCGAGGCGACGCTTTCCTTCCTTGGCGTCGGCATGCCGCCCGAGCAACCATCGCTCGGCACGCTGATCCGCATCGGCAACCAGTACCTCTTCTCTGGCCTTTGGTGGATCGTGCTCTTTCCGGGCCTGCAACTCTGCCTGCTCGTCGTCTCGATTAATGTGCTCGGCGACTGGCTGCGCGACGCCCTCAATCCCAAACTGCGCTGAAACCCTCCGGAGACAATGTCCATGAGCGACCTTCTGATCAAGAACACAAGACCGACGGGTGGCGCGACCGCCGATATTCTGATCCGTGACGGCCGGATTGCCGACATCGGTCAGGATCTCGCAGCCACAGACTTAACCGTCGAGGATGCCGGCGGACGTATCGCCATTCCGGGGCTTGTCGATGCCCACACCCATCTCGACAAATCGCTGCTGGGCTACCCCTGGTATGTCAACGAAGTCGGCCCACGCCTGATCGACAAGATCGATAATGAGCGCAAAGTGAAACGCAACTATGGGTTGGACGCCCATATCCAGTCCATGCGCCAAGCGCTGCAATCGGTCGGCTACGGCACGACCCTGATCCGCACCCATGTCGACATAGACACAGACCAGGGGCTAATCGCGCTGGAAGGCGTGATGGAGACCCGCCGCCAGCTGGATGGCATCGTCGAAATCGAGATCGTCGCCTTTCCGCAATCGGGCCTGATGCGCCGCCCCGGAACGGCGGAACTGCTCGATGCCGGCATGGCGATGGGCGCCGATCTTGTTGGCGGTCTGGACCCCTGCGGCATGGATCGTGATCCGAAAGCACATCTCGACACGATTTTCGCCATTGCCGAGAAACACGGCAAGGGCATCGATATCCATCTGCACGAGAGCGGCGAGCTCGGTGCCTTTTCCATGGAGTTGATCTTCGAGCGCACCCGTGCGCTCGGCATGCAAGGCAAGGTCGCCGTCAGCCACGCCTTTTGCCTCGGCCATCCCGACTGGAACATGACGCAGGCGCTGATCGACACCTGCGCCGAACTCGACGTGCCGATCCTCACCACCGCCCCACCGTCTCGTGAAGTGCCGTCTCTGCGCCGTCTGCGCACCGCCGGTGTGCGCTTCGGTGCGGGCGTCGATGGCTTTCGCGATACCTGGGGACCCTATGGTAATGGCGACATGCTGGAGCGGAGCATGCTGCTTGGCATGAAAAACAATCTTCGGCGCGATGACGAACTGCTTTGGGCGCTGGATGTCTGCACCACGGGCGGTGCGAAATCCATGGATCGCGAGGCGCATTCTCTAGAAATCGGCGGGCGTGGCGATGTCGTCATCGTCGAAGGGGAAACCGTCGGCGAGGCCATTGTCACGCATCAACCCCGCAAGCTCGTGGTCACCGCGGGCAATGTCGTTGCGCGTGATGGCAAGAGTCTGAAGGAACGCCCATGACCGCGCCTTCATCCCGGTCGATGCTTCCGCTCGGCAAGAGACCGCCGGGTCGCTGGGCGCTCAAAGCCCGCTTCGTCGTCGCCGATCTGCCGGAAGGGCGACGCCTCGTTCCCGATGGCGAAGTCGTCATCGAAAACGACAAAATCCTCTGGGTCGGTCGCGATTTCGAAGGCGAGGTTTCCGCCCGCTACGACATGGGCGACGCCCTGATCGGTCCAGGCTTTGTCGATCTGGACGCGCTCTCCGATCTCGATACGACCGTGCTTGCCATGGACAACCAGCCCGGCTGGAAGAAGGGCCGCGTCTGGGCTGCGGACTACGCACCCCGCGCTTACGAGATGTACAGCCAGGACGAACTTGCCTTCCAGAAACGCTATGCCTTTGCGCAATTGCTTTTGAACGGCATTACCTCGGCGCTGCCAATCGCCTCGCTCTTCTATCGCGCCTGGGGTGAGACGGTCGCCGAATTCGAAGCGGCGGCGATGGCTGCCGAAGAGCTCGGCATCCGCGTCTGGCTAGGCCCCGCATATCGCAGCGGAGGCGTCATTCTTGACGAGAGCGGCGCGATGCAGCCTGTCTTCGATGAAGAGCGCGGCTTGTCGGAATTGGCTGAGGCCGCAGCCTTCGCCAGGCGCATTCACGGCAGCGCCAATGGTTTGATATCCGGCATGTTCGCGCCGGACCGGGTCGAGACCTGCACGGAAACGCTGCTTCGCCGGACCTTCGCCCATGCTGATGATATGGATATGCCCGTTCGCCTGCATATGGCGCAAGGCGAGATGGAATTGCAGACCATGCGCCGCGTGCATGGCGTTACGGCACCTGAATGGCTGGACCGGCTCGGCGTTCTATCCTCGCACCTGATCGCCCCGCATGCGACCGTCGCGACGGAAGACGACCTTGCGCGCTATGCCTCCCATGGCGTAACCGTCGCTCATTGTCCGCTCGTTTCCGCCCGCCACGGCTCGGCGCTCAAATCCTTCTCCCGCCTGAAGGCAATGGGCATCCGCATCGGCATGGGGACGGACACTGCCCCTGCGGACATGGTTCTCAACATGTCGGTCGGCCTGATGATGAACCGGCTGGCCGAAGGCCGTGGTGACGCCGGATCGTCTGCCGATTTCTACGATGCCGCGACGATTGCCGGTGCCGATGCGCTGAAACGCCAGGATTTAGGGCGTATCGCGTCCGGCGCAAAGGCCGATATCGCAGTCTTCGACATGGCCGACAGCATGATCGCGCCACGGATCGACCCCATCCAGACCCTCGTCTATGGCGCAACCGGTCGCGTCACCCGCGCCACGATTGTCGATGGCCGTATTTCGATGCGCGACGGAGAGGTCGCGGGCATCGACCTCACCGCCGCCAGAGGCCAGGCACAGCGCCAGTTCGACGGTCTCGTCGCCAAATACCCGGACCGAACGTTCCAGCATCCGCCGGTCGAGGAAATTTTTCCGCCAAGCTATCCGCTCACGCATCACTCCAGCGAGGTGTCGCGATGACCTCCGCCAACAAGACATCGGCAGCAATCCCGGCCCTCGAAGTCAAAGGCCTATCCGTCGAGTTCCCCACCCGCAAAGGCATCCTGACCGCCCTCTCCGATGTGTCTCTCACCGTCGAGCGCGGCGAAATTCTGGGTGTCGTCGGCGAGTCCGGCGCGGGCAAGTCGATGACGGGAATGGCGGTGCTTGGCCTGCTCGAACCGCCAGGCCGGATCTCCGCCGGCGAAATCCGCATCGGCGGCACGCGGACCGATAATCTCAGCGAGCTGGAGATGAGCACGGTTCGTGGCCGCATGGTCGGCGCGATCTTTCAAGATCCGCTCACCTCGCTCAATCCGCTCTTTTCGGTTGGGCAGCAATTGGCTGAAACGATCCGCCTGCACTCGGATCGCAGCCGTGCCGAAGCACGCACCCACGCCATCGGCCTGTTGAAACAGGTCGGCATACCCGGATCGGATGAGCGCATCGACCATTATCCGCACCAGTTTTCCGGCGGCATGCGGCAGCGCGTCGTCATCGCTCTCGCGCTAGCGGGCGATCCGCAACTGATCATCGCCGACGAGCCGACCACCGCGCTTGATGTCTCTATTCAGGCGCAGATCACCACGCTGCTGCGCAAGCTCTGCCGCGAAAAGGGCGCAGGCGTCATGCTCGTCACCCATGATATGGGCGTGATTGCCGAAACCGCCGATCGCGTCGCCGTCATGTATGCCGGCCGGGTGATCGAGGTCGGCCCGGTCGACGAGGTGCTGCGCAACCCGAAGCACCCTTACACGCGCGGCTTGATGGGCTCGATTCCAGCGCTTGGCGCTCGCGTCGAACGACTGACCCAGATCGATGGCGCCATGCCGAGGCTGAACGCCATTCCACAGGGCTGCGCGTTCAATCCGCGCTGCCCGGATGTCGGCCCCCGCTGTCGGCAGATGAAACCCGCGCTGGTACGCAATGATCACGGCAGCGTCGCCTGCCTCGTTCACGATGGAGGTGTCGCATGAGAAGCTCTAACAATGCGCTGGAAGTGGATCAGCTGACGCGGGTGTTCGATGTCTCCGCTCCCTGGCTCAACCGCGTCATCGACCGCAAGCCGAAGCGTTATCTGCGTGCCGTCCAGGACGTGACATTCACGGTGCAGAAGCGCAAGTGCCTAGCGCTTGTCGGAGAATCCGGCTGCGGCAAATCCACCGTCGCCCGGCTGGTGACGGGTCTTTATGATCCGAGCGAAGGCGCCATCGTCTTCGCACCCGCTGAAAAGGGTGTGAACCGCGGCAAGCCGCTCGAAGCCCAGATGATCTTCCAAGACCCGCATGCCAGCCTCAACCCGCGCTGGAGGGTTGGCGATATCATCGCCGAGCCAATCCAGGTCTTTGCCCTGCGGCAAGGCAAAGACGCAATCGATGCGCGCGTGGCGGAGTTGCTCCGCATCGTCGGCCTTTCCTCGGACGATGCCGGGCGGTTTCCGCATGAGTTTTCCGGAGGGCAGCGCCAGCGCATCTCGATTGCCAGAGCACTTGCCAGCGAGCCGGAATTCCTCGTCTGCGACGAACCGACCTCGGCCCTCGATGTCTCGGTTCAGGCGCAAATCCTCAATCTGATGCGCAGATTGCAGGATGAGCTTGGCCTGACCTACCTCTTCATCAGCCACAATCTCGCGGTGGTCCGGCATATGGCTGATCGCATCGCGGTCATGTATCTCGGCCGGATTGTCGAGGAAGCGGAAACCGAGGCGCTCTTTGCCAATCCGCAGCACCCTTACACACGGTTACTGCTGCAGACGATCCCCGATGTTGCAGCCCCTAACAGAGACCGCGCGCTGATGGGCGGCGAACCGCCGAGCCCGCTCGATCCGCCGAAGGGCTGCGCCTTCCATCCGCGCTGCCCCATCGCAACCGAACTTTGCAGCCAAGTTGCGCCAGAGGTTCGAACACGAGAGGGCGGCGGCAAGGTCGCCTGCCATCTGGCCCCACAATAAACGAACGTCGTGATGCGTCTGCGAAAGCGCTGATGCCGGATGATAAAATATATGGAAAGGAAACCCCGATGACCAAAACTGTTTTCACCAATGCCAAGCTGGCGGATGGATCGCTGCGCGACATTCATGTGGAAAATGGCCGGATCACGGCCATCGACACGGCCGGAGAAGCAGCGTCTTCGGCAACGACCATCGACCTTTCCGGCGATCTGATACTGCCGGGCTTCGTTGAAGGGCATATCCATCTCGACACCAGCTTTTATGGCGGCAAATGGGTGCCGCATCGCCCCTGCACCAACGGCTTCGATGTCCATGAGCGCGTCGCCTTCCAGGCCGAGAATATGGCCAAGGCTGAGCCGATGGCGGAGCGCGCGCGCAATCAGCTGGACTTGTGCATTTCCAAAGGCACGACACAGATGCGCAGCCATGTGATGGTCGATGGCTCTGTCGGACTGACATCTTTGGAGACTATCCTGGCTGTCCGTGAGGAATATCGGGATATGATCGATATCCAGCTTGTTGCCTTTCCACAAAGCGGCATCCTCAAAAGCCCGGGAACGCCCGAGCTTCTCGACGCCGCCATCGGGCTTGGTGCGGACCTCGTCGGCGGTCTCGATCCGGCAAGCTTTGATCGCGACGTCAACGGTCACCTCGATGTGGTCTTCGGCGTTGCCGAAAAGCATGGCGTCGATATCGATATCCATCTCCATGATGCGGGCTCGATGGGCGCTTTCACCATCGAGGAGATTTGCGACCGGACTGTTGCGCTCGGCATGCAGGGACATGTCGCCGTCAGTCATGCTTATGGGCTTGGAGATCTTGCCCCGGATGCGGCCAAGAAGATCGCAGCCAGGATCGCCAAAAGCGGCGTCTCGATCATGACCAATGCGCCCGGCAACCATAATTTTCCGCCGGTCGCGTTGCTCCGCCGCGAAGGCGTCACCGTCTTCAGCGGCAGCGATAATATCCGCGATTCCTGGTGGCCTTATGGCGATGGCGACATGCTGCATCGCGCCGAGATCATCGGCTACAGATCGGGCTTCTATACCGACGACGAGCTCTGCGCAGCTTTCGACGTCGTCACGGCTGCGGGCGCAAAAGCCCTGAGGCTCGAAGGTTACGGCATCGAGATCGGCGCGAAGGCCGATTTCGTATCCCTGGCGGCTGAGCACGTTCCCGAGGCCGTAATTGCCTTTCCGACACGCCACAAAGTTTTTAAGGAAGGGCGTCTTGTTGCTGAAAACGGCCTAGTGAAGCGCTGACCCACTGCTGGTGCTGTGCCGAGACGATGACGCGTCTTGCCACAGTCAGCCCAACCATCGCAAAAAGGCCGCCCAATATCTTGGGCGACCTTTGTCAAACCTGCTGTGATCTTGAAACCATCAGCGTTATTTAACGCCTTAGGGCCTGCGCGGGCCACCTTCTGGACCGCGAGGGCCACCTTCCGGTCCGCGTGGCGGCTTGCCGGCCGGGCCGAGTTGATCGGTCCTGCCGTCCTCATGGACGATATAGCTTCCATGCAGAAAGCCGTCGTCGAAGCGGCCCTGAACCGTTACGACTTCATCCTTGTTGACGATCGCGCCGCTGCGTCCTTCCGGCCCGGTTTCCACCAGCGCACGCCCACTATCATCCTGAATGATGAATTTGTTTCCGAATATTTCCACCACTTTGCCCTTGACGCTGGTGAGGCTGTCGTCCGGCATGGCGGATATGGCAACGGGTGCGATGGGCGCAAGCTCTCCCGCCGGTCGCGTCAGCTTCATGGCAGCAGCGCCTCCGGCAACGCCCAAGGCCAGGATGGCTATGGCGCCAATGGTCACAGCAGCTGCAGAACGCTTTTTCGGATGCGGGTGGGCATGGCTGAGTTCATCGTGATGCTTGTTTTCGGTTTCAGGGGTAACAGACATTTCTGGTCTCCTTTTTGAGTGGAATGCCCCTTTCTACCAAAGCGCCGCCTCCACCACCCTGAACCAACCGGTTCAGCTTGAGTTAAGCGTCAGACCCGTAAATAGCCCGAGCCCACGGAGTAGACATCCCCCATGCGTGTCCTTCTCGTCGAAGACGATGCCGATCTTGCGCACCGGATTGCCAGCAGTCTGAGAGCAGAGAACTTTGTCGTCGATGTCGCTCGAAACGGGGAAGACGGACAGCATGCGGGCCTGACAGAAGCCTTCGATGTCGCGGTCCTTGATCTGGGTCTTCCGAAGATCGACGGTGTGGCAGTTCTTGCCTCCTGGCGTGACGCCGGACGAACGTTGCCTGTCCTTGTCCTGACTGCGAGAGATGGGTGGCCGGACAAGGTCGCAAGCTTCAAGGCAGGGGCCGACGACTTTCTCACCAAACCTTTCAAGGTTGAGGAGCTTGTGCTGCGGCTTCGTGCGCTGGTGCGACGCGCCAACAACCATGCCAGCGCCACAGTCACCTGTGGTTCGATCACCTTCAACGCGCAGCTTGGCACATTCGAAAAAGATGGTGTTCCCCTGAAGCTGACCGCGCTGGAATGGCGCGTGCTCTCCTGCCTTATCTTGCGCAAGGAAATCGTGGTGGACCGAAGCGAGCTGATGGAACGCGTCTATGATGGTGATGCCGAGGTAGATTCGAACTCGATCGAGGTTATAATCGCCAGGCTGCGTCGAAAGATCGGTGCGGATTTTATCGAGACGGTGCGCGGCAGGGGCTACATGATGACGGCCTCATCGTCATGAGATTTCCAATTCGCCCAACCTCGATTGCCAGCCGCCTCACAGCCTTTTCCGCAGCGTTCGTGGCGGGTGCCATTCTCGTCGCGGCAGTGATCCTCTGGTTCATCGTCGCCGGCGTCGTGCGCGAACAAATCGATCAGCGGCTGGACACTCAGATCGAAGGTCTGCGCAGCGCGCTGGTTCTCGACCGAACCGGACAGATTGGACTGGCATCTGAACTGGAGGGGCCGCCTTTCGATCGGCCCGGCTCCGGATGGTACTGGCAGATCAATTCCGGTGCATCGACACTCTCATCACGCTCGTTGGACCACCGCAATCTTAAACTCGGTAGGCGTACCGCAGACTGGCGCGATCTTGCATCGCCAAGACCCAAGCCGGGCGAGCTCGACGATGAGAACGGACGCGGCCTGTATACGCGCACATTGCTGGCCGCAATAGACGACAAACAGGTTGAGATCACGGCATCGGCTCCACGATCGGCCTTGACGGATCCGGCATTTCGTTCGCTCATGTGGCTGATCCCGGCCATGGCGCTTTTGGGCCTCACGCTTCTGATCGGAACCTATTTGCAAGTCCGGTTTGGTCTTAAACCACTGAAGCGCCTAACCGCAGACGTCGCACAGATATCCGCCGGAAATCATGCAGCGCTTCCGGCTGCCGATGTCGAAGAACTGAAACCGGTCAGCTCGGAAATCAACCGGCTCATCGCGTTGAACGAACGCAGACTTGAGGATACGCGTGTCCATTTTGCCAATATGGCGCACGGACTAAAAACGCCGGTCGCCAGCCTGACGCTTGGCCTGAACGACGATAACGATCCGAACGGAAGTTTAAGGGATCTGGTCCAGCGCATCGATCGCCGTATCCGCCATCACCTTGCCGACGCGCGCAAATCGGCGATTGGGCAAGTGGCGCAACGAAACGTACCTCTTCGCCCACGTATTGACGACCTCGTTCTCGTTTTGTCGAACATCTACCGAGACAAAAGCGTTTCGGTGCGGTGCAACGTCGAAGATCGGCTGGCTGTTCGCTGCGATCCCGAGGACGTGGACGAGATTCTCGGCAATATCCTGGACAATGCATTCAAGTGGGCATCATCCATGGTTACCCTGTCATCGATAAAGAATGCGGGCTTCGTCGACATCGTCATTGGCGATGACGGTCCAGGCATATCTGACGACAGGATCAAGGAAGCCTTTCAGCCGGGGATGCGCTTGGACGAAAGCGTGAACGGTAGTGGCTTCGGGCTCGGGATCGCAAAGGAACTGACCGAACTCTATGGCGGGAGCGTCACACTCAAAAATAGCCAAGATGGATTCCAGGCGATCATACGGCTTCCTCTGTCGCACAGCGCCTCTTCATAGGCGAGATCTCCTCCATGCAACCGAACAGAGAAAATCTCGTTGTTGCAATGGATTTGAAGAAGACGTGAAACCGATAGTCCGAAGACGGATGGAGAATGCATCAAGCTTCTTCAACAATTACAAAAGCGTAATTTGCTCTCAATACCTTAGAGGTGTTGGAATACAAATATTAACAGGACTGGACCAACCCCACCTTCCGAGCGCCAGATAGAACAGTCTTCATTTCGCCGCACATCAAGGCAGCATTGCAATGGCAGATTTTCACCAGAACGCCTCTTCTTCCGTAATATCCGCACATCGACAGATCATGTTGGACACCGCTCCCGGTGCTCCCGGAATAGATGCGCGCTGGACGTCGAGCGCGAAAACCGGAATCGGCACTGCGCTTTCCAAGCATTCGAGAGTATGGTTCACCCTGAGCCACGGCGTGCTTAACGAGATCTACTATCCGCGTGTCGATAGCGCCTGTACGCGTGACTTCGGCTTTGTCGTTACCGGTCAAGACGGTTATTTCTCCGAGGAAAAGCGCGATTGTGTGACGCAGACAAAAACGTCGGCTCCGGGAATTCCAGCCTTTTCGATAACCAACACCGCGCGTGACGGGTCTTACATCATCGAGAAACAGATCGTCTCGGATCCTGGCCGTGCCAGCGTCCTGCAACATATTCGCTTCACCGCTCTGAAAGGCGATATAGCCGACTACACGGTTACGGCACTGCTCGCCCCGCATCTGGTCAATGCCGGACAGTTGAATTCGGCTTGGATCGGTGAGTTCGAAGATAGGCCCGTGCTTTTTGCCACAGGCCGCTCTCGTTACCTCGCGCTGATTTGCGACATCCCATGGCGCGCAACGAGCGCCGGCTTTGTCGGTGTATCGGACGGTTGGCGGCAGTTGAAAGAGCGCGGGCGACTTGCACAACAGTATCAGCGCGCCGATGACGGCAACGTCGCGCTTGCTGGAGAACTGGATTTCACCAGCGATCGCCAGGAGGCAACCCTTGCCATCGGCTTCGGGCAGACCGAATTCGAAGCCGCAGCAGCGGCAGCGGAAAGCCTGAAGAACGGCTTTGAAGGGGCAAGGCAACACTATGTCGCCAACTGGCAGGCATGGCAGGAAAAGCTTTTGCCGCTTGATCGAAAAGACCGAAACGGCGTGAATACCTACCGTGTGTCCACGGCGGTTCTGGCCTCCCATAGAGCGGCCGACCGCCCAGGTGCGGTCGTTGCCAGCCTCTCGATTCCGTGGGGCTTTTCGAAGGGCGATGACGATCTAGGCGGATATCACCTCGTCTGGCCTCGCGATCTGGTGGAGACGGCTGGTGGTTTTCTCGCCGCAGGTGACGTGTACGAAGCAATCGCCATCCTGGATTATCTTCGTCTCGTCCAGCAGCCGTCGGGTCGCTGGCCACAAAACCTGTGGCTTGACGGGAAGCCCTATTGGCCAGGCATCCAGATGGATGAGTGTGCCTTTCCGATCCTGCTCACAGATATGCTGCACCGTTCCGGACATCTCGATGCCAAGGCGTTGAAACGCTTCATGCCGATGCTACGCAGCGCTGCAAATTACATCATCACCAACGGCCCCGCTACATGCGAGGACCGCTGGGAAGAGGATGCGGGCTACAGCCCGTTCACGCTGGCGGTTGAAATCTCCGCGTTGTTGGCGGCGGCAGATCTGCTTTCGCTCGAGGGAGATGATGTGGCATCCAATCATCTTCGAGAAACGGCGGATTGCTGGAACGAACAGATCGAGACATGGACATTCGCCGGTGATGAAAATTTCTGCACATCCGTTGGCATCTCCGGTCACTATGTCCGCATCGCACCGATTGGCGTCACCGATGAGGTCAGCGCGTCGGGCAAAATTGAAATCCGCAACCAGACGCCGGATCGGGCCCTGCTGCCGGCAGCCGACGTATTGAGCCCAGATGCGTTGGCACTGGTCCGCTTCGGTCTTCGCGCCCCCGATGATCCGCATATACTCGACACCATCAAAGCAATCGATCACAGCCTGCGCGCCGAGCTACCACAAGGCCCTCTTTGGTATCGTTATACAGGCGACGGGTACGGCGAGCATGAAGATGGCGCGCCTTTCGACGGGACGGGCCAAGGGCGGCCATGGCCTCTACTGGCCGGTGAACGCGCCCATTACGAACTGGCGGCGGGCAGGCGCGAAGCGGCTGAAGCCTTGCTGGCAACGCTCGAAAAATCGGCAGGTTTAGGCGGCCTGTTGCCGGAACAGGTTTGGGATGGCCACGATCTCCCAGAAAAGGAGCTATTCCTGGGACGCCCCTCCGGCAGCGCTATGCCTCTGGTTTGGGCCCATTCCGAACACATCAAGCTTCTGCGGTCGTTGAAAGATGGCACAGTTTTCGACATGCCGCCTCAAGGCGTGGAACGCTACATCAAGAACAAAACCGGTTCCGGTCTTCGCATCTGGCGCTTCAACAACCGCGTGTCTTCGATCCCGCTTGGGAAGACGCTCAGGATCGAAACGGAAGCCAAGGCTCTGGTGCATTGGAGCACAGACAACTGGGCGACTGTTTCAGATGCACCGATGGCGCCGTCAGGGCTGTCAACCTACTACGTCGACCTGCCGCTGGGCCACGCGACCGAGGAAACAACGGTCGTCTTCACCTTCTACTGGCCAGATGCCGGTCATTGGGAAAACACCAATTTTGCCGTTCGCGTCATAAATGAATCGAACGCTTCAAACACGCGTTGAAAATGGAGAATGATATGCAGATTGCAATGGTAGGTCTTGGCCGCATGGGGGCCAATATGGTGCGCCGTCTTCTGAAACAGGGCCATGACTGCGTTGTCTTCGACGTCAACGCCGACAATGTGGCTGCTCTGGTGAAGGACGGCGCCAAGGGCGCGTCATCGCCCGACGATCTCATTGCCAAGCTGGAAAAACCACGCGCCGTCTGGCTAATGCTGCCTGCGGCCATTACGCCTAAAATTGCCCGCGAATTTGCCTCCAAGCTCGACAATGGCGACGCGATTATCGATGGCGGCAACTCGCTCTACCATGAGGCGATCAATCTTTCCGCGGAGTTTGCGCCGCTCGGCGTAGACTTCATCGATGTCGGAACCTCGGGCGGCGTCTGGGGTCTGGAGCGCGGCTATTCCCTGATGATCGGTGGCCCGCAGGCCGCCGTGAAAAGGCTAGATCCGATCTTCGCGTCGCTCGCACCCGGTGCCGGCCAGGACATCGCGGAAGACCCAGAGACGGGAACTGCACCGAGAGGCTATCTGCATTGCGGCCCTGCGGGTGCAGGCCATTTCGTCAAGATGGTTCACAACGGCATCGAATATGGGGTCATGGCAGCCTACGCAGAAGGGCTGAACATATTGAAGGCCGCAAATGCGGGCAATAGCGAGCGGGAAGCGGATGCCGAGACGGCACCATTGGCAAACCCGCAATATTACCGTTTTGATGTCGATCTTCCCGCAGTCACGGAGGTTTGGAGACACGGCTCGGTCATTGGCTCCTGGTTGCTGGATCTTACGGCGGAAGCTTTGAAACAGGACCCGCATCTGGAGAACTACGATGGCCGCGTGTCTGACTCCGGCGAAGGCCGATGGACATTGCAGGCAGCCGTCGAAACCGGCGTTCCCGCACCGGTTTTGGCCTCGGCCCTGTTCGAGCGGTTCTCGTCTCGCGGTGAGGCACAGTTTGCTGGAAAGGTTCTCTCCGCCATGCGCCACGCTTTCGGCGGTCACCTGGAAAAGACCAAGTAAATCGAAAGGAATGCAGCGATGGCACAGCAACGGTCCGACGTTCTGGTGGTGTTCGGCGCGACAGGCGACCTCGCCCACAAGATGATCTTCCCATCGCTTTACGCGATGGTGAAGCGAGGCAGCCTCGACACCCCAATCATCGGTGTTGCTTTCGACGACTGGACGCGCGATCAACTGATCGCGCGTGCCAGAGACGCCGTTTCAAAGCATGTGGACGCGATCGACGAGGACGTGTTCAGCAAGATGGCGAACAGGCTCTCCTACGTCTCCGGCGATTATCGCAGCCAGTCGACATTCGACAAGCTGAGAGAGGCATTGGCTGGTCACAAAAATCCGCTTTATTATCTCGCAATACCACCCTCTCTGTTCGAAACGGTTGCGGATGGTCTGGATAAGGCGGGTATCGCCAAAGATGCGCGGCTTATGGTGGAGAAACCATTCGGGCGCGATCTCGCTTCCGCAAAAAAGCTGAACGAAGTGCTGCATAAAGTCTTCGAGGAAGACGCCATTTTTCGCATCGACCATTTCCTCGGTAAGGAAGCGATCCAGAATCTGCTCTATTTTCGCTTTGCCAACAGCTTTCTGGAGCCGATCTGGAATCGCGATCACGTCGAGAGCGTGCAGATCACCATGGCCGAGGATTTCGGCATCAAGGGGCGCGGTAAGTTTTATGATGAAGTCGGCTGCATCCGCGACGTGATCCAGAACCATTTGGTCAACGTCCTCTTGCTACTGACCATGGAGCCCCCAGCCTCCGGCGCATCCGACGATCTGGTCGATGAAAAAGTGCAAGTGCTGAAAGCCATGCCGCCTCTTTCGAAGGTCGATGTGGTGCGCGGTCAGTTCGAAGGTTATACAGACGAACCTGGAGTGGCGCCCGCCTCAGCCACAGAAACCTTTGCTGCGGTTCGGTTTCGGGTTTCCACCTGGCGCTGGAACGGCGTGCCTTTCTTCATCCGCGCTGGCAAGAACCTGCCAGCCCACGCAACGGAAGTCGTGGTGCGCTTCAAGCGACCGCCCGTGACCCTCTTTGACGAGATCACCGACACTTCTGCCAATTATATTCGCTTCCGGCTTGGGCCGGATATCTCGATCGGCATTGGCGCGCGTCGCAAGGCTGCGGGTGAAAAGATGCGAGGAGAAGCCGTCGAGCTAACCGCAGTGGATGACGGCACCGGTGACATGGCGCCCTATGAACGGTTGATAGGCGACGCCATGGCCGGTGACAGGCAACTCTTCACCCGTCAGGATGCGGCGGAGCTGGCTTGGAAGATTGTAGAGCCTATCCTGGACGAGAAGACTGTTCCACCGACGTACAAACCCGGAACGTGGGGACCTGAGGGCACGGAGACTTTCGCACCTCCTGGAGGCTGGGTGGACCCGGCTTGAGTGATTGGAGAAGACGTATGACGCAAGATGTTTCAGCACGCAAAGATCGCATTGTCCTTTCCATCGATATCGGTGGCAGTCACGTCAAGATCCTTTCCAGTGCAGGCGGCGAAGAGGAGAAAGCAGTCAGCGGCAAGACCATGACAGCGGCCGACATGGTCGCTGCCGTGAAGGCGATGGCGGATGGCTTGAAATATGACGTTGTCTCTATGGGCTATCCCGGACCGGTCGTGCATGACAAGCCGCTTCGAGAGCCGGTAAACTTAGCTGACGGCTGGGTCGGGTTCGATTATCAGGCCGCCTTTGGCTGTCCCACCCGCATCGTCAACGACGCGCTGATGCAAGCGCTCGGATCCTACGAGGATGGACGCATGCTGTTCCTCGGACTTGGCACCGGGCTTGGCGCAGCAATGATCGTGGAGAACGTCGCGCAACCTATGGAGATCGCTCACCTTCCCTACCGAAAGGGCAAGAGCTACGAGCATTATGTCAGCGAAACCTATCGCGAGAAGAAAGGTCACAAGAAGTGGCAAACGCGGGTTTTCGATATCGTCGAGACGCTTACGAACGCCCTTGAACCCGACTATGTCGTCATCGGTGGCGGCAACGTAGAAAAGCTTGATTCACTTCCGCCAAAGTGCCGTCGCGGCGACAATAAACTCGCTTTCGAGGGTGGATTTCGTCTGTGGCAGGACGAAAAGCTGAGAGTTTAATCTGTCGACTGTCGATGTTCGACAGGGATTTTGCCGACTTGATCGAAGATGGCTTCCACGAACTCGCTTGCTGCTGAAAGCTCATCAATACCCTTGAAGTCGCTCGACTCCATCGGTGATTAAGAGAAGCTAAAGAACCGCCAACATGCCACCATCGACGTAGATAATCTGGCCGTTGACGTAATCTGATGCGGAGGAGGAGAGGAAAACGGCGGTGCCGATCAGTTCTTCCGGCTTGCCCCATCGTTTCGATGGTGTTCTACCCTTCACCCACGCATCGAAGTCGGGATTGCTGATCAAGGCCTCGTTCATATCCGTCAGCATGTAGCCGGGACCGATCGCGTTCGCCTGAATACCGTGCTGTGCCCATTCCGCCGCCATGGCTCTGGTCAGCATCTTGATCCCGCCCTTTGCGACCGTATAGGGCGCGATCGTTGCGCGGGCCAGTTCGCTGGTCAGCGATCCTATGTTGACGATCTTGCCATGGCCGCGGGCAATCATCCGTTTCGCCGCCTCGCGCCCTATGACGAAAGCGCTTGTGAGGTTCGTATCGATGACCCGCTGCCAATCCGCCGTTTCAAGCTCGACCATAGGCTTGCGATACTGAATACCGGCATTGTTGACCAGAATGTCCACGGCAACGCCTGCAGCATCCAGCCCTTCAAACGCTGCCTTGACCTCGTCTTCCACAGTCACGTTGAAAGACGCAGCATCAGCCTCATAACCGGCGCTGCGAAACTCAGCCACTGTCTGTGCAACACGAGACGTATCGGTCCCATTGATCAGGACGCGAGCGCCGGCAGCGGCAAGACCTTCGGCCATGGCGCGACCCAGGCCGCGCGAAGAGCCGGTTATGAGCGCTGTGCGACCCTTCAGATCGAAAATGGATTGATTGCTCATCGTTTCCTCCTCAAAGCTTGCTGCGGCGAACCGTAAGGTCCGATCTTTCGAACACCTGCGGCAGCAATTCGGTGCCGAGGCCTGGCCCTTCCATCGGCAAGACGAAGCCGTTTTCGATGACCGGGACGTGGGTGACAAGTTCTTTATACCAGCCAGTATAAAAAGCCCGAACGGATTCCTGGATCATTGTGTTGGTCTGCGAGAAGGAAGAGTGAACAGCAGCCGCATAAGCAACGGGACCCGTACAATCATGCGGGGCATAGGGCCTGTGGTATGTGTCGGCAAGAGAGGCGATCTTGCGGCCTTCCGTCAGCCCCCCAGTCCAAACCAGATCGGTCATCACAATGCCGATTGCACCCGCTTCAAGCATGTCCTTGTAGGGAAAGCGCGAGCCGAGCGTCTCGGAAGCGCAGATGGGCACGCTCGTTGAGGCGGCGAGTTCGGAAAGAGCCGATACCGAGTTCATCCGGATCGGGTCTTCGTACCAGGTCGGATCGAATGCCTCCAGTTCTCGAGCGATCCGCTTGATGGTGGGCAGATTCCACAGGCTATGAAATTCGACCATGATGCGCATTCTGTCACCAACGCGGGCGCGGATCTGCTCAAACGGCTTGATGGCTGAACGCAGTTGTTCGGCGGTTATGAAGCGTCCGTCATTCTCAATCGCGGCGGGATCGAACGGCCAAATCTTCATGGCGGAAATCCCCTGCTCCAATAGATTTTCCGCCAGTGCGCCCGCATCGGTCATGAACCCTTTCAGGTCTTCATAGGGGCCCTCGGCATCGTCCCTGAAATTCCAGGTATCAACCGGCTTGATCTTGTTCGAGCGGACATAACCGTAGCCTGCACAGGTATTATAGACAGGGATGCGGTCATGGCAGAGCCCGCCCAGCATCTGGTGAACAGGCTGGCCGCAGACCTTGCCGAAAATATCCCACAGGGCAAGATCGATTGCCGAGGCCGCGCGATACTCCGCTCCGGTAGAGGCCTGCGCCATTGGCAGGTTCACCAGTTCACGCGCAAGCGCTTCGATCCGCAGCGGATCCTGGCCAAGCAGGCGGCCAGCAAGCACATCGTGAATATGAGCCTCAACCGAACCGGCGCCGTAAAAGGTTTCTCCCAGACCGATCACGCCTGCGTTCGTGTGGACACGCACCCACAGCACGTTGGCGAACTCTTCCGTTCTCAATGTCTCGACAGACGTGATCTTCATTCTTCCCCCCAAAACCGCCCAAACGTGTCTGACATGACATGCCACTGCTGCGGCCCTCCTCCGAGCCGATCATGGAAAACGACATTAGTGACACTTGTGAAATATCACAACATGTTTTAATGGTCTTCGAAGAGATGCTTTTCACTGGTGCGAGGCAAGGAAACCGGCGATGGCCATACCCAAGCAAAGCAGCCCACCGAAACACACGGATAGCCTTGCGCCAAAGCGAGCAAACAGGATCAATTTCTTCGATCTCGCGTATGAGCGCATCGAAGAACGGCTCATCAATTGCGAGCTCAAGCCGGGGATGCAACTCACCTTGGGTGAGTTGCAGGACGCAACGGGACTTGGCCGCACACCTGTTCATAGCGCCGTCAGCCAGCTCGCTGCAGATACGCTTTTCATCGTTCTTCCACGGCACGGTCTAAAGGTTGCACCCATAGATTTGGGAAGGGAGCGCCGCCTTCTGCCATTACGGCGCGACATGGAACGGTTTGTCGTGCGAATGGCGATCGACCACGCCAGTCCTTCGCACCGCAATCAGTTCCTGCATATGGAACGCACATTGCTTGAGCGACGCGATAGTATGAGCCTCGCCGAGTTCAATGTGCTGGACCGCCGCATTAACCAGCTGCTGCTGTCTGCCTCCGGCGAGCCGTTTCTTGAACATACGTTGCGACCATTGCACACCATCTATCGACGCATCGGTTTCATTCACCACAATCTGACGCCGGAGAAATCCAATCTGTCCACGACCATCGACTGTCATCTGACTGTTCTGAACGCCGTCGCGAACCGGAATTTGGCTAAGGCGCTTAGCGCCACCGATGCGCTGATCGACTTCGTCGATTCCATGTTCATCGAGATGGAGCTTGGTATCGATCCACAGCTTCTGGACTGCGGGATCGAGCCGGTCTTTAAGGCGTGATCCAAACCGGACAATACTACCCGAAGCTGCGCGTCACGCGCTAAGCCGCTTCAGGTGCTCAAAGACGCCCTGGTTGCCGGCCCAGATTGGACCCGGCTTCGTCAGGTCCCCGGCAAACTCCGCCAACCCTCCCGCCTCACGAATAAGCGCAACGCCAGCAAGACAGTCCCAACAGTAAAGGGTCGGGTCGTAATAGCCAGCAAGCCGGTTGGCGGCGACATAGGCCAGCATGAGTGCGCCGGAGCCTACGCGAAAGAGAACGCCTCCCTCCTGATAAAGCCGGGTTACGAATGCACCGACCTCAATCGGATCGGCGCGTTCGGTCCCACCATAACCAATCGTTGTCGAGCGGATCGTCCAGTCCTGATTGATGGAAAGAGATCGACCGTTTAGCGTTGCGCCTCGATCGGTCTGGCCGACGTATAGCTCGCGCAGCACAGGGGCATACACCACCCCGACCACCGGTTCCGCATTTTTAAGAACCGCGATTGAAACCGACCAGTTTGGCTGCCCGACAAGAAAGGCCATCGTCCCGTCAATGGGATCAATCACCCAAATATAGCCCGAGGTTCCGCGCGTGGAGCCCGCTTCCTCCCCAATGATACCATCATCGGGAAAATGCTTCTGAATCGCTTTGCGAAGATAGGCTTCCGTGGTCCGGTCCGCGATGCTCACCAGGTCTTGGGTCGAGGATTTTTGTGTGGTTTCCAGTCGATGTGGCTTCAAAAGAAACCCCCGAGCTTTGGCTCCAGCGGCTTTTGCGATGCGCTCGGCAAGCGCTCTGCGGTCATCGATTTCAGTTCGCTCTGATGCGTTCGTCGTCATATTCGCCTCTGCCTTGAACGACGTCGATAAAATCACAATTGCCCCATCATTACTATTGCAAAAATAAATTTACATGTGTATCGATTGCACATTCCCGCCGAGAGGACGGCGAGCCCAAACCATTGATAACTCTTCGCGAGTGCGCCGATGGCGCAAATGGTGAGGCGTGACCAAGGCGACGGCTTCGGGAGGAAAAAGCAGTTTTGGGAAGAGGCGGCGCCGAGGGCGAGCAATGCTCTTTTGCGCGCATGTCGCAAGCGATCGAAGACTGAAACAAGCCTGCGTCATAAGGCGGGCACGATAGGAGGAGTGGCATGAAACGTTTGTTGAGAGTGTGCGTCAGCGTTCTGGCGCTGGCTGCGGGAGCCGCTGGTGCGCCGATGTTGGCGCATGCCGATTGGCTGGAAGACGCAGCCAAGCCGCTGAAGGGTACGGAGATCAGCGGCATATTCCTGGATCGCCCCGGCTATCGTGCGATCATCAAGCTCCTTCCGGATTTCGAAAAGAAGACCGGCATCAAGGTCAACTACGAAATCGTTCCTTATGAGAATACGCGCGAGAAGGAAGTGCTAAACTTCACCTCGCAAGGCGACCTCACGATGGCCCTGGTCGATCTCGTCTGGATCGGCGAATTTGCCGAAAACGGCTGGATCGACCCGATCGACAATTTCACCAAGGACAAGTCGATCACAGATCCGAACCTCAAGCTGGATGGTTTCTTCCCACTTCTGCTCGATGCGTTCGGCTCCTGGGGTGGAAAAACATACGGCCTGCCCTTTGACAACTATTCGGGCCTGATGTTCTACAACTCCTGCAAGCTCAAGGATGCCGGCTTCGACAAGCCACCGGCAACCTGGGACGAATTGATGAAGGTTTACGCGCCAAAGCTGACCGACGCATCGAAGAACCAATATGCATACGCCCTGCAATCGCTGCGCGGAGAAACGCAGTCGGCCGACAGTTTCATGCGTATGCTCTGGCCCTTCGGTGGCTCGCTGCTCGACAAGCAGTTCAAGTCCAACCTGATGAGCAAGGAAAGCCAGGCCGGCCTCAACTTCCGTCAGGATCTGATGAAATATATGCCACCCGGCATCGTGTCCTTCGACCACGCAGAAGCTGTCAACGCCCTGGCCCAGGGCCAGGTCGCAATGATCACGGAATGGTCTGCCTTCTACGGTACGCTCGTCGATCCTGCCACCTCCAAGCTCGGAGACTGCCTCGCAGTAGCACCGGAACCCGCAGGCCCTGCTGGCCGTCTCCCTGCCCTTGGCGGCTTCTCTCTGGCGGTTGCCGCGCAGGCCACCGAAGAGCAGAAGAAGGCGACCTGGCTGTTCATTCAGTGGGCAACCTCTGAGGACATCGCCAAGGCCTATGTGGAAGCTGGCGGCGTTTCCGGCCGTATGTCCGTCTACAACGACCCGGAGATCAAGGCGAAGTACAAGTTCGTCGAGCCGATGGTTGCCTCTTGGCAGAAGGGCGTTCCGGAATTCCGTCCACGTTTCCCGGCATGGCCAGCCATCTCCGAAGTCGTTGCCGAGTGGGGTTCCAAGATGATGCTCGGCGAGGTTTCGGTCGAAGCGGGATCGAAGGAAATCGGCACGCGCATGGAGGATATCCTGAAGAAGGAAGGCTACTACGACGGCAAGAAGCAGTTGTTGCAGTAACCCTTTAGCGTAAATCTCCAAGATGTCATTGCACGGCAGGGGGTGGCGGCAACTGCTGTCACCACCCCCTGCCGATCCTTTAACCGGAACCGATCCATGCTGCATCTCTCAGACCAAGCCCTTGCCGAGATTGGCGTCTGCCTGCGCGACATCGCCACGGAGCAATTCGAAGCGACAGTTGCGGAAATCACAAAAGCTCGGCGGATCGTCCTTTATGGGGTCGGGCGCGAAGGTCTCCAGATCAAGGGACTGGCAATGCGCCTTTTCCATCTGGGACTGCATTGCGCCATGGTGGGCGACATGACCACGCCGCCTGTGGCTGAAGGCGATCTGTTGATCGTTTCAGCAGGGCCTGGCGATTTCTCAACCGTCTCGGCCCTGATCGGCGTTGCGCGCAACGCTAGTGCCCGCATTCTCGTCGTGACGGCACAACCTCAAGGCACGGCGGCAAGCCAGGCTGATTGTGTGTTGCATATACCGGCGCAAACCATGGCCGACGATCAGGGCGACACGCAATCGGTCCTGCCGATGGGATCGCTCTATGAGGGCGCGCTCTACATTGCTTTCGAGCTTCTCGTTCTCGCCGTTCGTGACCGTCTGAACGTGACGCCCCAGGCGATGCGCGCCAATCACACGAACCTTGAATAAAGCCGAGCATTGCGGCGAAAGCAGTGCCCACGCCTGCTATGCATCGAGAGGAAAGACCGATGTCAGAACCCACCTCCAGACCAAACCGCGGCTATGGCCGGTGGACACCATTCTGGTTTCTGGCGCCCGCGGTATTGACGCTGTTCATCATCGGGATCTACCCGACGATATTTGCATTGGTGACATCGTTTCGTCGCTACAACATCGCGCGCCCGCGCGAAGGCTTCCCCTTCGTCGGGTTTGAAAATTACGCGTCCGTCCTGTCGGACAGCACATTTTGGGCGTCATTGTTCCTGACTGCCAAATTCTACGTCACCGTATTGCCGATCGAGATCGTGCTGGGTCTGATGATTGCGCTTCTGCTGCACAAGCCTGGCATGGGTTTCCTCAAATCGCTGGCACGAGTGACGCTCGTCGTGCCGCTTGCGACCACCTATGCCGTTGTGGGCCTTATCGGGCGATTGATCTTCAACGGTGATTTCGGCGTCGCCAACTGGTTTCTGGATGTCCTTGGGATCGGCGGTATCGACTGGCTTGGATCGCAAAGCGGCGCCTTCGCAGCCATCGCGATCATGGATATCTGGCAATGGACACCCTTCTGCGCCCTGATCTTCCTGGCCGGGCTTTCCATGGTGCCGGGTGAAATCGAGGAGGCTGCGCGGCTGGAAACCTCATCGAAGCTGTCCTTGCTGCGCTTCGTCCAACTTCCCTATCTGATGCCGGGACTGACCGCCCTGTTGATCCTGCGCTCGGCCGACGTTCTGAAGCTCTTCGACATGGTCTTCGTCATGACCCGTGGCGGCCCCGGATCGGCGACCGATCTCGTATCGATCTACATTCAACGTATCGGCTTTCGCGTGTTCGATCTCGGCACGGCGTCCGCCCAGGCGATCCTGCTGCTGATCATCACGATCCTTCTCAGCCGTCTCTATATCCGCGTTCTCTATAAGGAGGTGAACTGATGCGCCTGTCATCCGGCAAGGTTCTACACGCTCTAGGGCTCACCGCAGTCGTCCTCTTTACGCTGTTTCCCTTCTTCTGGATGGTTTCGGCAAGCTTTAAGTCGCAGTCTGACATTCTGGCCTCTCCGCCAGTCTGGCTCTTTACACCGACGCTCGATCACTATCGTGAGATTTTCGCCGACTCCAAGGTGCTTGGAGGCGTCGGTAATTCTCTGATCATCGCCATTTGCACCACGGCACTCGCCGTTGCACTCGGGGCACCTGCGGCCTATGCCCTGGCCCGCTACGACTTTCGCGGCAAATCTGACCTGTGGTTCTGGTTCATCTCTAACCGCATGACGAGCCCGATCGTCCTCGCACTGCCCGTCTATATTCTAGCGTTGCAACTCAATATTCTCGACACGCATCTCGTTCTCATTCTGATCTACCTGACCTTCAATCTGCCGATCGTCGTGTGGATATGCACCGATCAGTTCAAGTCCATTCCGCCGGATCTGGAACAGGCGGCACGACTGGATGGCGCGGATCAGTTCACGATCTTCCGCAAGATCTATCTGCCGCTTGGCGCCCCGGGAATTGCGGTGTCTGCGATCTTCTCGTTCATCTTCTCCTGGAACGAACTGCTTTACGCACTGGTGTTGACGAGACGCAATGTCCAGACGGCGCCAGTCGCCGCCACCAGTTTCATGTCCGGCTATGAGCTGCCCTGGGGCAAGATCATGGCAACCGGCACAGTCATCGTTCTGCCGGTGACAATCTTCGCACTGATCGTTTCGCGACACATGGTTCGCGGCCTGACGATGGGAGCGACCAAATGAGCGCATCGAACCCACTTGGTATAAACCTTTCCTTCTGCGTGAAGCGGTGGATCACGCCGCAGCTTTGGGCACCTGTCGTGCGCGACAGTCTCGGACTCGACAAGATCCAGTTTTCCTTCGATCTCGTCGACCCGATGTGGCCTTCGGCAGTCGTATCGCGGCATGCCAAAGATGTCCGCAATGCCGCCGCCGATTACGGTATCGTTATTCACAGTGCCTTCATCGGATTGGCCCATTACACCTTCAACCAGTTGCTTCATCCGGACGAAGAGGTGCGGACCTACGCCGAACATTGGCTGGAGCGCGCCTATGATTTCGCCGCCGAAGCAGGCATCCCGGCAGTCGGCGGTCCTTTGGGCGCCATTGCCTCAAGGCCGGATGGCACCGAGGCTGACGCCATCGACGAACGCGACTATGATAGCCTGATCGAGAGAATGATGCGGCTCGGCCAAAAGGCAAAGGTCGCAGGCCTGACTGCGCTTTATGTCGAGCCGACGCCCATGCGCCGGGAATGGCCGTGGACGATTGCGCAAGCGAGGCGGATGATGACAGATGCGGCCGGCAGCGCCACACCCTGGACCTTCTGCGTCGACTGGGGCCACGGCACCATATTACCGCTTTATGGCGAGCAAGCAGACACGATGGGGCCATGGCTTGCCGAGTTGCAGGACGTGATCTCCGCTGTTCATATCCAGCAGACAGACTTCATTCTGGACCGGCATTGGGACTTCACTGAAGCGGGACGTGTGAAGCCGCACGAGGTCAAGGCTGAGCTCGCGCGGACAGGTCTTTCGGCCTGCCCCATATTTCTTGAGGTCTTCTATCCGTTCGAACGCGACAGCGTCTCCATACTCGATGCATTGAAGAGCACCGTCAGCACGCTTAAGCAGGACTTTGCTTAAGCCAGGAGTGACAGTGATGGTGAACAAAGGAACGGACAATGGTGTGGCTGCGGATGATTTCAATGCGCAGCAGACCCGCGCCCGCGTAGCATGGCTCTATTTCATTGGAGGCATGACCCAACAGGAAATCGCCGATCAGTTGGGATTGACGCGGCTGCGGGTCAACAAGATCCTTGGACAGATCCGCACAGATGGCTCCGTCGTGGTCGATATTCGTCTGCCGATGGCCGATTGCATCGACCTTGAGCATAAGCTGAAAGAACGCTTTGGCCTGGAAGGCGCATGTGTGACCCCCACGCTGCCGGATGACGCCGAAAATCAACGCGTGATCGGCGAGGCCGCCGGTGCTTTACTTGATGGACTGCTGCAGGACGGAATGGGGCTTGGCGTGGGCTGGGGGAAAACCCTGTCCGCCGGTCTCAAACGACTGACGCCACGCGCCCTGCCCGAAAGCTGGGTCACGTCGATCATGGGCGGACTGACGCGCGGTTCAGGCTCGAGCACATTCGAGGTTGCGACAGGCTACGCACGCGCGATTTCCGCCGAATGCTGGTATCTGACGGCGCCGCTTTATTTTCCGACAGCGGAAAGCCGGGAAGCGCTTCTGTCCCATCATGGCATTCGCGAGACGATGCGGCGCGCAACCTCGGTCGACATCGCGCTCGTTTCGTGCGGAGACATGACGCCCCGCTCGCTGCTGGTCCAGACGCCGACCGTATCGGAGAACATTACTTCGCTCCTGGACGCCGGGGCGATCGGAGATCTGCTCGGTGTCTTTCTCGACGAGGACGGCAACCCGATCGATCATCCGCTGGCAGAGCGCGTCCTTTCTCTGTCACTGAAGGATCTTAAAGCGGTGCGGCATTCGATCCTGGCTTCGGGCGGCCTCTACAAGTTCAACATCATCCGCGCGATCCTGCGTGCCGGTTACGTCAAGCAACTGGTGACAGATCAGGCATCCGCGGAGGCGCTTCTGCGGGATGCACCGCCGAACCGCAGCAAACGTCAATAGTCAAGCGGGCGTCGCACCGCTTGCGCGGTAACCGCTCACAGATTGGGAGTAACGAAGAATGACCTTCCTTCAGCTGGAAAACATCAAGAAACAGTTCGGCGAACTTGGCGTCATCAAGGGCGTCGATATATCGGCGTCCAAGGGGGAATTCGTCGTTTTCGTCGGCCCGTCTGGCTGCGGCAAGTCCACGCTGCTGCGCATGATTGCCGGATTGGAGGACGTGAGTTCGGGTAAGGTCCTGATCGATGGAAAGGATGTAACCTACGAAGAGCCGGCCAAGCGTGAAGTTTCGATGGTGTTCCAGTCCTATGCGCTCTATCCGCATATGAGCGTGTTCGACAACATGGCGTTCGGTCTGCGCATGGCGAAGCTGTCCGAAGAGGAGATCAAACGACGCGTCGGCGATGCCGCCCGCATCCTTCAGATCGAGCCGCTTCTCGAACGCAAACCACGCGCCTTGTCCGGTGGCCAGCGCCAACGCGTCGCCATTGGCCGCTCGATCGTACGCAATCCGAAAATCTTTCTATTCGACGAGCCGCTGTCCAACCTCGATGCGGAGTTGCGAAGCCAGATGCGCGTCGAAATTGCCAAGCTTCACCGCAATCTCGGCGCCACGATGGTCTATGTCACACACGACCAGGTAGAGGCGATGACTCTTGCAGACCGTATCGTGGTTCTGCGCGCCGGTCTGGTTGAGCAGATCGGTTCTCCGACAGAACTTTACGACCGTCCAGCCAATACCTTTGTCGCAGGCTTCATCGGCTCGCCGAAAATGAACTTCTTGGCCGCTAAAGTCGAGGGTGCGGATGCGACGAGCCTGCGTCTTTCGCATCCCGCATTTGAAGGGCAAAGCCTCGTGCTCAGCCATCCGCGAAGCAACACGCTCCGCCCCGGAGATATCGTCACCGTTGGCCTTAGGCCCGAGCATATCAGGATCGGCACCGGCCATTCCATGCTTAACCTCACCCTCGATTTCGCCGAAAATCTGGGGGGCTCTACCCAGGTCTATGCCCGTACGCCAGCAGAACAAGTCACCATTGTGGTGAACGGCCGGCCGGATGTGACGCAGGGCGAGACAATCAGCGCGGATATCGACCATGCGCACATTTATCTCTTCACTGCGGACGGCAAGGCGCTCTGAGATTGAGGCCGAAAAAGCGCCCATCGTCGTTCAGGAACGCAAAACAAGAGATCTGACAAACGTTCGATTGACA
The DNA here is from genome assembly GCF_913777885.1 of uncultured Agrobacterium sp. NCBI lineage: Bacteria > Pseudomonadati > Pseudomonadota > Alphaproteobacteria > Hyphomicrobiales > Rhizobiaceae > Agrobacterium > uncultured Agrobacterium sp. Next base: position 120,186 of record NZ_CAJYTV010000012.1, on the reverse strand, counting down.
AAGGCATAATGACTGTAGGGAGGAAGCCTCACATGACCGATAGCTTTGAAGGCAAGGTTGCAGCCATCACCGGTGCGGCATCCGGCATTGGCCTGGCTTGCGCACGCAAACTTCTCGATGAGAATGCGACAGTTGTTCTGATCGATCGCGCCGAGGACCGTTTGCGGGCGCTCTGTTCAGAGCTTGGAGAGCGCTGCCGTATGCTCGTCGTCAATCTCCTTGACGGCCAAGAAGTTTCAGGGATGCTTCCGCGCATTCTCGCTGAAGCCGGACGGCTCGATATCTTCCATGCCAATGCGGGCGCCTATATCGGCGGTGCTGTCGCAGAAGGCGATCCCGACAGCTGGGACAGGATGCTCAATCTGAATATCAACGCTGCCTTCCGTGGCGTTCACGCCGTGCTTCCGCACATGATCGCTCAAAAGAGCGGCGACATTCTATTTACCAGCTCTGTCGCCGGTGTGGTTCCTGTCGTTTGGGAGCCGATTTACACCGCGTCCAAATTCGCCGTCCAGGCTTTCGTCCATTCCACTCGCCGCCAAGTTGCGCCCCATGGCGTGCGCGTCGGCGCAGTGTTGCCCGGCCCGGTTGTCACGGCTCTTCTTGATGACTGGCCGAAAGCAAAGATGGAGGAGGCGCTTGCCAATGGAAGCCTGATGCAGCCGCAAGAAGTCGCCGAAGCTGTCTATTTCATGCTGTCCCGCCCCCGCAATGTCGTGATACGAGATCTCGTGATCCTGCCCAACAGCGTCGATCTGTAGCCGGGATTGAGGTGGAGTTGTAATGCGGGAGAGTTTTCCATGAGCCGTTCCAGATATTTCATCGGCGTCGATGTCGGTACCGGCAGTGCGCGCGCCGGCATTTTTGATGAGGAAGGCGATTGCCTTGGAACGGCCAAGCACGACATCGACATCTATAGGGATGCCCACCACATGGTGGAGCAGTCGAGCGAGAATATCTGGCAGGCAGTCTCATATGCCGTGCGCACAGCGGTTTCACGCGCAGGCGTTTCGCCGGAAGATATCGTGGGCATAGGCTTCGACGCCACCTGCTCGCTCGTGGTGCTGGGCGAAGGCGGGCGGTCTTTGCCGGTCGGCCCATCTGAAATCCCGGCCAGAGACATCATCGTCTGGATGGATCACCGTGCAGTAGAACAGGCAGAGCGCATCAATGCGCAAGGCCATGATGTTCTACGCTATGTCGGCGGACGCATATCACCTGAAATGCAGACGCCAAAGCTGTTATGGCTAAAGGAAAATCGGCCGGAGATCTTTGCAAAGACATGGCAGTTCTTCGATCTCGCTGATTTTCTCACATGGAGAGCAACGGGAAGTCTCGCGCGTTCCACCTGCACGGTGGCATGCAAATGGACGTATATTGCCCATGAGCAGCGGTGGGACCCGAGCTATTTCCGCCAGATCTGTCTAGCGGAACTGGCTGATGAGAACTTTGCCCGCATTGGGCAGGAGATCGTCGAGCCCGGTACGCCGGTCGGTCAAGGGCTGACGGCCAAGTCTGCGGAAGATTTCGGCCTTTTACCGGGTACGCCTGTCTCTGCCGGCATGATCGATGCGCATGCAGGCGGCATCGGCACGGTCGGGATCGGTGGAACGCCCGAATCAAACCTCGCCTATGTCTTCGGCACGTCCTCCTGTACGCTGACCTCGACCGAGGAGCCGAAATTCGTTCCCGGTGTCTGGGGTCCTTACTACTCTGCCATGGTGCCTGGCCTGTGGTTGAATGAGGGCGGACAAAGTGCTGCCGGTGCGGCCATCGACCATCTGATCAGCCTTCATCCCGCTTTTCCCGAGGCGCATGAAAAGGCGCGCTCTGCCGGCGTTGCGCTTCCCGTCATGCTCGCCAACATGGCATCTGCCACCAGCGCTTCTCCTTCTCAGGTCGTAACGCTGGCCAGAGGCCTTCATGTGGTCCCTGAATTCCTCGGAAACCGCGCACCGTTTGCCGATCCGGCTGCTCGCGCCGTCATTGCTGGGCTTGGGATGGAGCGCGATCTCGACAGTCTCGTCGCCCTCTATGTGGCCGGTTTGTGCGGGATCGGCTACGGGCTTCGACAGATCATCGAGGCACAGACGAAGGCGGGCGCAGGGATCGACCAGATCATTATCAGCGGCGGCGCGGGCCAGCATGATCTCATCCGCCAACTTCTTGCCGATGCCAGCGGCAAGCCTGTTATCGCGCCGCAGACCGCAGAGCCTGTCCTCTTGGGAGCGGCCCTTCTCGGCGCAACCGCTGCGCAGGTCTTCACCGGTCTCAAACAGGGAATGCAAAAGCTCAGCAAGCCCGGCAAGACATGCGAGCCCGCCTCTGGAACGCTCCAGCAACTGCATGATCGGCGCTACCACGCCTTTTGCACCCTTCAGGCAAGTATAAGATCGCTGCGGGATTTCTGATTATGGATTGGCCGAGGCACGCCTTGCGAGTGACCTCGGCTTGATCATGCCTTCACGTTGTTCATTAAGTGCGCAGGGTTTCACTGACATCGTCGAGCGGGCCGGTCAGCGCAGTGCGCGGCGGTATCAGCTGTGGCTCGATAATGGTCACACACGGCTCGCCCGGCGACGAATCCAGAAGTTCGAAACCGACTTCCAGCATTTTCGAAATATCGGGTTTGATCATGTAGACCGGAAACGGCAGGAACGACGCGAAGGGATCGTAGTCGAAACAGCCGACCACGATGTTCGCGACCACCGCCGGATCATGCCGCCCCATAAAACGCAGAAGACCCTCGAAATTGATGGACGAATTGACGAAGAAGCAACGCGGCAAACGGCCGTGGCGCATGAAATAGTTTTCAAGGACAATATCCGTCATACGCGGTGAGTAGCCTGTCTTTTCCACCGCTACTCTGCTGCAGACCGTTCCGAAATAAGCATTCTTGGCTGCATCAAATCCTGCGATACGTTCCAGACTCGCATGGTCGTCATGTCCACCGAACAGCACCACGTCATCAGGCGAAAGCGCGCCGTCGCGTGACGCATGCTCCAGTATCGCACGTGTCAGTATCTCCGCACCATGTCTGTTGTCGGAAATTACGGATGAAGCAAGCTTGCCAGGAAGATCGAGATTGACGTGCGGCAGGGCTGCACCGGCGCAAACCTGATGAACGCCATCGGGATTGGCGACACCCGCGATAAACAGCGCGTCGATCGAGTAAGCGATCAATGTCTCAACTGTCTTGCGCTCTGCCTCAGGATCACGCCGCCCGGAGACCACCATCGGCGAGAGGCCCCGCTTGCGCGCTTCGGCCTCGAACGCCTGCGCCATGGAGGAAAAGAACCGGTTCTCATAAACCGGAACCAGCAATCCGACGAGACCCGATTTAGAGCTGCGCAACCCCCTTGCCTGAAGATTGGCGGTGTAGCGTTGGGCCTTTGCCAGCGAGAGAATTTTCCCGGCAGTTTCCTCCGAGATACGGCGCTTACGCCAGCTTCCATTCAGCACTGCGCTGACCGTCGAAGCCGAAGCCCCCGACAATACCGACAGATCGTAGATCGTGGCCTTCTTCGAGGTCAGGTCTGCCATTTCTCGTCCTCCTTGCGAAATCGATGTGTAGAGCAATCCGCCTCTTGACGGAAGTAAAAATCGCGCCTAACCTCCATGCACCATCGATTGTGCAACTTTGAAATATCGATTGTGCAAACGATGCGCGCTATGGGAGTAGCAGGAGGAAAATCTCGAATAGCCGAGATCGAAGCGATCGCACACAGAGCTCAAAAGCTGTGGCGAGACACCTGCTGTACACGTCTTTTGGAGGAGGAACATTCATGAAGAAAATCATTTCAGCCGCACTGGGTCTGTCTCTTGCCTTGCTCGCATCCGCAGCTTTTGCAGAAGGACCCAAGGTGGGCGTCGTGGTCAAGATCGGCGGTATTCCGTGGTTCAATGCCATGGAGGCAGGCATCAAGGAGCAGAGCGCCAAGCTCGGCGTCAACGGCTTCATGGTCGGCCCAACCAGCGCCGACCCTGCCCTTCAGGTTCGCGCCATCGAAGACCTGATCGCACAGAAGGTCGATGTCATCGGCGTCGTTCCAAACGATGCGAAGGTGCTTGAGCCCGTGCTGAAAAAGGCACAGGAAGCCGGCATCAAGGTCATCACTCATGAATCCCCGAAGCAGCAGGGCGCGGACTGGGATTTCGAACTGGCATCCGCCAAAGGCTTCGGCGAAGCGCATGGCAAGCTTCTCGGTGAAAAGATGGGCGGCAAAGGCTCCTATGCCGTCTTCGTCGGCTCGCTCACCGTTCCGCTGCACAACGCCTGGGCTGACGCAGCAATTGCCTACATCAAGGCGAATTATCCGGACATGAAGCTCGTTGGCGACCGTTATGGCGTTGCAGAAGATTTGGACAAGAGCCGCTCCACAGCGCTCGACCTCATGTCTGCAAATCAGGATCTCAAGGGCTTCCTGGCCTTCGGTTCGCAAGGCCCTATCGGCGCTGGACGCGCTGTGGAAGAACGCCGCAAGGATGGCAAAGTCTTTGTCATCGGTCCCTTTTCTCCCGGACAGGGCGCCAAGCTCATCAAGAGCGGCGCTCTGACCGGCGGCTTCATGTGGAACCCCAAGCAGGCCGGCGAAGTCTTCGTCACCCTGGCAGATCGTCTCTCCAAGGGTGAAACACCCAAGGCTGGCGACGATATCCCAGGTCTTGGGAAGATCAACCCCGAGGGTAACACGATCGTTGTCGATCAGCTGCTGAAGATCGACAAGGAAAGCATCGACAAGCTGGTCGGCATGGGTCTCTAAGCCGCTTCAGGCACAGCGATTGCACCCGTGACGCTTATGCATCACGGGTGGTCAATCGGATTATCGTCGCGTAGTCCAACCGTTTACGCGACGGTATCATCAACAAAAACAAGAAAATGAATAACGCCCTGCTCCAGCCGGGCGAAGGGAGATAATTGCGCCATGAGCGACAAACCGCTCTTGTCCTTGAAGAATATCAGCGTAACCTTCGGCGGCGTTAGAGCGCTCAAGAGCGTTGCTTTCGAGGTCAATCCTGGCGAGGTGCATTGTCTGGCCGGCGAAAACGGCTGCGGCAAGAGCACGCTCATCAAAGTCATCACCGGCGTCTACAAACCGGAAGCGGGCGCGGAACTGCTGTTCGACGGCAGGGCAGTCCCAGCCATGACGCCGGCGCTTGCTCAGTCTCTTGGCATTCAGGTGATCTGGCAGGATCTGGCGCTTTTCGATGAAATGACGGTCGCCGAGAATATTGGCTTCCAGCACGCCATGAAGGGCAAATTCGGGCTGGTCGATAAGACCGCAATCCGAAATGCCGCCGAACAGGCCTTGGCCCGGCTCGGGGTCGAGATCGACTTGGATCGTCCGCTCAAGGAACTTCCCATTGCGCAGCGCCAGATCGTCGCCATCGCGCGTGCCCTGGTCGGTGAGGCGCGTCTGGTTTTCATGGACGAGCCGACAGCCTCGCTGACGCAATCTGAAACCGATTATCTGATCGACATCGTGCGCAATCTGTCAGCGTCGGGCGTGGCCGTCGTTTTCGTTTCCCATCGACTGGCCGAAGTGCTCGAAATATCGAACCGGATCACGGTGCTGCGCGACGGCTCGCTTGTCGGCGTCTATCCGGTCGAGGGCATGACGCAGTCGCGCGTCACGGAACTCATGACTGGCCGCCTCTTCGATAGCGCCGTCATCGCTACCGACCATGACGATCAGCCTGTTGTACTCTCAGTTCGCGGACTGACGCGGCATGGCGAATTCGAAGATGTTTCCTTCGAACTGCGCCGGGGGGAAACGCTCGGCATTACTGGTCTGCTTGGCGCCGGCCGCACAGAACTCGCTTTGACGCTGTTTGGAATGCATCGTCCGCATGCCGGTGAAATTCGGCTCGAAGGCAAACCGGTGAAGTTCGGCTCGAACCGCGACGCCATTCGGGCAGGTATTGCCTATCTCTCCGAAGACCGTCTGTCACTCGGGCTCAACCAGCCGCAATCGATTGCCGACAATCTCATCATGGCTTCACTCGATAAATTGCTTGTCGGAGGGCTGATTTCGCCGTCGAAAAAAGCCACGGTCGTCAAGAACTGGATCGGCTCGCTCGGCGTCAAGATCGGCCAGCCGGAAGACCCGATCCGCACGCTGTCCGGCGGCAACCAGCAACGTGTCGCCATTGCCAAATGGCTGGCGATCGGCCCGAAAATCCTCATACTCGATGCACCGACCGTTGGCGTCGATGTCGGCGCGCGCGCCGGTATTTTCGAGATTGTTCGCAAGCTTGCGGCTCAAGGCCTCTCCATCATCCTGATCTCCGATGAAGCACCGGAGGTCTATTTCAATTCAGACCGGATCGTTCACATGGTCGAAGGACGCTTCCACGCGACCTACGATCCACGTGCCATGTCTATGACCGAACTGGAGACTGCCATCTATGCGTAGGCTGATCCTGGGAAATACTACCGAATTCGCGCTGGTCGTCGTGACGATCCTGCTCTGCGCAGGCCTGTCGATCGGGACCGATCGCTTTTTGACCGTTTCGAACGCTTTCGACGTGCTGAATGTTTCCGCCGTCAACATCATCTTCGCCGTCGGCCTGCTGGTCGTTTTGATTTCAGGTGGCATCGACATCTCCTTCGCCGTCGCGGCGTCCGTCGTCCAATATGTGACTGTGCTTGCTCTTTCCGCGCTCGGCGGTGGCAACTGGGCAGAGGGCTTCATCATCGCCGGTGGTGTCGGTATCGGCCTTGGCGTCATCAATGCGTTTCTCGTCTGGCGGCTGAAGATCATCTCCATCGTCGCGACGATCTCCACCTTCAACATCTTCTTCGGTCTCCTGATGTTCTTCACCAAGGGGGTCTCGATCTACGATCTGCCGGAGTGGCTTTCCACCCGTGTCGTCTTCTACGAACACGAGATGAGCGACGGGTCCTGGATTGAATTGACGCTGCCGGTCGTCGTGATGATCCTCTGCTGCATCGCCACCTGGTTCATGATCTCGCGCACCACCATCGGTCGTCAGCTCTACGCATTCGGAGACAATCCGGAAGGCGCTCGACGCTTCGGCATCAACATCGGCGCGATGCATTATCTTTCGTTTGGTTGGCTCGGCCTCATGGCTGGAATTGCCGGACTGATGCAGGCGCATTACGCGCAGGAGGTTGTGCCAAACGCGCTCTATGGCCGCGAGCTCGATGTTCTCGCCGCAACCGTTCTCGGCGGTGCCAGGCTTGGCGGCGGCAAGGGGTCGGTCATAGGCTGCGTGCTTGGCGTTCTGCTTGTTTCAATAACTCAGAACGGTCTCAACCTGATGGGCGTATCGCCCTTCGCCTTCAAGATGGTCGTCGGCGCCATCATTCTCATCGCCATCACGCTCTCTTCGACCCGCTTCGATAAACTTCTGCCGTCCGCCATGAAGAGTTCAAAACAGGGAAGCGCGCGCCGATGACATCCTTCACGCAAAAGTTCAACGCGACGTTCGGCGCGGACATGGCGGGACCCCTCGTTGCCTTTGTCGCTGTCATGGTCGTCTTCGGAACGCTGGCGGATAATTTTCTGTCGGCTGGGACCTTCGGTTCAGTGGCTTTCCAGCTTCCCGAACTCGGCCTTCTGACGCTCGCCATGCTGCTTCCGCTTTTGACCGGTGGGATTAACCTGTCGATCACATTCGCCGCCAACCTTTCGGGCCTTGCCGCAGCATGGGTGTTGCAGGCCCACGGCGGGGTAAACGCACCGCCGAGCGCCTTTCTTCTGGCGTGTCTTGCCGCGCTCCTCACCGGCGCAGCCGCTGGCGCGCTCACAGGTGCGGCCATTGCCTACACGCGGGCGCATCCCATCCTCGTCACCCTATCGATGATGATCTTCCTGCGCGGGCTTGGTGAATTCCTCACGCGCGGCGGCGATATTTCCGGCTTTCCTGATTACGTGTCCACAATCGGTCACGGTTCGGTTCTCGGCCTGCCCATCCCGCTCATCATATTCATCGCTTGCGTCGGGCTATGGCATGTGTTGCTGACTAGGGCAAAGCTCGGCTTCGGGCTCTTGATGATCGGTTCCAATATCGAATCCGCCCGCTACTCAGGCCTTAACACCCGGCGTATCCTGATCCTTGTCTACACACTGTCGGGTGTGATGTGCGCGATTGCAGGTCTTATCATGCTGGCCCGTTTCAACTCCGTGCGTGTCGGACATGGCGAGTCCTACCTTCTGATCACGGTACTCGCCGCATTTCTGGGTGGTATCAATCCATTCGGCGGCTTCGGTCGTGTCCTGCCGGTCTTCGTTGCGCTGATCGTTCTCCAGCTTCTGTCCTCCGGTCTAAACCTCATGGGCGCGAACCAGCATCTTGCCACGGCGCTGTGGGGCGTGTTGATGATCGTCGTCATGGCGGCAAGGACGTTGGCGTCGAGATTCGCCACATCGCGCAGAAGGAAAGCATAAGATGCAAGGATTTGGTGTTCACGCAATGATGTGGACGAGCGTATGGGACCACGCAAGCGCCGAACGCGCCATTGCGGGAGCCGCGAACTACAAGCAGGACTATATCGAAATACCGTTTTTCGACATTTCCTCGGTCGATGCAGCCCATAGCCGCGCGCTTCTCGACAAGCATGAGCTGCGGGCAACATGTTCGCTGGTTTTGCCGGAACATGCCTGGGCCTCGGCTCGCCCTGACGCGGCAATCGATCACCTGACGGCTGCTCTCGACAAGGCTGCAGAGATCGGTGCCGAAGCACTCACCGGCGTCACCTTCGGTGGAACGACCGAACGTACGGGCTTTGCACCGACGCCCGGCGAATATGACAATCTGACCCGTGCCTTGGGTGCCGTCGCAAAACACGCAAAATCGCTCGGCCTGCAGTTTGGTATCGAAGCGGTCAATCGCTACGAAAACCATCTCCTCAATACCGCGCAACAAGTGGTTGATCTCGTCGAGCGCATCGGCATGGAGAACGTCTTCGTCCATCTCGACACGTTCCACATGAACCTAGAGGAAAAGGGTCTGGCGAGCGGAATTGTCGCTGCGCGGGATCACCTGAAATACATGCACATGTCGGAAAGCGACCGCGGCACTCCCGGTTTTGGCAACATCGCCTGGGACGAACTTTTCGGTGCGCTTGCGGCCATTGATTTCGACGGACTTCTAGTTCTGGAAAGCTTCGGCGGGTTGCCTGATTTCATGGCAGGCCCAACCTCCACCTGGCGAGCGGTCGCCCCCAGTGCAGAGGACGTACTTGACAAGGGAATTCCGTTCCTACGCGACAAGGCCGCTCAATACGGCCTCTTTGCCAGCCGCTAACGGCCCGAGAAAACCCTCTTTAAAATCATCATGCGAGCCAAAGCCTTGACTATCATTGAAGACAACGCCCGTGAAATCGCCAGCCTAGCCATGAAACGTTTCTCCGACAATCAGCGGCAAAGGCTCATGATCGCGATTGCCGGTGCGCCGGGATCGGGCAAATCCACCATCGCCGAACGTGTCGTGGACCATATTATCAGCGAAAGCGGTATCGCTGCAGCGCTATTTCCCATGGACGGCTATCACTACGACGACGCAGTTCTGGAGGCTATGGGTAGACGCGCCTTCAAGGGTGCGATCGATACCTTCGACGTTCACGGCCTGCGGCACATGCTGGAGCGCCTTAAGGCCAACGAAGACGACGTTATCGCCGTTCCTGTCTTTGATCGGTCCATCGAGATCGCGCGCGCCGGCGGCCGGCTCATTCCGCAATCGGTGGAAATCATCGTCTGCGAGGGCAACTATCTGCTAGCGAAGCAATCTCCGTGGGACAGGCTGAAACCGATCTTTGATTTCACGGTCTTCGTCGATGTCGAGGAGGATGACCTGCGTGAGCGGCTACGGGCGCGTTGGCGCGGTTTCGGTCTCGATGAGGCCGAAATCGATCGCAAGGTCGAGGAAAACGATCTGCCAAACGGAATTTTCATCATGAAAACCGCCGCCGAGCCCGATCTCAGGCTGAAGAATCCAGGGAGAGAGTGAAACGCTGCCGCATCCTGCTCGGCCCCTAACACCACTTTTGCAATCAAGACAGACATCAAACGACAACAGCGAGAGCCTGCTATGAAACACGGAATCTATTACTCCTACTGGGAACATGAGTGGAGCGCCAAGTTCGGCCCTTATGTAGAGAAGGTCGCCAAGCTCGGCTTCGACGTGATCGAAGTTGCCGCTCATCATATCAATGACTATAGCGATGCCGAACTCGCGACCATCAAGCAAAGCGCCCGCGACAACGGCATCATTCTGACGGCAGGTATCGGTCCATCCAAGTCGAAGAACCTGTCCTCGCCCGATAAGGCTGTGCGGGAGGCAGGCAAGGCGTTCTTCGAGAAGACGCTGAGCAACGTCGCCAAGCTCGATATTCACACGATCGGTGGCGCGCTGCATTCCTATTGGCCGATCGACTATTCGCAGCCGGTGGACAAAGAAGGCGACCGTGCACGTGGCGTGGAAGGTATTCACGGCATTGCGGATTTCGCCAACGATCTCGGCATCAATCTGTGTATCGAAGTTTTGAACCGCTTCGAGAACCACGTTCTCAACACGGCTGCCGAAGGCGTTGCATTCGTGAAGGATGTTGGCAAGTCCAACGTCAAAGTCATGCTCGACACGTTCCACATGAACATCGAGGAAGACAGCTTTGGCGATGCAATTCGCACTGCAGGCCCTCTTCTCGGTCATTTTCACACCGGTGAGAGCAACCGCCGTGTACCGGGCAAGGGTAGAATGCCATGGCATGAGATTGGCGCAGCGCTACGGGAAATCAACTATACCGGCGCAGTCGTCATGGAACCCTTCGTCAAAACCGGCGGCACGATCGGCTCCGATATCAAGGTCTGGCGCGATCTGACGGGCGGCGCTGATGCTGCGAAGATGGATGAGGATGCGAAAAACTCGCTTGCATTCTCTCGCTTCGTTCTGGGCTGAGTTCGCACGATGTCTGTGAGATAGGGCCTTTATCGTGATCGATTAAGGCCCTATTTCGAAGACACGACAAGCAGAGTGGTCAAGCGGCTTCTCCGCGCATTTTGTGCCGAACGACTCCCTTAGCCTTGCGCGCTATCGTTAGATCGTTTCGCCGTTCGATGGCTAGGATCGAGACCGGGCGGTGACGCCGCTCGTTCCTTCTACCTGGTACGATTGATCGGGTGAAGCACTATCCGGATAGCAATGCGATAGAGCCGCAATCGTGTCGGAAAAAGATCAATGTTCTATTGAGATGTGCCTTCAGCCAACCTCTTGGATCTGGCGCTCGACGGCGTTTCACCAAAAGCCAGCTTGAAGGACTTGGTGAAGTGCGAGGGGTTCACGTAACCCACGTCGAAGGCAACTTCGGTAACTTCGCGGTCTGTTTTCGTCAACAACTCGAACGCACGCTCGAGGCGAAGCTGCCTGTAAGCTGCCGCAGGCGGCATACCGATCGTCGTTTCGAACAAACGCTCCAGCTGTCTACGGCAGAGGCCTACCGACTTTGCAAGCCGTTCTGTGGTGATGTCGCCCGACAGATGCTGCTCCATCGTGATCAGGGCAGCGAGAACACGTGGTTCCTTGACTTGCATCCTGAGCGGCTGGCGCGATTGCGGTGCACTGGAGCTCCTCACCCTCTCCATCTGGAGAACCTCAAGCGCATTGCGGGCCGCGTCCCGACCGATATGGCGCTCCACGATGACGTTCGCCAAATCCGCCGAACTGCTGCCGCCCGCACAAGACCCCCTTCGCCCTTCGAGATGAAACAGGCGATCGGGACGCACAACGAGATGCGGAAAACGCTCCTGAAACGCCTGGTAGTGAAGCCAACTGACACAAACCTCATGACCATCAAGCAGGCCGGCTTCAGCAAGAATGAATGATCCGGTGCAGACGCCGATCATCCTTACGCCCTTCGCAGCGGCATTTTTGAGGAACGTCATGGTCGTGTAATCGACCGGTTCCGGCACGCTCAGGAGCCCACCCACGACAACGATGTAATCGAAATTGACGGGATCGATGAAGTCACTCGTCGGCGCGATCTGAACACCGCAGCTTGACGTAATCAAATGTCGCGTGCTGCCGAGAACATGCCAGTCGGCAAAGACGCGTCCGGAATGGTCTGTCTCGTCACTTGCAAGCCGAAGCGTATCGATGAACAACGCGAATGGCGATAGCGTAAAGGACTTCGAAAGAACAAATCCAACCTTTAATCGCTTGCTGGGCGTGCTGTCCTGACGGTTCCGGAGATGTTTCATACCCGATACTCCAACATCCTGTCACGCGATCTGAAAACCGCACGCAAGCGGGTCCTTGCGTTGATGAAGGAACGAGTTGAATCCAGCATACGAGCCCACCACCCACGCTCGGAAAATTTCCGGAAAGTATCTATATCGCTGTGTCCCGAGTGACGCTTTCCGATTTCGTTACTATAAGACTTTTGTTCCTGAAACCCTGTTTGACGTCAAGCCTCACCTCCGAGGGAAGTGTGCAGACAGGAGACCACGTGAGGCTTACCTAAACGTTTTGGATTCCGACACGCCATGTGTGTTCAACGACACCGAGGTCACGCTTTTAAAAGGTGGCAGCGCTGTCCCGAGGCTAATGTTCTGTGGACTTTGCGGATTGAGAATTTGATGTTTGTCGTCGGGAGTGTGCGCAATCAGGTGTGAGGTTGGAAGTAAAGCCCGCGATGCGACATTGGATTTTTATATTTCCCCAACGACTTACTGCTGCCCGGAGATGCTATCGTATTTTTGGTGAATGACGTCGTTCAGGAATGAGCGTCATTGAGACGCCACGACAAGACTCCGCCGTTATCATGCCATCCCCCGTGGATTTGCATTTTCCGCTGATGATGTCTCCTCCCGACGACGCGCGCCCCCAAAAGCAATTGATCCTCCGTAAACTCAGAGACTCCGCGGCGGTTAGCGACGGGCTTCTTAAGCGGATCTAGTCCTTGCTTGCGGGGTGATTGCACAGAGACTTGCGCAAATTAGCTCCAACGGTGCCCAAAACCGGATGTTTGCGAGATAGGCCAAATTATGGAACCGAGAGCGCTCCGCGCTGAAACTGCGCGATCAACCGGTCGGGCGTGAACTGGCGCTGTTTGTGTGCTCGGTGAAGCAATGAAATATCTGGTCATTTGTAGGCGGAACGATGTCTCGTTTGAAGTGTTTATGTTTCGCTAAAACGCAGTCGGTCAGGCTGCGCCGCTCTTTGCGTGCAGGAGGCGATAATAAGCTTCAGATCAGCTGCACACTTGGGACTGATTTCTTTAGAGGAGACCCTCATGAACTCGATCATTTACTTGGTGGGACTAGTCGTAGTTGTCCTGTTTGTTCTCTCTCTGTTGGGGTTACGTTGATGGTAGGATCTGAATTGGTTGAGAACCCAAATCGCAGCTACGTCGACTGGCCAGCGATTTTTGCTGGAACTGCTATCGCGTCAGGTACGATGGCGGTATTCACGGCTTTCGCCGGAGGATTGGGATTGAATGCAATCTCGGCCGACAACGGCGGAGACATCAGTACAACATGGCTCATCATCACCGGCTTGTTCGTGGTGGTCTCGATGGTCGCGTCTTACATGCTCGGCGGTTACATTGCGGGGCGCATGCGACGCCCAGTTTCGGATACCACATTACGCGATGAACGGACTACCCGAGACGGTGTGAATGGCCTTGTTGTGTGGGGCATTGGCACCGTCGTTTCAGCATTTCTGGCGCTCGGCGTCATTTCGGGCGGCGCTAAGGCAGTCGGCAGTGTCGCACAGACAGCGGTTGAGGCAACCGGCTCTGCCGTGGGCGGCGCAGCGCAAGGTGTAGGTCAGTTGGCGGGCGGCGTCGTATCTGGCGCTGGTAATGCCCTAGGTGGTGTTGCTCAGGGCGCGGGACAAGCTGCCGCTCCAAGCATCGAACAGTCTCTGCCACAGGGACTTAAGACGAACCCAATCGACTATTTCATCGATACAATGCTGCGAACTGACACGCCTGCTCCTGGGACCGATCCGAACGCTGCTGACTTTCAGCGTCAAGCTGGCGGGATCCTGAGCAATCTGCTTTCCACGGGCGAAATATCGGATGGTGATAAGGCGTGGTTGGCCAACCAGATTGTTGCTCGCACCGGTATCCCGCAAGCTGACGCACAGACGCGGGTGAATCAAACGGTCGAGCGTGTGCAGGCTGTGCGTACGGCAGCACAGCAAAAGGTTGATGCGGCACAAAAGAAGCTCGAAGAACTTAAGGCACAAGCTGTGAAGGCGGCCGAGGACGCTAAGACAGCAGCGGCAGACGCGGCAGAAAAGGCTCGAATCACAGGCATCCTCACAGCATTCCTCCTGGCAGCTTCGTCACTTGTGGCGGCAGTTGCTGCTTATATCGGCGGCGTGCACGGCGGACGTCACCGCGACGAAGGTCGCGTGTGGGGCGGCCTTGCGTATCGTAAGTAACTAAACGCAGTGAGGCTCTTCGAAGAGGGCCTCTTTGCTGAGAAACAGCCGGAAGGCCGGTGCGGTTCGCCCCGGCCTTCTTGTTTTTAGAGCGTAGCTATTACCTTTGATGACAGCGCTTGCCATGTATGTAAAACTGTTCCACCACATGCATGTGAGGTCGTAAGGAGAATGCATCTAGACGCTTGAGAAACCAGCCGTACACCGTCGAGAAGCGAAAACGTCGAATGCGGGGCTGATCATCTCGACGCTTGCAAACTCGACTAGTGCCGATTGCTTACTCGTCCGACGATCGTTAAGCCCTACCTCCCCGTCGGCTTTGCACTTATCAAGTCCTCGATCACTTTATCTATCCCACCTCTCGATCTAGCAGCTTCAACGGATTCAGATGACAGTCGTCGCATCCTATCTCTACCGCAACGGTAAGCGCGCCGACGCGGTCGCACTCACTTCGCAACCCTTCGAAACCACCGCGGGCGACTTTGTGTGGATCGGACTGACCGATCCGACGGTCGAAGAAATGGCGCACCTCAAGGCAATGTTCGGGCTTCATTCCCTTGCGGTCGAAGACGCGCTCAATGGACGGCAGGTGCCCAAAGTCGACATTTATGGAGATCAGCTATTCGTCGTCGCCAAGACCGCACACTTGGAGAACGACAAGATCATCTATGGTGAGACCTGTATCTTTGTCGGCCAACAGCACGTCATAACAGTCCGGCACGGATCGGCACGATCCCACCAGAAACTACGTGAGCAACTCGAGCAGGCACCGCAGCTTCTCTCCCACGGTCCCGATTATGTTCTCCACGGCATTCTCGATTTCATCGTCGATGGTTATTTGCCACTCGTCGAAACGATCGAAGACCGGGTGCTTGAGATCGAAAAGCACGTCCTCATTTCCTTCCTCGAACCGGAGCAGATTCGCAGGATTTTCCGGATGCGCAGGCAGGTCATCAAGTTTCAGAGGGTGATCGGCCCAATGGCGGAAGTCGCCAGCAAACTCGCCCATCTTGAACTGCCCTGCGTCGACAATAATGCACGGCCGTTCTTCAGGGATGTTCATGATCATGTCCGCCGCGTGGAAAACATGGTGATCGGCCTGCGCGACATCGTCACATCCGTGTTCGAAGCCGCAAATCTTCTCGAGCAACAACGACAAGGCGCGATCACTCGACAGCTTGCTGCGTGGGCGGCGATCCTGGCGGTACCAACCGCTATCGCTGGCATATATGGGATGAACTTCGAAAACATGCCTGAGCTGAAGACCGAGTACGGATATTACGTCGTGATAGCGGTCATTGTGGTTCTATGCGCCATTCTTTATTACCGTTTCAAGAAAGCAGGCTGGGTGTAATCCGCAGACCCAATTCCGACGAGATGCGCACTTACTAAAGACCCTAATTTTGCGCTGAGATCGACGTCAAGTCTGTGCTCGAGCCTTTTGGTTGTGCCAGCCTGTCCTGCCGAAATGGGTGCAGTTCAAAAAAATTAAGCGGGCACCCTGCCGCGTCGTTAAGGTCTGGTTCACGCCGTTATATTTCCACCAATCCGGGCATTAAGTCTTTCGCACATTCGAATGAAGATTAGAATTTATTTCATTTATTTGGCAGAAGATTAGCGAATCTGAACCTCAACAGCTAGATTGCATGTCTTCCCAAAGTATGAAGAAAAGGTCCCGCCTCCGTCTCGCCGTCGTTCTTGCCGTCGGGGCCGTGTTTGCCTGTCTTGGCATCTGGGCCGAGTACACCAACTGGCAGCGGCTGCTGCAAAGCGCAAACACCCGCCAGATGGAAACGGCGCGCGCCATGGCGCTTCATACCGACGACATACTGGCGCTCGCTCAGCAGCCTCTGAACAACCTTTCCGCTCATGCTAGAGATGCGCTGGGCGACGAAGCCAAAATGCAACATCTGCTTGAGGAGATGTTGCGCGTGGTCAAGACATCCCCATTGTTGCGAAGCCTTGCCTATGCCGATGCGCAAGGCCGTCTGATCGGGTCGACGTTTGCTGCGAATTCCGCAGGCATGGATCTGTCCGACCGCGAATATTTTCTGTTCCACAAATCGAATGCGTCGACGCAACCGCGTTTCGGCCTTCCGTCTCAAAGCCAGACAAATGGCCGCTGGTTCCTGCCGATAAGCCAGCGGATTGACAATCCCGACGGAAGCTTGGCCGGCATTATGATCGCAACCATCGACATGGATCATTTCTCCCGCTTCATTGAAACCTTCGAGGTGAACGAGGAGAATGCCTTTGCCCTGCTGCGCAAGGACGGCGCCATTCTGCTTCGCCTGCCGATAGATCTAAAGGCGATGGGTGCAAATGTTGCTGACAGCACGCTTTATCGTGATCAGATCATGAAGAAGCTGCGCGGCAATTACGAATATGTCTCGCGTTTCGATGGCACAAAGCGCATCAGCGGGTTCTATCGTAGCACGGACACGGGCGTGACAGCGATCGCCACGCAAACCAAGGCATCGATCTTTGACGACTGGCTTAAGCAGTCGAAATATCCCTGGCTTAGCATCATTCTCGCCTATTTGATCGGCACCGCCATGGCCATAAGGTGGATCAGGCAGATCGAACTCAGGGAGATCGGGGATCAGAAAGTCGCCGCCCGAGAAGCGGAATTCCGCCTTATTGCCAATGCTTCACCCGACGTCATTGAAAAGATCTCCTTGGCGGGCGTCCGGCAATATGTATCGCCCGCTGCAGCGAGAATATTCGAAAGAGATACAGAAAGCGTGATCGGCACCAGCGTACTGGATGACAGGGATGACCAGACGAAGTCCGCCTGGCAAGACGCTCTGGCCAAGGTGCAATCGGGATCATCAACGGAATGTATTCTTTATCGACACCAGCGCATGGATGGAACCATGATCTGGCTGGAGAGCGTCATCTCCTGCTTTCGAAGCGATGATAACAACGAGCCGGACGGTATTGTCGTTATTACCCGCGATGTCACCCGTCAGCAGATGATGAAGCAGGAACTGAACGCACTGGCAACGACGGACGAACTGACGCGCCTGTTCAACAAGCGTTACTTCAATACCCAGCTGAGCAGCACGCTGGCAGCAGCACGCGCAAATCAGCAGTCGGTTTCGCTTATCCTGCTCGATCTCGACCGCTTCAAGGCCTACAACGATACCTATGGACATCTGGCAGGCGATTGTGCACTACGCGATGTGGCTGCCGTCATCCCTCCTCAGCTCATCGGGACCGGTGGCCTCGCGGCCCGTTATGGCGGCGAGGAGTTGGTTGTTCTTCTGCCAAACACGGATGCGGAAGAAACAATGAAGATTGCCGAGAACATTCGCAAGGCGATCGCGGCGCTGAAAATCGAGCATGCTGGAAATTTACCCTGGGGCCATGTGACCGTCTCCTCCGGCCATGCGACGGCACTGCCCTCGCAAGCTCTTTCCGAAAACGACTTAATCACTCAGGCAGACCGCGCGCTTTATGCGGCCAAGGCCGCCGGCCGCAACCGGTCGCAAGACGACGAGGAGAACAACAAACCGGAACATATGCGATCCAGCATTTGAACGGTGAGTTTTGAGCCGCGACTGCTCGATTATCTAGCGTTTCCTTGCTAACCACTCATCTTTATTCTTATCTCAACATGGTCGTCATCGGTATGAAACGCGTTGTCTAAGCCGGCTATGGACTCGCCTAAACTCTTTGGGATTCAGGGGTAGCGACAAGCGTTGCCGCGGCGGCATTTGCACTGTGAAGAGCGTCGTTCATAGTTTCACCTGATGCAATTTTTGCGGCCAGAACACCTATGAATTCATCGCCTGCACCATGTGTGCTTTCGACATCCACCTTCACAGCTTCGATGGCAATTTCGTTCCCATCTTGACTGACATAGGCGACGCCTGAACCACCAGCAGTGACGACTACTTCTGGGTAGATTTTCGCCAGCTTTCGTGCAGCCTCCAAAGCGCCTTCGAGTGTCTCAACTACAGGAACACCCGCCAGCATTTCTGCCTCGATAGCGTTCACGACGAGTATATCGATGAGCGGCTGAATGTCGATGGAGAGAGCTCTGGCGGGGGCAGCATTGATCAGAACACGGCCACCGGCCTGCTTAACGGCCCTTGCACCAACGACATTGGCCGCATCAGGAATTTCGTTCTGAAGGACGAGCAGCGTCGTCCTGGACAGCAGTTCATGTGCCGCAGTTACATCGGCTTCACCGAGGGTTAGATTGCTACCCGAGACAATAACGGCACCGTAATCGCCCTCCTCGTCAAAGATTGCAACACTCATTCCCGTTGATCGGGAGGCGTCGCGCCGAACGAAGCGATGATCGACACCTTTGCGTTTCAGATTGACAAGCAGGAAATGCCCGAAATCATCATCAGCGACGGCTCCAATCATCGAAGTGGCCACGCCTGTGCGGGCTGCCGAAACTGCCTGATTGCCGCCCTTGCCGCCGCTTTTGGGATGCCATGACGTTCCGGTCACCGTCTCGCCTTTCCGTGGCCGTGATGGCCCCATGACGGCAATATCGTAGTGCAGACTGCCGAAAACGGTGACGAGAGGCAAGGATGTCATGAAGGTTTATCTTTCCGTTTGGATTTGACGGCAGACATGGTCCGGTCAAGATTTCGTTCAGCCGATTGGTAGTCGCGTTGCGCAACCGCCATGAACACGGCATCGAGGATATTCAACTGTGCAATTCGGGCAGCTGCATTTTCGCCCATCAGTGGAGAGCCCTGCGCTGTAGAACAGAGGACGACATCTGCGGCTTGCGCCAAGGCAGATGAGTTGTAGTTGGTGACTGCGATGGTTTTCGCGCCATTTCGCTTGGCGACTTGAAGTCCTTCGATAATCGCCGTCGTGTTGCCAGAATGAGAAAAGCCAACGGCGATATCGCCCTCAGACAACAGGGCTGCCGACATCAGCATCATGTGCACGTCGTCAACCACGCTGGCACGCACGCCAATACGCAGAAATTTATGCGCGACGTCCCGTGCGATCTGCGCCGAACCGCCCACACCGTAAAAGTCTCTATGCTTTGCACTGTGTATAAGGTCGGCGGCCTTATCGAAGGCAACCATATCCAAAATGGAAAGTGTTTCCTCCAGTGCATTGATGGAAGTGCGGAAAACCTTCTGCACAATCTCCATGGACGTATCATCTACAGAAAGTTCCTGATGCATTTCCGCGGTCGGCTGGCGGTTATACTGGCTGACTGCCGTGCGAAAATCACGATAACCGGCAAAGCCCAGCTTCTTGGTGATCTTGACCACCATCGCTTCAGAAACACCGGCATCGTCTGCAATCTGTTTCAGCGACGTATCGTCGCTGAAATCACGCATGGCGAACACGGTATCGACAACCTTCGCTTCGAGTGGCGTCAGCAATGGCATCATCATGCGGATGCGTGGGCCGACGGCCTTAGTGTCGAAGCTTTCGGAATTCATTCTCTTCCCCTTGTCGCACGATCAATCATCATGGCAACGAGGATTATAAGACCAGTGGCGAGCAGTTGATAGAAGGCCTGAACATTCATCAACGTCAAACCATTGCGCATTGCCCCCAAGATGATCGCCCCCAGAATAGTACCGAGAATGCTGCCCTTGCCGCCCATAAGCGATGCGCCACCGATAGCCGCTGCCGCGATGGCATCCAGCTCCCACAGATTGCCAAGAATGGGTTCAGCTGCGCCAAGGCGACCGATGAGGATGAGCGAGGCAAGTGAAGCCAAGACACCGGAAATCACATAGGCCGTGATTTTGGTGCGCGCGATGGGAACACCGGCGACATAAGCCGCCTCTTCATTGCCGCCAACTGCCATCAGATATTCGCCAATCGGCGTCTTCTTGAGCAGAATCCATGCAACAATAGCCACGACAGCGACGATCAAAATAGGGGTTGGAATGCCGAAGAGAGTACCGTTAAACAGGGAGCGGAACCCTGCGGGAATACCGAGAACGGGATTGCCGCCCGTGTAGATCAGGGCGATGGCGCGGTAGGTACTGAGCGTGCCGAGTGTGACGATAAAGGGTTGCAGGCCGACATAGGCAACGAGCGCGCCGTTGATAAAGCCGCAAAGCAAGCCCACGCCGAGGCCCGCGAGGATCGCCAACGGTATCGGTGTGCCCGCGACGAGCAGGCTGGCGGTGATAACCGCCGAGATCGCAGCCGTTGGGCCAACCGAGAGGTCGATGCCACCGGAGATGATGACGAGCGTCATTCCAAGCGCCAGGCAGGCATTGATGCTGGACTGCTGGAGAATGTTGACGAGGTTTCTCTCGGAAATGAAGCCCGGAACCAGTGCGGCAAACACCGCCATGATGACGATGAGGCCGATCAGCGTTCCCGCATCGCGCAGAGAAAACGAGAAGCGGCGGAAAGCCGGAGCGGAGGTTGCGGGAGCATTGGAAGTGCTGGTCATGACTTGTCCTGTAGGTTCACACGGGTCGCGCAACGCGCGCCTCATCCGCATCGGCATTCGCCCCTGGAATGGCATGCGCGACAATCGCGCTTTCGCTTAGTTGATCACGTTCAATGGTCGCGGCGATCCGCCCCTCGCGCATCACCAGTACACGATCAGACAGACGGATGACTTCCGGGAGTTCGGAAGAGACGACGATGATGGAACGCCCCTCGCGGGCGAGGTCTTCGATCAGATGATAGATTTCCGACTTGGCGCCGACATCGATCCCGCGGGTCGGTTCATCAAACAGCAGGATTTGCGACTTGGCCGCCAGCCAGCGCGCGATAATCGCCTTTTGCTGATTGCCACCGCTGAACAAGCGGATCGGGCGATCCAACTGGAAGGGTCGAAGATTGACACGCTTCAGCAAATCCTTCGCGGTCGTGCGAAGCTTGGCATTGTTGATCATACCGCCGGACGAAAAACGACTGAGGGAGGCCAGCGCCATATTGCTGGATACGGGACGCAAGGGAATGATGCCCTCACGCTTGCGCTCTTCCGGCACCAGCCCGATACCGGCAGCGATCGCGTCGCGCGGGTTGGCGAAGCTCTGCTCCTTGCCGTCGATGCTGATCGATCCTGCGCTCAGGCGGTCTACACCCGCCAGCAGACGCAAAAGCTCCGTGCGGCCAGAGCCGACTAGCCCGGCAATGCCGAGAACTTCGCCCTTACGCAAGGTGAAGGACACATCGCGAATTCTTGTGGCCGAAGAGAGGTTTCTAGCCTCTAGCTTGACGGTATCCTTGACGAAGGAATTATGCTCTTCCTGCATCAATTCGCGACCGACCATCTTCGCGATCACGTCGGTTTCCGAAACCTTGGCAAGATCGACAATGTCCACCAACTTGCCATCGCGCATAATGCTGGAGCGCTGGCAGATGCGGAAGACCTCATCCATCTTGTGCGACACATAAATAATAGAAACGCCGCTTTGCGACAGGCTGGCGATGACCTCGGCCAGACGATCGAACTCGCTCGGGGTCAGGCTCGATGTCGGCTCGTCCATGGCGATGACCTTCGCCTTGTCGAGAAGCGCGCGACCAATTTCAACGATCTGGCGCTGAGCGACCTTCAGCGACGATATTGGTGCCGAGGGGTCGATTGTTTTGTCGATCTTCGCAAGAGCTTCGGCTGCGCGGGCTTCCTGTTCGCGGCGGGACACGAACATGCCGCCCATATGCGTCAGCGAATGTCCGAGAAACATATTCTGGGCAACACTCAGGTGCGGCACCTGCTGAAGTTCCTGGTGTATCATAGCGATGCCGGCGGCACGCGCATCCATCGGCTTCTTGAAGGCGACAGCCTCCCCATCAACGAAGACGGTGCCTGATGT
Source organism: uncultured Agrobacterium sp. (assembly GCF_913777885.1). Taxonomy (NCBI): domain Bacteria; kingdom Pseudomonadati; phylum Pseudomonadota; class Alphaproteobacteria; order Hyphomicrobiales; family Rhizobiaceae; genus Agrobacterium; species uncultured Agrobacterium sp. The sequence continues at coordinate 97,996 of NZ_CAJYTV010000012.1, read as the reverse complement.
CGGGCGGAACACGCCCGACAGAATACGCAAAAGCGTGGATTTGCCGGCGCCGTTTTCACCGAGAAGTCCATGGATTTCGCCGGGAGCGACGTCAAATGAAACGTCCGTCAGCGCGTTGACGCCGGGAAAGCTCTTGGAAATCGTCTCGAATCTCAGTCGTGGCGTCATGTTCCACCTCTCAGGCTGGATGGAGATGCCGGGTTTGGTCGGCATCTCCTTGAGCATTGATCACTTGGCAGTCTTGGCGTCTTCCATCAGCACGGCGCGCACATCGATGCCCTGGCCCTGATAGCGGCTAAGATTGTCTTTGGTGATGAGAGCCTGCGGCGTGGAAACAACGCGGGGCAGTTTCTGTCCGGCCACCAGACGAAGCGCTGTCTCAAGCGCAACTTCGCCGGTCAGAACTGGGAAGCTGTCAACGGTACCCGTCAGTTCACCCGCCTTGATGGAGGCATAGGCATCGGAAATGCCATCCGTGCCGAAGACTGCGACCTTGCCAGCAAGACCCGCAGCCTTGACAGCTTCAACGATGCCAAGCGCCATGCCGTCGTTGTTGGCGTAGAAACCAATCAGATCAGGATGCTGGTTGAGGATGTTGGTGGCAGCATCATAAGATGTCTGGCGATCCCAGTTGCCGGGAACGCTGGCAACGACCTGGAACTTGTCGTTTTTCGCAATTGTGGATTTGAAACCGTCCGTGCGCTGCACGGCAGCGTAAACACCGGCCTGACCTTCGACAATGGCAACCTTGCCGCCCTGCGGACGGTTCTCGATAAACCATTTGGCCACGCGCACACCGTTGTCACGCTGGACGTTGCCAACATAATGTTCAGCCTGCGGAATGACGGCATCGTTGACGTTGACGACAGGAATATTGGCGGCCTTGGCCTGCTCGATAACCGGCTGGAGATTGGCATCCGTCTGCGGCGAAACGAGCAAAACGTTGTAGCCTTGCGTGATCATGCCTTCGGCAATGGTGAGCTGACCCAGTTGGTCGCCTTCGCTCTGCGCGGCCTGATAGGCGACGGGAACGCCGACCTTCTTGCCGAAAGCTTCATATCCCAGACCCAGCGAGCGCCAATATTCATTGGTCAGCGTCTTGGACACCGCACCTGCCTTGGTGCCCTCAGGTAGTTTCGGGAAAGGCCCGAGCTTGGCTTCCAACTGGGACCAGTCCATGCGATCCTTTTCCGTATCGGAATTCAGCGGCGCAAGTTCCTGCGCAAAGGCTGCGCTGAACAGGAAGCTGGCGGCAAGCCCGGCAGCGAGTGTTGTCTTCAAAAAGGTCTTCATCGGTTTCCTCCCAGATGGAATGTGTCCGCACGCCTTCGGCATGCGTTGTGACGAGGTTTTGGATTTTCGTGTGCAGATCAGCCGAGCATCAGTTCCTGAATGACGGCCTGCGCGGAAACGGCATCCTGACGTTCAACGGCACCGGACAGGCGATTGTCCTGCTCGATACGATCCACCACTTTCAGCATCCGCTTGACGGTCTGAATGTTGACTTCGCATTCGTGAACCGGGTCGAGGCCGGTCATGTCAGGGAAGGTATCGAAATAGATCGCACCATCATAACCGTCCTTGCGGATCTGGCGCAGAAGCTCGATCGTCTGCTGGGTATGCACGGCTCCCACCATCAGGCCGTCGTCACGCTTGGCGTAACCGTCATTGAGGTGAACGCCGAGAACGCGGCTGTAGCGGGCAATCAGGGCTGCAGCGAAAGCAGGCTGCTCGTCGGCATAAAGCACGTGAGCAAAGTCGAGCGTCACACCCAGGTTGGGCATGTCAACATCCTTGATGGCCAGCAGCGTGGTCGCGCAATCTGGCATAAGGCTGTAGGAACGAGGCTCGTTGGGCTTGTATTCGATGCTGATGAGGCAATCCGGATCATGAGCGCAAACTTCACGAATCCCATCGATCTCGTGTTGCCACAGAGTGTGGTAGTCAGCCTGGAAGGCGTAATCGAAGCCATCCTGCCCCAGCCACAACGTCATCAGGTTACTGCCAGCGGCACGCGCAGCGTCGATACCCTTCTTCGTGAGATCGATCGCTTCCCGGCGCACAGCTGCATCCGGGTTGGTGAAGGCACCGATCTTGAACGCCGGATTGGTATAGTAGCGCATGGCAAAGCCATTAATCGCAAGCCCCAGATCGCCTATCTGGCGCGCAAGAAGCGCTGGATCATCCGCAACATGGTCGGGATAATTCAGATCTAGATCCGTCAAACCATCTACCTTCGCAGCACGCTTTGCCATCTGCAACATAGTCGGCTTGCCGGAAATATCAGGCCACTCGGCAGCAGGCTTCGAGGCGAAGGAATTCAGTCGGGTGGCGAATTTCAATTGGGTCACTGGTCTTGCTCACTTCAGTCGCTGTTGACGCAACTTCACAAATTAATTCTATTTTGTAAAGCTATATATGTTGTGCATAGCATCAATTCGTGTCGGAGGTCGCGTTTTTTGACGTTAATTCGTGCGTCAGGACGCGCGAAATCAGCCGCGAAGCTTTTTGCAACTATGGTGGCCCGACATGATAAGAAAGGCCGCGGGGTGCGCGGCCAAATCTGATGCGTCAGCGCGCCATCACTGCTTCGATTTCGGCAAGCATCGGCATTGCTGGGGCCGTCCCACGCCGGGTCACGGCAATACCGGCGGTCGCGCAACCGAGCCGCACCGCCCAGAGCGGCTCTGCACCACGCGAAAGGGAAGCCGCAAATCCACCCACGAATGCATCCCCCGCGCCGGTCGTATCGATGGCCGGACCGCAGGAGACGGCAGGCACATGAACGGATTGGCCCGGCGCATGAAACAACACGCCCCGCGCGCCAAGCGTGATGATGGCCGCGCCAACGCCGCGAGACAGAAAAATTTCACCAGCGCGCTTGGCATCATCAATCGTATCGATTGGAAAGCCGACAAGCGCGGCAGCTTCCGTCTCGTTCGGAATAATGAAGTCACAAAGGCGGTAGACGTCCTCCGGGAAGGCCTCCGCTGGTGCGGGGTTGAAAATCGTTGTGACACTGGCGTTGCGCGCAATTTCCAAGGCATGCCGCGCGGCCTCCACAGGCTGTTCTAGCTGGGTGACGAAAACGTTGGATTGCGCAATTGTGTCGCGTGCCGCTTCCACATCGCCAACACCGATCGTTCCTGCTGCTCCCGCATAAACGATAATGGCATTGTCGCCGGTGCTGTCGTTGACGTAGATGAAAGCGGCACCGGTCGGCTGATCGTCCATAACCGTCAGCTTTGCCGTCACGCCGGCCTCTTCATATGTCTTCAGGGCCAGATCGCCAAATGTGTCGCGGCCAATCTTGGAAATGAAAGACACCTGCGCACCGGCACGCGCCGCGGCAACGGCCTGGTTGGAACCTTTGCCGCCCGGACCGACTGCAAAGCCGCTGCCAGTAATGGTTTCGCCCACAGCAGGCATGCGGGGCGCAAGATAGGCGGTATCAGCAACGAAAATACCGAGAATGGAAACGCCTGACTTCATTCCAGACCTCATTTTACGGCGCCTGCGGTGAGGCCTTTCACGATATAGCGCTCAAGGAAGATACCGACGAGAACGAGCGGCATTATGGCCGCCGTAGCAATCGCCGCCATCGACCACCAGTTGATGCCCTGTGACCCTGTTTGGCTGGCCACCATCACCGGTAGGGTCTTGGCGTTCGAGCTCGTTAGCAGCGCGGCGAAGAAATACTCGTTCCAGCACAGAATTACCGAAAGGATGAAGGCCGCAACCATGCCGGGCAAGGCGATGGGCAAAACGATGCGCAGAAATGCACCCCAGATCGAACAACCATCCACCAGTGCTGCCTGCTCAAGTTCGACAGGTATCGTGTCGAACTGATCGCGCATGATCCATATAACGATGGGCAGCACCATCAGCGTATAGACGAGGATAAGGCCGACCAGCGTGTCGAGCAGCATCAGATGTTTGTAGAGAACCAGAAATGGCATCGCCAAAACGACAGGCGGCAGTATGAGTTGAGACAAGAAGAAGAAGGAAATATCCTTATTCTTCATCCAGAGAAATTTGTAGGAAAAGCGGCTGAGGCCGTAGGCCGCCAGCGAGCCGATCAATACCGCCAGAAACGATGCGCCGGCCGAGGCTACGATACTGTTAAGAAAGCGGCGAATAAATTCGTCACGAACCGTCGATTGCGCGAAGATCGTATCGGGAGAAAGACCCAGTGAGCGCCAGCCTTTCCAATCCGGCGTAAAGTCAACGAAAGGAATGAGATGCCCTTGCGTCACATTGACTGCCGTCTTGAAGGACGTTGTGATGGTCCAGTATATTGGAAATAGCGACACGAAAGCCCAGAACACCAAAGCCGCATAGATCAGCAGACTGCTGGTCATGAACTGCGGTCGGCGGGACCAAAAGCTTAATCGTGGGTTGGATGTTTCAACATGTGCTGCCATGGGCTTCAGCCTCGATTGTCCCGTTGCATCCAGCGGCTCGCCCCTTTCAGGATGAGCGCGACGAAAATGATGATGATGACGAGATAGAATTCCGCAAGCATGGTGCCGTAGCCGACATTGGAGCGGTCTCTGTATTCACGGAAGATGAAGCTGGAAACGGTATCGGTCGCTCCGCCCGGTCCACCTGCAGTTACGTTGATAACGATATCGGCCAGCTTCAGCTGAAAAATGATACGAAGAATGATGACCGTTATGCTCACAGGCAGCATCAGCGGAAAGGTGATTTCCTTGAAGCTCTGCCAACCGGACGCTCCATCCACCTTCGCCGCTTCCTTGATTTCGGAGGGCAAGGCCTGAAGCCCCGCAAGCAGCAGGATCATCATGAAGGGGATGGAGACCCAGGCATCCATGGCCATGATCGAAGTCCGCGCCAACCATGGCGTCGAGAAGAATGCCGGATTGTCCCAACCGAGGTGGCGCGCAAGCGTCGCCGCTGGGCCGAAACGATACTCCATCAACGATTTGCCGATCATCCAGCTCACGGCAACGGGGCTCAACATCAACGGCAGCAGGAACGCGACACGAAAGAATTTACGCGCTTTGATCTCCGCGTTCAGCAACAATGCGAGCCCGAAGGCGATGGTATATTGCACCAGAACCGACAGAACATAATAGACCATGTTCAGCAGCGCGTTCCAGAAGTAGCGATCTGCAAACAGTGTTCTCAGATTATCAAGCCCGTTGAAACGGCGGCCCGCCACAGCGCTCAGATTCCAGTCGGTAAAAGCGATATAGAGGCCGAAGACCGTGGGAAAAACCACCATGGCCACAGTGAAGAGAACGGCTGGCAAAACGAAAGCTGCGCGCTGCCCCGCCTCCCCGCGGATCATGACTTGCGCCGCGCAAAGCGCTGCAGCCCATATGATGTAGGCAAACAGCAATGGTTGCCAGCTGACGAAACCAAACGTCGTGATGCCGGCTGCGTCAGCTATCTGCGCAAGAAGGGCGCCAAAGAGCAGCACCGTCGCGGCCATGAGCAACAGCTTTCCACGCCGCGCGGAGCTTGGTGGAACGACGGTCCGCTGCACAGGGCTGATGGTTTGCGTGATCGTATGCGACATGAGCAGACCTCTGGGCTGGTAAGCCGAACGGAAGACTTGGCGACTCAGGCGGCAAAACCAACCGCCTGAGCAATTGCAAACTAAAGATTTGCACCACGCATCATGCCCCGAGCGAGGCCTTGTAAAGTGCAATCTGCTTGTCGCGCCCGAGCTGATCCGTCAGCTTTTCCCACGCCGCAGCGATGGCGTCCGCTCCGGCCTGAGCGCTGGCCTGTCCGGCAAACACCTTGGCAAGCTCATCTTCCGCGATGCTGTAATATTGGAAGATACCGGGAATACGCGGCTCGATGGCAGCGTTGGGGTGATTGTAGGAGTTGGACTGCGAGGCGAGGTAGTTCGAGATGAACGCCTCGTCATAACCCGCCGTCACCCATTCCTTGATGTCGAACTGGCTCTTGCGATAGCACTGGAAGCCGGATGGATAGGCCGCCGTCCAAAGCGCGATGTCCTTGCCACCCAGATGGGCTGCCGCGCTCCAGGCCGCCTTTTTCTTTTTCTCATCGCTGTCGACCCGCGACATGACGTAAACGCCCCACCCGAGATAGGCCATGTTCGGGGCGTGGTTCGGACCGCTCGCCAACTTCTCCCATTTGCCGGTTTTCGAATTATAGACATCATCAGAACCCGGCAGGATATCGAAACCAATGGTGTCGCCCACAACAGAACTATCGCTGGTGCGTGCGGCAGCACCGACATCACCCCACCAGGAGACCATCGAGCCTGTTCCAGCAAGAAACTGCTGGAAGGCCGTGGTGCCGGGGTCGGCATTTAGCTGGTCGCCCGCTTCAGATGGCAGAGCATCGATAACGTCCTGAATGGCACGAACCCAGGCAGGATTGTTAATGCGTGGTTTCATCGTGTCAGCATCGAACAGCCAAGCCTTGTCATCCGGATGCTTGGCATATGCCGTCGCACGGCTGCCGAGGAAGTAGAAGCCGAAACCACCCCAGGCCTTTGGCGCATCGAGATAGCCAAGAGCATCACCGCCAGCGACGGTCTTGCCCTTGAGGAATTTGGTGACTTCCTGCACCTTCTGCCATGTTTTCGGCACGCCCCACTCGCCCTCGTGGCCCTCGTCCTTCCAGGCTTTGGCAAGATCAGCATCGGTGAAGTAATCGGTGCGATAATTGAAGTTGTGGCAGTCGCCATCGACAGACACGCGGTAGGTCTTGCCATCCCATGTGCCTACGGGCGCTTTCAAGTAATCGACATAGTCGTCCATATCGATCTGGGCCTTGACCCAATCCGGCATCTCGGAGGCCAGCCCCTTGCCGCAAACATCACCCTCGAACGGCGCACCCATCTCGAGGATGTCGAAATCGACTGTGCCAGTAGCGATGGCCTGTTGCAGACGCGGATTATAATCCGCCTGCGCCAGATCGATCCAGGTAATCTTGGCACCTGTGTATTCTTCCCAAGGCTTCAGAAAGCCGCGAAACAGAACATTGTGAAGGTTCTGGTTGTTGAGGCCCATGAAGGAAAGCTCGACACCGGCAAATTCGCCCTGTTTGACGTTTTTCTTCGTCGCCTCCAGACACATTTCGCCGACCTTCTGCCAGTCAGCATCAGTTGGAGACCCCTTGCCGACGCCCGGCACCTGCAATATCTGACTGCGCAAGGATGCGTCCTGCGCATAAGCTGCTCCAAACGGACCCATCACACTGCTCGCAGCTGCCGCGGCACCCAGGCTTGCACCGGTCTTCAAGATGGCACGGCGGCTCAGGCCGATAGCCATCATTCTCTCGAAATCACTGACTTTCATGCGGTTCTCCTCCCGTTGATTTGCTATCGTCGCTTTTCTCCTGACGGCGACGACCAGATTCACTCCAGCCTCAATCCGCTTTCCCCATCGAAAAGATGGACCAGCGCAACATTCGGCGTCATTGCAATCGTGCCGCCCGCGGGCTCTTCAACGCGCTCGCGAAACACGCCGATGATCTTCTGCTGACCAAGCTTGGCAAAGACTTGCGTTTCCGAGCCAGTCGATTCCACTACCGTCACCTGCGCGCTGACAGTTCCGCCAAGCGTGAAATGCTCTGGCCGGATACCATAAAAGGCAGACCTTCCATCAGAGCCGGCAGGCGCGCTTGATAGGGGCAAGCGAATGCCATCATCCGTTTCGAAATAGGGTTCAGCGGCATTGCGAATATGGCCTTTGATGAGGTTCATGGATGGAGAACCTATGAAACCGGCAACGAAGGTATTTGCGGGCTTATCATAAAGCGTCAGCGGCGAACCGATTTGTTCCACGCGCCCGTCTCTCAGCACGACGATACGGTCGGCCATAGTCATGGCCTCCACTTGATCATGCGTCACATAGATCATGGTCGTTGCCAAACGTCGCTGCAATTCCTTGATTTCAGCCCGCATCTGCACGCGCAGCTTGGCATCGAGGTTGGATAATGGCTCATCGAAGAGAAAAACTTTGGGATCGCGAACAATCGCTCGCCCCATGGCCACACGCTGGCGCTGGCCACCGGAAAGCTGGCGGGGGTAACGGGCCAGATAAGGTGTAAGATCTAGTATCTCTGCCGCCGTACGGACGCGGGAATCGATATTCGCCTTGGCCTCTCCACGCATTTTTAGCGCAAAGCCCATGTTCTCCGCGACTGTCTTGTGCGGATAGAGCGCATAGCTCTGAAACACCATGGCAATATCGCGATCCTTCGGAGGCAGGTCGTTGACCACTTTTCCGTCGATCTGGATATCCCCAAAAGTGATCGGCTCAAGCCCAGCGACCATCCGCAGGAGGGTCGATTTTCCGCAGCCGGACGGGCCCACCAGAACGACGAATTCGCCGTCAGGTATTTCAACGGTAACGCCATGGATCACTGTCAGGCTTCCATAGGCTTTCCCGACATTGACGATGTTCATCGATGCCAATAGCTGTTCTCCTCCACCGGCGTCGCACTCCCCGCGACTCTGCGCCTCCCAGCCAATGGGCGAGTACAGCCTGCAGCCGTACCTGCCATCGATATGCTATCCTTGGGAGGACACATCCGTTCCGTGAACTTCACACATATAAATATTTTTGTAAATTATGCTGTCACTAATTTTTTTCGATTTTCATGGCTACGGCAAAAACTGGTCTCAAGAAGTTATATTCTGGCGCAAGCGCACGTTCCATGCTTTATTTCTGCACCGCCACTCGTGTCATTTTAGCCACCGGCTGATTGCGTACATTACAAATATGTTGTATTTCGTGAAGAATAACTCTGCAGTTTCTGGGAGGAGAAAGCAGTGCTCAAAGGGATTGACCCTATAATTAACGCTGAGCTGATCCATGCCCTGATGCTCATGGGCCATGGCGATCAGCTGGTCTTATGCGATATCAATCATCCTGCACAAACCATCGCACATCAAACGACGTATGGGCATCTGATAGATGTTTCCGGCTGTGGCCTTGAGCATGCGGCGCAAGCCATCCTGAAGCTTTTCCCGCTCGACACATTCGTCGAGTCTCCGGTGAAACGGATGCAGGTCGTTGGAGACCCAGACGGGCAAGTTCCAATTTTCGCGGTGATGCAGTCAGTTGTCGACAATGCGGAGGGGCGACCTGTGAGAATTGAAGCGCTGGAGCGTTTCGCTTTCTACGATGAAGCGAAAGCCTCATTCGCCATCGTGCGCACCTCTGATCCGGGTCCATATGGCTGCTTCATTTTCAGTAAAGGTGTCGTGTAATTTCTGGCAAGCGGGCAAAACCGTTGGGACTTGATTTTGCTTTTCGTGGATCAACCAGCAAGGCTTTGTATCCGATTGCAACGAACACGGAATTCGGTCCCGCGCTAAAGATCAGCTATCTCGCCCCTTAATATTTTGGTGCGCAACAACAACCATATGCCCGATAATAAATGTCGTCGAAGATGAGCTTGAGCCCCAAATTAAGAACCGTACTTAACGTCTAAAGGGATCCGAGCCGTCGGCAGCAGATTAAGCATCTGTTCCGACGGAAATATTTGGACGCCAGCAATAAGGACTGTCCACCGCTGAAGATCGAAGGGCGAGAGCGGACGTCGCCATTCTTCGTGTCTTCACCTTTTTGCGCTGGGCTTTGTTTTTGGCAAATGGTCGACAACGACCGCCTCAAAGTGAGGAGATCAAGACAGCCAGCTCTTGATGTTGGATCGTATAAAAGCATCTGCAGGTGTCGGCGCTTGTTGCGTCAGGGTCAACACCCCATCGGTAAGGCGGTCTTCGTGCCCCTCCTCGATCCACTTGTCCATAGAAGCAAGGAGTTCCGCATAGTCCCTATCCAAGCCACCAGCGCGATGTCGCTCGGCCAGTTGTTCAACGCTGAGCTTCACATATCGAATGGGGCGATCAAGAATACTACTGAGCTTGGACGCAATTTGTGCGTAGGAAAGGGTTTCAGGGCCGGTAAGGATAAAATCACGGTTCCAGGATTTATCTTCAAGCAAGGCGCTGACAGCCGCTCTTGCAATGTCGTTTGCGTCAATGAAACCAACGCGGCCAGATCCAGTCGCCGAGTAGATCGCATTCTCTTGTCTGATCGTTTGTTGATGTTGCGGTTGCGAAAAGTTCTGCAAGAACCAAGTCGGACGCAAGACAGTCCATTCCGGCGCGCTGGCTGCAAGATATGCATGTATTTGCCCCATCATAGGCCCACCAGCCTCCAGCGATGATGCGCTAAGGAGAACGAAGCGCTGCACACCGGATGAGAGCGCAATATCGAGGATGGGAGGAACAACCGTCCCATGATCACTCGTACTTGTCGGAGCAACAATGTACATGGCATAAACCCCATCGAAAGCGCGGCGCGCACTTTCTGGCTGCTGCCAGTCAAACAGAATGTCGTTTTCGCCAGACGGTTTACGCGTCGCTATCCTCGGCAAAATGCAGGCTTTCCTCAGCCCTTCGGCAACCAAACGTCCTGTTGTTCCAGTACCGCCTGTGACTAGGATTGTTTTTGTTTTGTCTGTCTTCATCACTGAGTCTCCGCCATTGCGGGTGAAGATTTTGTTGCTGAGAGAAGAACAAGTGGGTTCCAGTAATCACGGTAACGCGTGATCAGACCGTTCTTCAAATCGACCACCGACACATAGGTTTGATCGTAACGCGCACCCGTGTCGTTCGAATATCCGCCGCAGTCAAATTCGATCGTGGCCGTTTCGAAACCAGTTCCAATGATGACTCGATTGAGGTTCATCGATTCAATCGTCAGTAAATCGGCAACAGTTGGAAGATAGGCGGCGAGTGCTGATTTACCCATGAGACGCTGAGTGAATCCTTCTGGTGCATACGGAAATTCGAAAACGATATTTTCATCGCACATGTCGAGGAAAGATGTTGCCTCGCGGGAAATCAAATCGCCCAGAGCCTGCCGAAGTAGAGCTGATAGGCTCGGAAATACGTCGTCATTGCTTGGCATTGCACTTTACTCCTTTTGGATGGAACGCTATCGTTCCGTTACTAGATATGGAGCAGTTTCGATGGAACGCAAGAGTACCGACGAAAAAAGTGGGCGCCACCCGAGCGGCGCTGCGGTCATGCGCACGGATCTGACGCATGCTTTGATACAAGCTTTTTTTGAAGATTGGGCCGCTTATGGCTACGGAGGAATTAGTCTTGAGCGGGTCGCAACGCGAGCGGGCGCGGGCAAAGCTGCGATCTATCGCCGTTGGCCATCGAAGCTTGCACTGGCATCAGAGGCAATCGATGATCTTGGCCTGAAGCTCACCGACGTGTCGGAAAGAGGAAGCTTGCTCGAAGAGCTTGAAGCTTACCTGCTGATGATGCGGCGGGCACTCCGCCATCGTCTCGTGCGCAGGATTTTACCAGATCTTTATGCGGAAGCAGCTCGCGAAAGCGAACTCGCGATCGCTTTGACGAGGCTTGCTGCGAGCAGAAGAACTGCCGGAACTGCATTGATTGAGCGGGCGATCGCGCGCCGCGAACTCAATGCGAACGTAGACGTGGAAATGGCGCTCGATATGATTCCATCGGCTCTCTATTGGCGCATCATCGTGACGAAGCGCAAGATCAGCAGAGCTCAAATCGAACGACAAGCAAAAGCGCTGAACGCTGCCATCAAGCTCCTATGACGTTGAAACTGTGAAAAGCGACACCACTGCTGACGTCGGACTGCTGCACGGATAAGAAATAGAGCATCGGAAACAGCTCTGGTCGTGCGATGTTACCGGAAAAACAAGGATTTCCTCATGCCCCATGTCGATACTGACAACTTGCGGATTGGTTTCATCGAAAGCGGTGACAAACACGGCAGGCCGGTTTTACTATTGCACGGTTGGCCTGACGACGCTTCGACGTGGGAAAGTGTCTCAGAGAGGCTCGTTGGTCGCGGTCTGCGGTTGATAGCACCTTATCTGCGCGGGTTCGGCAGCAGCATATTCCGCAATAAAGACGCCTTGAGAACAGCCAATAGCGGCATCCTCGCCATGGATGCGATCGCTTTGATGGATAGTCTGGGGATCGAAACCTTCTCTGTCGTTGGCCATGACTGGGGAGCGGGCGTTGCCGAAGGATTGGCTGTTGGCTGGCCTCAGCGCGTCGACAAAATTGCGCTGCTGTCATCGCTTCCACGGATGGGTGGTCTAAAAACGCCGTCCTTTAAGCAGGCGCAGAGATACTGGTATCACTGGTTCATGGCAACAAAGCGCGGAGCAGAAGGAGTTGCCTCCGACCCGCACGGGTTTGCGCGCATTCAGTGGGATAACTGGGGCCCGGAAGGCTGGTTCGACGAAAGCACATTCAATGCTGTCTCGAAATCCTTTGACAATCGAGATTGGGTAAACGTCACCCTGCACAGCTATCAAGCCAGATGGGGTGAGGCTGAGGTCGATCCGGCCAGCCATTGGCTGGAAGACCGGATCAAGGAAACAAAATCGCTTTCCTTGCCAACCCTCTATTTCCAAGGTCTGGAAGACGGTGTGAACCCGCCTGAGCTATCGGAACATCTTCACGAAAAGTTCTCCGGGCCATTTCAGCGTATTACCCTCCAGAACGTCGGGCATTTTCCGCAACGTGAGGACCCGGAAACGGTTGCAAGGGAACTGGCAATCTTTCTCGGCTGCTGACCCGTGATGACGTTCGTTGGACCCGATGATGCTGCACGTATCTGGTTTGGTGCTGAACGCGCGCGCCTCACATATCCAGCCGCAAATCCTCGTCCATTTGTGCAGGCACCGAACAGCAAATCAGTGCCTCGCCATCTGCTACGGCATAACTGGGCTCTGATTGGTAACTGACGTCGCCTTTGACTATCTTCGTTCGGCAATCGCCGCAACTGCCAGCCCGACAGCCGTAGAGTGGGCTGAGGCCGCACTGCTCCGCGAGCTCTAGCAAGGAGCCTTCGCCCGGCCTCCAGATGGCTTCTTTTCCCGTTTGCGTGAAGACGACGCGAGTGGGCGCTTGAGCTGTGGGCTTGCGTGGCAGTGCCGATGGGTGGACGCCGCCATCACGCTTCAAGCCCGATAGGCCGAACGCATCGGCATGGATTCGATTGTCTGCGACATCCAGTTGGCGCAACCCGTCATACATTGACTGCATGAAAGATGTCGGTCCGCAGATGTAGAAATCATAGTCGCCGAATGGCAAATGTGCCTTTAACAGCGCCATGTCGATGCGACCGGCTGCATCGAAAAGGCCCTTGTCATCGATATTGGGCGTTCCCAGGACCTTAATATCCCGAACCGTGCCCTCGCTATGCGCGACCAGTTCCCCGATCTCGCGATCAAACGCTCTTTCGGCAGAAATGCGTGACGAGCGGAACAACCATACTGGCCGGCGATAGCGCGTTCTGTCGCCGGTGTGGACAAGATGGTGCAGCATAGACAGCACGGGCGTGACGCCGATGCCCGCCGCGAGGAAAACGGCCGGTCGGTTACGTTCCATCGCGTCGATTGTGAAGGTTCCGGTTGGCGACAGTGCCTCGATCTCGTCGCCTCCTCGCATCGCGTGCAGGAGCGTGGAGGCCCGACCCTCACGCTTGATGCTCAGCCTGTAGAAGCCATTCGATGGAGCGCTGGATATAGTATAGCTCCTACGAAGCGTGTCGTCCCCGTCTCCTATACGAATCGGCAGATGCTGACCTGCAAGGTGCGGAACAAGGGCCTCATCATTGATCGGCACAAGATGAAGCGAACGGATTGTTGAGCTTTCCTGTACGACCCGTTCCACTCGAAGAGGCCTCCATGTCTTTGGCTGGGCAGAAATCTTCAAGCGGCTTTCGGCCTGCCTCCATTCTCCGGTCATAAGGCTGCTTGGCGACATGCCATCTTCAAGAAAGCTCCATCGCAGCGGCAACGCATCTTTGCGCAGCACCACCCTCTGCGGCATGACGCGCCAAAGGCGTTCTGCGCCGTCAAAGGCGGCAATTTCAGGTGAAGCCAATATGATTTCGGCGCCGCCGGTGATCTGAAGCATGTCACCCGTCTCATGATCAACGAACAGAAGTCCGGCGCGAGGATTGATGCGGAAATTGCCGAGCGTATTGAAGAACAGGTTTCCATTGAAATCCGGCACGGTCAGGCCACCATCGGCATCGATGCGAACGAAACCGGGCCGGCCACCCCGATGGGAGACATCCACCTGCCGTCCTTCAGTGTCGCGATCCAAATAAGATGCAACGAAGAATGTGTCGGCAGACTCGATGATGCCGCGCGCATAGACATCGAGCCGATCTGAAACCAGTGCTTCGGAACGCTTAGGCTTCGCCGGATCGCGCGCAAAGCTGAATTGCCGGTTTTGGATGTAGCGCGGGCAATTGCCGAAGCTCTGCTCGACGGCCACGGAAAAGCGGTCACTGCCGCTGCGAACAACCGTACCGTTCAAACGATTGCGCCGGCGGGTGATAAGATCGACGCCGACCAAACCGATCGCGTCTCCATCCTTCATTCCGCTTTCTGCCGGATCATCGGGATCATCGACAGCATGGATATCCAAGGTCAGCGGATCCGTCGAATGCAGAAAGCCCGGTCTTCCACTCCGGATCGTCGCCCATGGCTTACCGTCTCCATCGACAGAGCCGATAACAATGAAGGGCAGCAGCCCGTAAAATTCACGATGTTGATCAAGTAGGAATGGGCGCAAGACCTTGCGTCCGATGGCATCCATCTGGTCAACCACGCCAGCGTGCCGCTGTAACTGCAACTCTCCTGCATGCCATGGTGACGGGGATGAGAATTCTTCAGCAGGCACTGAAATCTCCTATGAGAAGCGGCAGCCGAGACCACTGCCCCGGCTGCGTGTCACATTAGGCTGCAAGGCCGACGGGCGTTTTTGGAAGAGCGATGAAACCGGGCAAAGCCTCGATCCGCGCCATCCACTGGCGAACCTGCGGATGCGGTGTCAGATCGACGTTACCTTCCGGAGCACCTGCGATGTAGCTGTAGAGGGCGACATCCGCGATGGTCGGTTTGTTACCGATGATGAAGGTGTGATTTTCAAGCTCCGCATCAATCAGGCCAAGAATCCGGTGGGCGCGTGCGATCACCTCATCGGCCCGGAAGTCTGCCCCGAAAACCGTGATCAGGCGGGCAGCACACGGACCATAGGCAATTTCTCCGGCCGCGACGGAAAGCCACTTCTGGATCTTCGCAACAGAGACGAGGTCTTCCGGCAACCAATCCTCGCGGCCAAGCTTCGTGGCAACATAGACGAGGATTGCATTGGAATCATTGACGACGACATCCCCATCTTGCAGCACCGGCACCTGACCAAACGGGTTGAGCTTCAGGAATTCAGGCGTCTTGTGCTCGCCATTTGCCAGGTCGAGGTCGATAATCTCGGCATTTACGTTGAGCAGGGACAGGAAGAGGCGAGCGCGGTGCGCATGGCCCGATAGAGGAAAATGGTAGAGTTTCATGGCTGGCTCCCTTTCGACCCGGACAGCTTCATCCGGTGATGGGAGAGAATTAGTGGTATCCATATTTTTGTAGTAGGCTGCCAATTCCGTAGGCACCCTCTCGTTTTTTGGAATTTATGTATGGATCGTCTCGATGCCATGGCAGTTCTTTTGTCTGTGGTGGAACATGGCAGCATTTCAGCCGCGTCGCGCGCCATGCATTCGCCACTACCGACGGTCAGCCGCAAGCTCACCGAGCTGGAGGCCCATCTCGGTGTTCGGCTTTTCACTCGCACCAGCCGTCGGATCATACTCACTGAGGCCGGCGAGAACTATGTCGCTGCGGCACGTGAGATTCTCGAGCGGGTAGACGAAGCTGAACGTCGCGCCGCCGGAGAATACGCCGCGCCAAAGGGAGACCTTGCCATGACGGCGCCGATTGTCTTCGGCCGCCTGCATGTATTGCCAATCATCACGGATTTCCTGAAAGCGTTTCCGGAGATCAACATTCATCTGACGATGAGTGACCGAATGATCAGCCTTGCTGACGATCATATCGATGTTGCTCTGCGCATCAGCGAACTTTCAGACAGCAGCCTGATTGCGATCCGTCTGGGTTCGATCCGCACGACGACCTACGCCAATCCCGATTATCTCAAGCGGCACTCCCGCCCGTTGCATCCTGACGACCTCAAGAACCACGATTGCATTGCCTTCAGCGGAGTACTCTCAACGCGGTTATGGACGTTCCGCGACGGGGCAAAGGAAATCGAAGTGCCAATCCGAACGCGCCTTTCCGTCAACACGGCAGAAGCAGCGGTCGATGCCGCAGCCGCCGGTCTCGGAATAACACGCGTCATGGCCTATCAGGCAAAGTGGGCCGTTGATGCCGGCCTGCTGGTGCCGCTGTTGGAGACGTTCGAACCGAAGGCGTCGCCGGTACATCTCCTCCACATATCGAAGGGCCTGATGCCACTGAAACTCAGGACATTTCTCGACTTCGCAACGCCGCGACTAAGGGAACTATTGAGATAGGCTTTTGCCACACGCAAAAGGTTTTGGGGTTACATTGGACCAACATGAAGTTCCAACCCAAAACAGCCTCAACACCACTGAAATATATGTATTTTTTGATGTCCGGACGTCGGCGCCCCTAAGCGACTGCACTTCTCCCGTAGAAATTATATTTCCGAATGATTTTTTCGAACATCGAAGCCGTCATCAGCCGTGACATCAGGAAAATGTCCTCCCGGGCAACGTGATGCATTACATCAGCGGACGGGTCTCAATAGCTCACGCACTATCGGACCCGACAGCTATGCAAGGCGTTGGGAGGTGCATCGAATATTTTCGCATCTTCGATTGGGCGGCTGCTGTTTGGAAAGATGTTTGGCTCCGAGTTTCGGCATGTTCCCGGATTCGCAACCATCTAAGCATTGGCTTCAACGCCCTTGACAGTTGGTGCCATGGGCGAGCGCGAAAGATTGCGTAACTCATTATGGCCGAGCATGCCGTCATTCCCTCGCTCAATGAGATTGTTGAACGTTCTGAAGCAAAGACGCCTGTCACTGATGAGCCAGTTGGCCGGCAGCGCCCTCAACACCCGCTACGCCGCGACCCCGCCCCTCAATGCCGGAGTGCCCAAAGGTGCGATCTCCGCCGTCAAGACCACCCTGTGAGCGCGGGAGCCTGGTGTCGAGGAAAACTGCATATCAATCGCCCGACAGTTGGTGCTGAAAGGAGCGCTCGCGCCATCCGCGGACGGCAAATCGGCGGAACTGACCATCCACGGCCACACAGCCGACCAAGAAGCGTGGCTTGAAGTCTCACAAGAACTGCGGGGGAAGCATTCAATGGAGTTCGCCCGCAGACGTTCTACACCAACCTCTCCGGCACCAACTCTGGTGCTTAAACGAACGACCTGTGCCCGCATATCGAGTTAAAGATGCCGCTCGATAGTCCTTCCGACGAGCGCACCGCGGGGGGATGCGTGAAGAAATGCCCTGCCCTGTAAGCGCAAAAAAGCCCCACGGAGACCGCGGGGCTTTTGCATATTGCATTATTTGGTTGCGGGGGCAGGATTTGATCATCACTTGCGGCCCGAGCAAGTAAAGATGGTTGCGGGGACCTGCTTTCATCATAACTTGCAGCACACCGACCTCCTCCTTTCGGTTAAGAAATTGGTGGAAACCGAAGGTCATATCGGACTATTTCGTAGCGCTGCGTGAGTCGGCAGGATCAATCACCGCAATTGTTGCGGCGCAGAAACATCATGCTGCGTTAGCTGCTGCAGCCACGATGGGCCATTTTGGCTTACGTTCATGCAGCTGGGTCAAAGTCGCTCGATCTCATCGGAATAGAACCACTTGTTGCGGAGTACTGCTGCAACGACAGCATCTGGATCCTGAGTATAGGCAATGAGCGCTAAGCTTTTCTTCGCACGAGTGCAGGTGACGTACAGAAGGCGCCGGGTTCGATTGATCCCACCATCGGAGGCATCGGCAAGATGCTTTCGGTCCGCATCCGACAGCGGCTTGGCTTCGAATAGTTTTTCATAGGAGAAGAGAAAACCTCGCGCGTCGCTATCATCGAGAATTACCAGGACGCGCTCAAACTCAAGCCCTTTGACACCTTGGTGGGTTCCGAATGGCCCACGGTCACTGACGTATTCGGCGAAGGGGAGGATCTGGCGAAAAGGTGTCTCCAAAAAAGCACGCCATGCTTCGAGACTTGCAGGAGACGCCTCTACCGTTTCGTCGTCAGGTTCCAATTTCTCTTCGTCGATGATCGCTTCGGCACTTGTTTTCTCTGGACCGTGATCATCATGCACAAAAGGCCGCAGTGAGGCTGGAATCTCAAACAGTTGGTACTTGGCCACACATTCGAGCACGGCGAGGAAGGTGGTTGTCGGGCTTCCAGGATTGAGAGCGAGCAGGGCTTCCACCCCTGCACGTATGGGCCGCAGAGGATCGTCCGGGGTCGTAGTCTGGACGATAGCCGCGCGCTTGAGCAGCGGCGAAGTCGCACGCAGGTGCGCCATGACAGCGAAGGCATCCTTCGCACGCGCGGCTGCGACAAGTGGGGCAACGCGCTCCGTAAACAGCCTTAGGCCTGCAATGTCCCCGGTCCGGAGGCCTGTCGAAAGGCGCGAGTCCTGATCGAGTGCCTGGAACATTTCTAGGAAGCCGCGGCGCGATGCCGCCATGTGATGTTCGAGCGTGAGTGTTTTGACCTCAGCTTCCTCTTGCCATGCGGTATCGCCACAAAGCTCTGCCATACGATCGCGGACCCGTTTCTCGAACCCCGGCTTGTCCAGGGTAGCGCTGGACGCGACGAAGAGCCGGACAACGCCAACGTCACTGTCGTCACGGGCAACTTGATACTGCCGATCGATCGGCGCCCGCAGGACGTTGCCGAGCGCGATCACGCGTTGGGGCGAACGATGGTTCAGCCGCTTAACCGGGTGAGCCCAACCGTCGGGCACCAGGCGGTCTAGCTCGGGATGACCATCAAGAAAAATGCGCTGCATTGTGTCGCCAAAAAGACCCATGCCGAACTTGCCCTCGTTCCTATCCGCGAGGGCAAATAAGGCTTCGAGCAGCGCTTTGTTCGTATCCTGGCTCTCATCGATGAGCAGGAACGGGTATTTGTTAACGAGAACCGCCTGCATAGACGGCTTGGTCTCGATGAACGCTGCGGTGATTTTCAGCACCTCGGAATGAGACAGCGAGTCTTGGCCGAAATTGTCGCCGTTGGGATTGTAGCTGAAACGCCGGGGTACACTGAGCCATTCGATGCGGCGGGTCGTCGAAGCGATGGCGCGCTCGCGGTCAAGCGCCGCCTTTGTGCCGGCTCGTCCCTTCGCCTGCCTCTCATGCAAATCGGCGAGGTCCGCTGGAAGCGTTTTGAGTAACCACGCCTGGATATCGGCGTGATAGGTTTCAATATGTCGCCAGCAAAAGCTGTGGATCGTCGAGATCGGAAAAAGAGAATCCTGTCCTACACGTTCGGCGATCTCGTCAGCTGCTGCATTGGTGTAGGTGATTACTGCGATCTTCTTACCCAAGCGGCGGAACGCCGCGCCGTGAGCTTTGCGAAACCCATCGAGCGCGCTCTTCAACGAGCGCGTCTTTCCCGAGCCCGCACCGGCATAGAGGAAGAAGCTCTTAGGAGCGGCGGGATTCAGGCACTGCTGGATCTGCGCGTCTGCGTTGTCGTCAAAGTCTGGCGGTGCGGTTTCAATCCTCATCATTGGTTTGCCCCGCCTCAATCTCGCTTTGAAATATATCCTTACCGACCGCAGCTTCGAACCATTTGAGACCAGCCGCGATATATGTCGGCGGCTTCAAAGCTTTAGGATCTTTAAGCATTAGACAATCGAGTGCGAACGCCGCCTTTTCTGCTGTCTTGAGCAAGTCGAACAGTTCATCTTCAAGATCGTCTCCTGATAGACTCTCTGCTACGATGGCACGAATTTTGGCCGAGGTGACCGAGCCTTCGACCTTCGTCACTGCAAAGAGATTTTCTAGAATAAGTGCGTCCTCGAAGGTCCGAGGAATGACAAGGGCGTCGTCCTCCGCCGCACCTTCTACTTTAACTGGCTTTTGATAGGCGACATAGAGTTCATAGTCGCCGCCCGCTGTCGATGTGTGACCTTTGTCTGGCAGCGCAACCAATTCGTCGATCAGCTTCTTCTGGGGATGCCACTCCTTGAGCACCGAGTTGGCGGTTTGCTGCGCTTTGCCTTGCTCGGGGCGCGCCGATTTCCAGCGCGTCGTTTCTTTACCATTCTTGTCGGTTATCTTCGTCGCCACTGTCGCGTCGAGGTCGCCAATGATCAAGGTCGCGATTCCAAGCGCATCGACCAAATCGCGGAAATTGTGGACGTGGCTGCCGCCCAACTCGAGCAGCGTTATATAGCGGCGCGACAGTTCAGGGAAGTGATGGCGGATAAAGTGCGGCACGAGAATGCGCTCGGCCTGGCCTTCGACGAATATGATCCCATCGGCGAAGAATAGATCGCAATGCGTGGCCTTGAGGTACCGCTTCACAAAGCGCTTCGTCTCGTCGCCATCACCAAAAATGTGGGAGAGGTTGGCGACGGTGGTCGTCGGCGTCTCTCCCTTGCTAGCCGCGGGCCGACGCCGGAAGTAGCGCAGGTTCGCAAAATCCGCTTCATGCGCGACGTGACTCGAATGCGTGCTGACGACCAGCTGGGTGCAATAGCCTTCTCCGTCGCCCAAGTCACAATGCTTCCTGAGAAGTTGATAGGCCTTGTTGATAAAAACCTGCTGTACCTGCGCATGAAGATGAGCCTCGGGCTCTTCAACAAGGACGAGATGTAAAGGCTCAATCTCATGCGAAACATCGGCGCCTTCGAGCACACCCGCTTTCTCGACGCGCATCCATTCGTCGCGGAACCCCATCAGCATGAACACCATCGCGATGAGGTTCTGATATCCGAGGCCGGAATAGTCTTCTGGGAGCTTGAGCGTCTTGGTGCCGTCACCCGACGGGTCCGCCACCTGATACTGCACTGACGAGCTATGCTTTAACCCATCCGTCGCTCGAAGAAGAGTCGAGATTTTGAGTTTGGGATTGCTCATGCCTGGGTAACCCAAATCCTCGAGTTCCTCGAAGGCCGCGGAGAAGCCCGCTTCGAGGCGTGCATCGAAACTGCGTTCAGCAGCTTGGATCGCGCCAAGCGCTTCGTAATCCTTGTCAGAAGGCGTTTTTGAAGGATCTAGGTGGCGGTCGTAATAGGAACGCAGCTGGTCTGACAGACGCCGCTTGAACCGGCGGGTGGTTGCCTCGCCCTTATCGTCGCCGCCATCACTACCTCCAGCATCGGCGAAATCGCGCTGCGCCGCAATTTCATCGATTTTGATCAGGTTCTTGAAAGGCGGATTGTCGAAAGCAAGCGCATTCGCGGGTAGGGTCTGCGGCATCGCGCGACCGTTTTTGCTTGGCAGCGTGACGGCGGCTGGATCGAGCGGGTAGGCTGACACATCAAGATGGGCCCGTAACCGTCGCTCTAAGAAATCAGTCAGGCTACGCGGCCAAACTGCGAGTTTGAAGGCTTCGCCGTTCGGGCCGGTAATTGATGCATCTCAAGCGGCGCTGCGGTGCGCGAGGTATTCGACCTTTAATTTTTCGAAATCTTTGACGCGATAGGCTAGCCGCACTCCGAGTAAGCCGCCGGACCAATCCAACGTCGGCAGGATATGGACGACATGCTGGATTTCCCTGAGCGGAACGTCGAGCCAGATGTCGAGTGAAGGGAGGAGTAGGTTTAAGTCGACCGACGGGTCGGCATCGGCCTCCCACTCATCTCCCAGCTGATCAATCTTGGTCCAGTTGGCGATCGTCACATCACGCAGCGCCAGACGCGCTGGCGAGAGGAGAAAGAGGCGTAGCGCGACCATTGCAGAGGTCTTGCCGCTGTTGTTAGCGCCTACAAATATCGTCGTCTTTTTGTCAAAATCGATGTGCGTCAACTTCAACTTGCGAAAATTGGATATCTCGACGAATTTGATTCGCATTCCATCACCCCCCGGAACGGTTCCATCAACACCAGCTAATTTACATAAAATGTTATCTGGGACAAATTGGGTATGACTCTCCTTCGCCCCTCAGTGCTTCGGCCTCCGGTCCAAGGCAAAATGCTTTAGGTACATTCTTGTAATCGCTCTAGCCACAGAGGTGTGGAGCAGAGCGGGAAGAACGCTTGCCATCTGAATCGCCCGATCTTCGACCGATGTTTCTTAATGGAGTTGTTCATTAGCATCGCAGGTCGGATCTATGGGAACGCCTTAACCCTGATAGGACTTTATCTTGAATTACTATACAGAGCCACGGCATGACTATTAATCGGCGAGGCACGATGAGTAAACTTGGACTCCTTTCCCTACCACACGGCCGCTCTTCCAAGACCACTATCAGCACACCAAGGCATAGCCGGCGCGCGTAGCATGCGCCCTTTTGGCGAGGCCGCTCATAGAGTATTGGGAGTGTAGAAACAGCATGCGGAAAGCGTCGGTGATGAACTGGGTACGTACTATCTCGGTGCCGTCTACTGTGTTAGTTTCATGCTGGTGGTTCCGGTCGGCCATATCCCGCAATTTCTCGATGCGGATGGCAATCTGTTCGAGCTGTTCAAGCTCGACCTAGATGACGACAGTCTGCACTTCTTTTCGGGTGTCTGGGCGGGCGTCGCGGCCTGGTGGTCCTATGGCGCGGCGAATACATGCCGGAATGAAGTAACGGCATGAAGAACGTCGGTGATCGCAAGTGCAAAACATCCGATTCGGCTTTTCTTTTCCAATCGGTCATATATTATCCAATATCGTTCATAATGTTGGCAGGCGGGGGTTTACGTAAACATGATAGAGCGCCGAGCAGGCGTCGGCCTGCGATACATTGGTCGCGGCAGCCCGAATGTGGACTGAGGAAGATATCGAAGCCGCCGTGCGCGACTTCCCGGCTGAAGCCGCGGACGCACTGGAAGCATGCCAATTAGGGGCCGACGGTCTTCTGCTCACACCTGCGGGCCTAAGGGCAGCAGCTGCTGCCCTAGGTCATCCGCAAGGCCAGTTCTGGGTTTCTATGCTGAAGTCTAGTGAACTCCTGCCAGCATTTGCCACCGCGCTCCACGCGCGCAACGTTCCGATCGATCTCGGGGAGCCGCCGATCGACACCACGCATATGTCCATCGAAACCACTAAACGGTTCGCCGATCAGGCTTCTGGCTTCCGCTGCCAAATTTATCGCGATGGTTTCTTTTCAGGCTCGGGTGTTCTTATCGGGCCAAGCACGGTGCTTACGGCGTGGCACGTCATTGGTCCTGCGCTGGATTATGCCCCAACCGGCCCATATCCCTCCATTTCGGTTCAGCTTTCGGACGGACGACGACTACGGGCAATGATCGCGGACAATTCGCCGTGTTCAAAGTGCGAATTCGAACAGTTCCTACCAGCGAATGACAATGCCGTCATCGATTTCCATGATGTTGCATTGCTCCAACTCGAGTCTCCAGCAGGAGCACAGCTCGGATTCGCTTCACTGGTAGATGCTCCTCCAAATTATTACCCAAAGACGCCGCTTTTTCTTGTTCATTATCCCGCAGGGGCCGATGTCGGGATTGGGTTCGGCGCATCGGAAAAAATTCCGCTCCTCACAAGTCGGATCGGCCATACCATATTGACCCAAAGCGGCTCATCGGGCGGAGGTTGTTTTGATACAACGGCGAAGCTGATCGGCGTTCACCAGGGAAGGCGCCCGAACAACGAGCGGGGCCGCTACGTTCCTATTGGCCGCTTCCTGACAATGGCTAAGACACGGATCGCCGCAGACATCGCCCCACCGGAAATGTGGTCCATCGATGGAACGGCGAAAGCAGATCTCGTCATTGGCCGCCGGGATTTTTTCCAGGCTTATGCCGCTGCGCTTGCACCGGGACCGGTTCGAGGAATTCGTGTGAAACGGAGCGATGCTCGGGCAGATGGCTCGGGGATTGGTTTTTCCTATCAAATTTTGGCCGGGCTGGTTGCCCGTGTATCAGATCAACGGCTCTGCCGGATAACAATCAATGATCATGCCAGCGACTTTGGTGCCGAAATCATACGCCGTATCCGCGATCTTGGTCTCGCGGTAGACGACCTGGACGTAAGGGCTGGCGTCGCTCCCGGCGAAAGTGCGCCCGAAGCTGTTGGCGCAGACCGCGGCAAGCGAGCGGCAGATCTAGCGGATAGGGCAGCCGAACGTGCGAACGTGCAATTATGGTTATTCATTGATCCGGAACCTGAGATCGGTTTCGATGATGAGCAGCGCGCCTGCCTAGAAGGTTTTGTTGAGCGCGCACTGCTGAATAAGCGACTTAGGTTGGCGATCGCCGGATATGAAGCTGCGCCGCTGCCAGGGTTCGAGTATGGTTCGGGCCTCATTCCGCCGGACGGCCCAGTGGGCTTTATGACCGATTATCTAACAGATTTTCGGCGCGCTGATGTGGAAGAGTTGCTGAGGCTTGCGTCCAAGGCCGCCGGCAAAGAAATGATACCGGATCAGCGAGACGCGTTTGTCGCAGGAAGCCTTGGCGGGCTCAACGATGTGAACGGGCGCTATGCAATCTGGCAGGCAAGAATAGTTGCGGCGGCCTTGAAGCCAATTATCGAGGCAATGTTCTCGGGAGACGAAAATGGCTGAACGATTACAGGCCAGCAATTCGCTCGAGCTCAGTGCTTTGCTCGAATATGCCGCCCTGTCGGGACCGTTCGATCCCGCCGAGGCGATCCGACGCATCGGCGTTAAATCGGTTGGGGTCGCGACGGCCGCCGCATCTGCTCTGTCACTTGCATGTGACACCAATCCTAACCAGACTACCGAGTGGCTCATGCTCGGTGCAAAGCGTGAAGACGTCCTGCGCAATCTCAAAAATTCCGGCACCTTGCCCGCTGCAATTGAGCGACGCCGCACTGGCCCGATTGACGAAGCGACACGCGACCTCCTGAGTGCAATAGAGCGAACGGATCAATTCAGGCCAGAATCGCTGCGCCAACTGTTGAACGAAACAGAAGATATCGAGTTGGTCTCGCGCGTGGCGACCGCGCTCGACCGGGCCAAAGCCGTCCTGTCAGACCTTGATGTTCTGGCAGTCGCGCGCACCAAAATGCTCAACCTGGTCCGAAAGATCAGGCGAGACAGGCTGCAAGAACGTGGATTTTATGGTCGTACGCGAGAGATCGCTTACATACTCAAGCGCATTCAGCGAAAGAACCAAACGCGCTCGGTGCGACCGATCTGGATATGGGGCCTGCCCGGTATTGGGAAGTCGGCACTCCTCGAGGAAGTAATTTCTCGCGACGTTGCCCAACGGCAAACGTTGATCGTGCGGTTAGACTTTGATCGCAGCGGACTCGACGCCAATAACCCGCGCACGCTAACCATGGAAGTCGCACGTCAGTTGGTCGATCGTGTTGGCGATGCCGGAGTAGTCCTTGATGAAGAGCGGCTTCTAGCCGCCAGCGATGGCGACGCAATGCAACGTTCGCGGCGTGGTGGGCAGGGTAGCTTTCCGAATCGCTTGGCGAGGACGATCGGCTTGACGCTCGATAGCCAAAAGCGCCCGCTGCTGATCGTCATCGACACGCTCGAGGCGCTGGCCGCTCGCGGGCGCCATCGTGTGGATCAACTCATTGACTGGCTTGATCGCCTAAAGGCCGAGAGCAACGTTGACTTTTCAATTTTGATCGCCGGACGGTCATCCCCTGAGCAGGTCTTCGGTATCTCAACATCAGATAGCGCCATCCACCTGGATGGGTTGGATCAATTCGCTATCGATCAATTCCTCGATGCTCACCACATACCACGCAATCAGCGCGAGGCAATCTGCAAATGCACCAAGGGCAATCCTCTAGCGTTGCGCCTTGCTACTTCGATCGTTCGTAATCACGGCGCGGAGAGCCTGCCAGATAAATCCCTCCACCCCGAGCTTGCGGCCGCGATGTTGTACCGCATCCTCCTTTCGAGGATTGAGGATGACACCCTACGCAGGCTCGCGGATCCCGGCCTGATTGTTCGACGGATCAGTGCCGAGCTGCTTGTAACGGTGATAGGCCCAGCGGTAGATCTTCCAAATCTTACCGACACTGAGGGAGAGGAATTATTCTCCGCGCTAGCACGTCAGCATTGGCTCGTGGAACCCGACCCCGGCGATCCCGATTTTGTCCGTCATCGCCGTGACATGCGCGCGGTGCTGCTTCCTCTCCTGTATCAGGAAAGTGAGAAGGTCTGCTATCGCATCGACAAGGCGGCCTCGCGGTGGTTCGGCCAACGCACCGACCCTGCTAGCCAGATTGATGCTCTCTATCATCGCCTGCAACAAAGTCGCAGGGTAGCGGTCCGCCCGGCAATACCCGCTGAAATCGCTCAGTACTTTGATAGCGATATGGTCGCTGAACTGCCCGAACGTGCGCAGATCGCTGTGCGCCAAGCCGCGGGTAAAAGTGTGGCGAGCTTTACGGCAGCCACGGGCGGCGGTCTCGATGATCGCGAACTGATCAACGAACTTGAGCGGATCATCGCCAGCCGCGAATGGCACGAAGGCCTTGGCTTAACTGATCACTTTCTCGCCGACGCACCTATCGACCCGGTGAGCCCGCTTGCGGACACCGTTAGGGCTCTTTGGTGGCGGGCTGGCCGATGGTCCGATGCCTATTGGCTAATGCGAGAGCGCGACAAGCTGGGGTATGACGACTCGGATCTCGTCAACCTTCCACCGGTTCAGGCTGCTGCGCGGGTCGAAATGCGGTTTGAAATGGGCAAGGGCAGGAGCTTGCTCGATGACGAGCACGCGTGGTCCAAGGTCGATAGCCGTGCTTTTGACGCTATGCTTGGGCAGAGCGGCGCGATGGCTTTCATGGCATCGACGCGCGAGCCGCCAATCGAGGGACTTCATTCAGAAACGTCCTATGACGTTTTAGAGGCAGCTCTTGCACGTTGGATGGGCACGGGAGATTCCGGTGCATGGCACGGAGCGGTTGGCTATGGGCGTGAGCGTATCGGTGGCCAAGGTGTCTATCTCCGCTATCCGATGCCGGATTGGACAGAAGCGCAATTGATCTCAACTCTGACCCCCTATGTGGGGTTTGTCGCTGCGCTCGGAGAAGTAGAACAAGGCATACTGTCTCATGCCGAGCAGGCGTCGGTTTCTCTTGCGACGAGCCAAGACAGCCCGTTGACGTTGACCCGCGTGATGGAACCCGCCCCGCAGCTTTGGCGCGACGGTGATCCACTAGGCACAATAGCGGACCTGGGCCTGTTTGCAGAGTGGGCTGATGCCCTCGCCTTCGTGACCCGCAATGCAAACCTGCGGACTATAGCCCGCTCCGCTGAGCGCTGGCGTCGTACCGTGGCAGGTCAGTGGAGTTTCGGTCACCCCCCGCGCCTGTGGGGACGCCGTATGCCCCTCGATGAGACCCTTTTGGGGCGAACAAAGGCCATCCTCGAAAGCTCCGATCCCATTCGGACTGCATTTGATCAATGCCATGCGTGGGTGCCACATTTAGGCAGCGGCAAAGAGTTGGTCGACCGCGTCATTCAGCGGAATCCCGCTGCGATGAAGGCCGCCCAACAAGCCCATGATCCGTTTGAAGTTGCCGCAATTCTTTACAGGCGCCGCTTGCCCTCGGCGTTCATCCCTTCACTAGCAGTTCTCATATGTCACGGTCCAATTTGGCGAGGCTATTATGTCCACGATTGATCAAGAAGCACTGCGGCGCAGATTGACACCGGAGATACGCAAGAGAATTGCTGAAAGGCTTGCCAAAAGAGCCGTTGGTCAGTCAATCTTGGACAGTCTCCCCCCGGAGACGATTGAAGGTATTGCCACGGGTTCCGCCTCCCTTGAATCCGCAGTGCCGCTATCGGCATTGGAAGCCATTATCCAGACAACCGGTCGACCGCCACTTTTGATCCGGGACGGCCGGATAGAACTCGAGCCTTTGGACGAATTTCCACTAGAAACTCCTGGCCAGATCAAAGCTGCCGAGGCTTGGCTACCCTCGGTCGGCCGGATCGAGTTCGTTAATTTTTCCATGGCTTGGGGCGGAACCGGTTGGGTCATCGAGCAGCGCGGCGACGACCTCATCGTTGTGACCAATCGTCATGTCGCGTCCCTCGTTGCACGTAGAAGTGTGAGCGGAAAGCCGATCTTCATGCGCTCGCGAAGCGGTGCCAAATACGGGATGGCGATCGATTTCGGCGAGGAAGTCACCAGTGTTGAGGATGACAGACAACACACACTCCCTATCGAAAGTATCGAATATCTTGCGGACGAGCTAGACGCCGATATTGCGTTGCTGCGAATCGTAAAGCCGCCCTTTCTCGCGACTCCATTCAACCTTGCCGAGAGCGAGGCGAAGCGCCATGATCCAGTCGCTCTC
Source organism: uncultured Agrobacterium sp. (assembly GCF_913777885.1). NCBI lineage: Bacteria > Pseudomonadati > Pseudomonadota > Alphaproteobacteria > Hyphomicrobiales > Rhizobiaceae > Agrobacterium > uncultured Agrobacterium sp. Next base: position 69,690 of record NZ_CAJYTV010000012.1, on the reverse strand, counting down.
ATCGGCTATCCAGCTTATGATTCTCGTAACGATGCCAGTGCGCAGGCGCGCTATTTCCGCGACCTCTATGACGTAAAGCGGTTCGCCCCCGGCTTCATACTTAGCCCCCTCGCCGACAATTCGACACTGTCTCACGACTGCACCAGCCTGGGGGGCAATTCCGGTTCTCCCCTGATCTCCCTAGAGAACCGTCAGGTCGTCGGCCTCCATTTTGCGGGTCTTTACGGAAAGGAGAACAGCGCGGTCGGGGTGACAACCCTCAAGGCGTTGTTACGCGGTGGGCGCACACTCGTCGCAGTGGGTACCCCGCCAACAGAGCGTAAGGATGGTGCACATCCAGCAAGCTTCTTCAAAGACCGAAAGGGGTTCGACCAATTATTCCTCGGAGACCATGCTCCAACTCCATGGCCCGGCTTGCCGACAGATCTACAGCATGCACTCACCGCACCTAGCGACGCTCCAGACGAGCCATTCGAGCTACGGTATACACATTTCGGGGTAAAATATGCGAGCCGCTACAAGCTACCGTTAATGACAGCAGTGAACATTGATGGCGAGCACTCGGTTCGGATCAAGCGAGAAGCGGATCAATGGTTCACTGATGGACGCCTGGATGAAAAAGATCAGCTTCGCGCTGGCAATTACGCCGATCTTGAAATCGACCGTGGTCATATGGTCCGCCGCGAGGACCCCAATTGGGGAACTCCATCAGAGGCGCAACTCGCCAACGACGACACGTTTCACTATGTGAACGCAGCTCCCCAGCACTCCCGCCTCAACCAGGGCAAACAGCTTTGGCAAGGCCTCGAGAATTATATTCTCGACAGCACGCGTACGGGAGGGTTCAAAGCGTGTGTATTCACCGGCCCAGTCATCGGCCCAGATGATCCAGAGATCGATGGCGCGCACGTTCCGCTCGAATTTTGGAAGCTCGTGGCGACGCTCGACGCGGAACGCAAGGCTCTCCGCGCGACAGCCTATTTGCTGAGTCAAGGGCAGCTGATCCGCGATCTACTTGAGAAGAGGAAGCCCACCGAAGCTGTCGAAGGATTGGTGATCGGCGAGTACCGCACGTTCCAGATCGCAATTTCCGACCTTGCCGAAGCACTGGGCGCTGACTTCTCTGCATATATCGCGGCCGATCCTTTTGTCCGACCAGATGAGGGTGCGGAGCCGTCAGGCGTACCGCTTTATCTCCCATTGGAGAGCTTCGACGAAATTCTTCTTTAAAACGCCTGACCTTACCTGCGTGCGAAACATTGCCTAAGGCATTCATATACGCTCATGCGCGACAACACCCGGTCCGTCTGTGGTCGCACGAGACGGCTTTTCTACGTTTGTTGCACGCGTGCTCGACAGGATTTGGCGGTCGTTCTTTTCGCACCTGACCCTGATACCGCGATAGCACATATTCGCGGCTTCGGGCATTTTCCGGAAGCAGACATCTTAGACCAGAATGATCTCGCCTAGGTGCTATGTTCGCTCTATGTTCGTTTCATATGTCGAGGTTTATAAGTTCGAGGATCGCGTGAGTGCATAGAGGTGGAATTGCCGATAAGGTTGGGAACCGTTTCGAAGCGCGCTGGCTGACACACCAGTTGCTCGGGCTTTTGGACGGTTCGATCCAGGCGGTCACGGTCGAGGCGCTCGGCGATGACGAACAAGGATTCGAATTCTCGATCACGCGGGCGAGCGGCACAGAATGGCACCAGTGCAAACGGCAGACCGCTTCTGGTACTTGGTCGATCGCCAGTCTCGACGCTGCGGGCGTGTTGACGGCGTTCCGCGCCAAGGCCGGCGTTGATGGCGCGCGTTGCCTGTTCATATCGAGCGATCCCTCGCCGCAGCTGAAGCTACTTCAGGACAAGCTGCCCGCAACGCACAGCCTCGAGGCGTTCGAGGCTAGCCTATCGAAAACTGAAACGCAGTATTGGTGCCTGTTGAAAGAGCGGATAGGGGGCCAGGCCGCTGATGCGTTCCGCTTCCTCGGGCAGACCGAATTCCGCACTTTGTCCGAGCCCGACCTCGCCGACATCCTGCGGTCGCGCCTCACCTACTGGTTCAGGGGTGATTCAAATACCATCGCGGCACAGTTTCGCGCTTGGCTTGAGGAGGAGCGCAACTTTAACCGGCCGCTTGGCTATGACGACGTCATTGCCTTTGTCCGCAGCGCAGGGATCGAGACCAAGCAATATGAGCTCGATCGTGCACTGCCTGGACGTATCCGCGACGCGACGTCGAGCTATGTCGGCTCTTATCCGCCGCTCGGCGCTGGCCTCTACCGGATCGAGCGCACCGCCGTGCGCGACGTGCTTGGCGGGCTGCAGGCTGCCGCGGGCGTCGTGCTCGTCGCGGGCACCGCGGGCATTGGTAAGTCGGCGATCATTGCCGATGTGATTGATCGGTTGCGCAGCGATGGCACGTTGCATCTCGCATTCCGAGTCGACCAAGCTGGCGCCGTATCAACGCTCGACGAACTGGGCGCGCAGACCGTCGGCACCGCAGACAATCCGGTGGTGATCCTCGAACAGCTCGCCGCCAACAAGCGCGCGGTGCTGATCGTCGATCAGGCCGACGCGGTCAGCGAAGTCTCGGGACGAATTGCAGAGCTGCGCCGTGTCGTACTCGAACTAGTTCGTAAGGCCGCCCTCTATCCCCGCGTGCAACTGGTCTTCGCGTGCCGCACCTTCGACCTCGAAAACGATCAGGCGTATCGCGAGATAGCTGAGACCAAAGGTAATGTGCGGGTGGACGTAGGGCCGTTCGAACGCGTCGAAATTGATCCGGTACTCTCGCGGCTTGGCATTCTGCACGACGCGGACAATGCGCGACTGATGGCTCTGCTCGCGCTGCCGATCGGCCTGACGCTCGCCGCAGCACTCGCGCAAAGTGGGATTAGCGACCTGCGCCGCGTTGAGCATCTCTCCGAGCTGTATAGCCGCCTGCTCTTGGCGCGCGACCAGGAAATCCAGCGCGATTTCCGGCCCGGCTGGAGCATCTATGCGCCCTTGACCGCGCTCGCTGCGGGGATGAGCGACCGACAGGAACTCGTAGCCCCGGTGGCCACGCTCGATGCTTATGCGAATGCGATCGATATCCTCCAGCGCGCAGGACTGATCGTTGTGCGCGGCCAGCGGGTCGGATTTATTCATGAAACCTTGTTCGACTATCTTCATGCGCGCGCTTTCGTGCGAGAGCGTAAGCCGCTGATCGACTTTCTGCTAGCAAGTGAGCAGACCCTGTTCCGCCGTACCCAGACGCGCCAGATCCTCGCTTTCGAGCGCGAGCTCGAGCGGGCCTCCTATCTTGCCGATCTAGGTGCGATTCTAAGCGATGCGCGCGTGCGTCCGCATATTCGCGAGACGATTGTGCGCTGGCTGGCGACAATCCCTGACCCGACGCTCGCGGAATGGGAGATGGTGGGGCTTTATGCCGAGCGCGACGGATTGCCGATTAAGGCCGGCAACGTGATTTTCGGGCGCAGGCCCTGGTTCGATCTGCTGCACGCCCAGCGCTTGCTCGATGGTTGGCTTGAAAGCGAAGGCGACGATCTCAACTGGGCGCTGGGCTTCCTGCGCTCGGTCGCGTCACTCGCGCCGAACGAGGTTTCAAAGCTGATAAACGGTTTTCTCGAACGCCGGCCCGATCGTCTGCGCGATGTTTTCGGAACCCTGCGTTTCATTGAACCCAAGGCCGATCCGCAACCGCTCGCCGATAGCCTGATCGCCGCGCTCGATCGCGCGGTGCCCGAGGACTGGGAAAGTGGAGACAATGACTGGGACAATTATTACGGATCTTGGATAAAACTCGCTCCGCAGGAGGCCGCAAGGATTTTTGGCGCACAGTTAGGGCGCTGGTTTCGCCTCAATCCCGAAGGTCATCCGTTCAAGCAACGCTACGAGGATGGCGGAAAGTCAATGCATTGGCTGAGCGAACTCGCCAAAGCCGAGCCGCTAGCCTTCCTCGAACATCTACTGCCGTTCATGCACTTGGCGATGGGACGTTCGGTTGAAGGCGAGGACCGGCCCGCCACTGATAGCATCTGGGATTGGCGGCGTTGGGACCGAACCGATGTGCGCTCTGTCGATCTTCTCGACGTCGTGCGGGCGGCGCTGGCGGAGGTCGCGCGTGACGCCCCGCAAGCGGCGATGCGGTTACTTCGTGCGATGGAGCCCGAGGCCTATATCACCAGCCTGCACTTAATGCTTGAGACTGTCGCAGCGAACCCTGAAGCGCTGCGTGACCTGCTGGTCGAGCAGTTCAGCAATCCTGGACTGTTCAAGGCGGGCTGGTACGGTGCTGACGCGCACTCGGCTGGCCGTGCGATTTCCGCAGTGATGCCTTGGCTGACGAAAAGGGAACGCGACTGCGCGGAAGCGGTAATTCTCGGCCTCCAACCTGAGATCGAATACGCCCGGCGCGCACTTGCACGGGAAGCTAACGAGTTGGGCAAGCCTCGCTCTCAGCCTAAGACCAAGAGATATGCGACCTACTGCCTAAATGACTCGGGGAAACGCCAATGGTCGGTGCTGCTGCAGATCAGGGCGGATCAACTATCGCCGCGTGCTGCGAAGCGGCTCGCCGAGCTGAACCGTAAGTTCGCGGGCCAAAAGCCTGAGCAGCCCGACGGTATTCGCGGTGGGATGGTCCGCTCGCCGATCGATGGTGAGCGCACGAAGTTTATGAACGATGCTGCATGGCTAAAAGCGATCGCTAGGTTTAGCGCCCCTCACGAACAGCGATCCTGGGGTGAGGACGGATTGCGTGGCGGGGCGATGGAGTTATCGCGAGAACTTAGGGAGCGAGCCAAAGAGGCGCCCGAGCGCTTTCTCAAATTGCTCGAGCGCTTCCCTAACGGAACGCATCAGGATTTCGCATGGGGGATCACTACTGGGATCGCCGAGGCCAAGCCTGATACTGACTTGATCGAGCAGGTGCTGGAGACCATTGATACGAATCAGGCGGCAAGACCGGACAACCGTTCGTTAATCTGGATGATCCGGGCAAGCGTGGGGCCGCTTGGTCCGCGTGCCGAGGCACTGCTGCTGGGGGTTGCCACCGGTGACGATGACAGCACGGGCGTTGGTGATATCAAGCACGGCGTGCGCGAGAAAGAGCCTGACTGGAAACGTGCCTTCACCCTCGGTGGTGATCTCAACGGAAAGGCGATCAACTCGGCGCGCGGTTCGGCGCTCGAGATGCTCGGCAGCTTGTGCTGGGAGTCGAAAGAGACTTTCGAGAATTATCGGCCGGCGATCGACTCAATCATCGGCGCGCCAGCTGCGGCGCATGTTCAATCAGCACTAGGGGGCCTGCTGATGAGCGCTCTCAAGCATGAAGGCAAAAAAGGCGTCGACTGGGTACTGCGCACCGCGCGCGTCTGCCCCGAAGCGTTTTACACCAACAATGGCCAGCAGATCGTAGGCTGGATCGCCGATCTTGATCTTGCTGGCTTCGCGCAACTTATCAATCTTTATCTAATCAACGACGACCCGCTTGCGCGTGGATTTGCCGCCCTGGCTGTTTTCCAGCGATGCCTTGATGATCCGGAGTGGCTCTCGCTCGCCGAGAATCTGATAGGTACGAATGCGGAATACCGCTCGGCAGCCGCAGCCGTGGCCGCCGCCAATTTCGAATGCGCGCGCTTTGGTACGACATGTACCGACTGGCTGATCCGGCTGTTTGACGATGAGGACAAGATCGTGCGGCACGAAGCAGCCGACTGTTTTCGCCGGATGAAGACCTCGGACATCGCCGCACATTCCGAGCTGTTCAAAGCCTACGTTGCATCCAGATACTTTGAGACCGACCGAACCTATTTCCTACATCGGCTCGAGCATGCTCCGTCCGGACTCGACGAGTTGGTGCTTAAGTTACTGGAAGAAACGCTCAAAGTACGTACAGAAGGAGACCGAGACCCGCGGGCCTATGAGTTGCACCAGATAGGTGAAATGGTGCTTAAGCTCTATGCGTCAAATATTGAGCATCCCCAAAGGCGAACCAGATCGCTCGATCTAATCGACCGCTTGGTGGAGCGAGGGCTTATGGAAATTCAAAAGCTGGAAGTCGTCTGACGGGCTGATCAATTCGCAAACAGCCAGTGTGATTTTTACTCTGTCAGGGCGTAAGGCAGACAGCGAGCTTCGAGCCATAGAGAAGCCGACTACAAGTTAGCTGCTCCATGGCCGCTATCGCGCTTACGGAGACGAGAGCGGCCTTTCCACTACCGGCCCATTTTCTTCCGACCTGCGATGCCGATGAGGGATCTGCTGAATGTCGGCTTCTGACAGTAGCAGCCGTTCGAATATCCTCCCGGAACGGCAGGAATGCCCCAGCTTCGGCCATCACGAGTTACTCGATCGCTTGCCGATTGCTCTTGCATTGACCTATGAGAACGTGGAGGCACGCCAATCAATCATCTTTGCCGGGATGGCTTCTTGGAGAAGTCTCCTAGAAGAGTTGTGCCCCTCTCGAAGTTACCGAAAATCCCTTGTCTTCACCTTGATCGTGTCAAGGTGCAGGTCCCGGATATAAATGTCCCTCGTCCCGAGCCCCTTTGGCGGCTCGCTACGAGGATCTGGTGCCGGCGAGCCGTGATGGAACTCGTCGCCGCGCCCATGAGGCAAGGGAAACGCACCGCCGCGTTCGCCGACGCTGGCCAGTTCCGCGGAAAGATCGGTCAGGCGCTGGGCGACCAGATGAACGACCTCCCCTTCCCGCTGCACACGGCCACGCACGGCGATCATTCCGGCCGAGAGAATGGTCCGGCGATTGGCCTCGAAGATCTTCGGCCAGACCACGAGATTGGCGATGCCGCTCTCGTCTTCCATTGTGATGAACATCACTCCCTTGGCGGAGCCAGGGCGCTGCCGCACCAGCACCAGACCTGCTGCCTCCACCCATCGTCCGTCGCGGGCTTCCATCGCTTCGCGACAGGTGACGATCCTCCGTCTGCGGAGATCTGCCCGCAAAAAGGTCACGGGATGGTCGCGCAAGGATAGGCCCGAATGGCGATAGTCTTCGACCACCTCGCCGCCGGCCGTCAGCGGACGGAGCGCGACATCCGGCTCGGCAAGTTCATGGACCGTCCGGGCTTCTCGCGCTGATGCCGCCGCGAAGAGCGGCAGGGGTTCGTCCCGCAATCCCTTCAGCGCCCAGAGCGCCTCGCGGCGCGCAAGCCGGAAACAGGGGTGGAAGCCGTCGGCCTCCGCGATCTGGGTGAGGGCCACGACGGGGACACCGGCCCGCTGCCAGAGATCGTCGATCGAGGTGAACGCGCCCCCTGCCCGTACTGCGACGAGCCGCGCGGCATGGGCATTGGACAGGCCTTTGACCATGCGCAGGCCCAGCCGCACGGCAAAGCGCGCCTCGTCCTGCGTCGGCTCCAACGTGCAGTCCCATCGCGAGGCATTGGCGCAGATCGGTCGAACCTCGACTCCATGATCGCGGGCGTCGCGGACGATCTGGGCAGGCGCATAGAACCCCATTGGCTGGCTGTTGAGCAACGCGGCGCAGAACACATCCGGGTGCCAGCATTTGAGCCAGGCCGAGGCATAGGCGATCAACGCGAAGGAAGCGGCATGGGATTCGGGAAAGCCATAGGAGCCGAACCCTTCGAGCTGTTTGAACGTGCGTTCGGCAAAATCCGGTTCGTATCCGTTGGCAACCATCCCGGCGACCAGCTTGTCCTTAAACTTCGAGACGCCGCCGGTGAACTTGAAGGTCGCCATGGATTTGCGCAGCATATCCGCTTCGCCGGGGGTGAAGCCTGCACATTCGATGGCGACGCGCATCGCCTGTTCCTGGAACAGGGGCACGCCTAAGGTCTTGCCTAGAACCTTCTCCAGTTTCGGCTTGGGGTAATGTACCTCCTCCAGCCCTTCACGCCGGCGGAGATAGGGATGAACCATGTCCCCTTGGATCGGACCCGGTCGCACGATCGCAACCTGCACGACGAGATCGTAATAAGTCCTGGGCTTCAGCCGCGGGAGCATCGACATCTGTGCCCGACTCTCGATCTGAAACGTGCCGAGCGTGTCGGCCTTGCGGATCATCGCATAGGTGCGGGGGTCCTCGGCCGGGATGGTCGCAAGATCGAGAGCGATGCCCTTATGGTCGGCCAGGAGATCGAGCCCCTTCTTCATGCAGGTCAGCATGCCCAGCGCCAGCAGATCGACCTTCATGAATTTCAAGGAGTCGATGTCGTCCTTGTCCCATTCGATCACTTGGCGGTCGGCCATTGCCGCGGGCTCGATCGGCACCAGGTCGTCGAGCCGATCATGGGTCAGCACGAAGCCGCCAGGGTGCTGGGACATATGCCGCGGCGCGCCCATGAGCTGACGGGCCAGGTCGAGCGTCAGCCTCAGACGTCTATCCGCCAAATTGAGGTTGAGCTCCTGGACATGCTTCTGCTCGACGCCCTCCTCCGACCATGACCAAAGCTGCGACGACAGGGTGCCGATCAGGTCCTCCGGCAGCCCGAGCGCTTTGCCGACATCGCGCAGCGCGCCCTTGGCGCGGTAGCGGATGACGGTGGAGCACAGGGCGGCATGATCGCGGCCATAGGTCTCGAACACCCACTGCATGACGATCTCGCGCCGCTCATGCTCGAAATCCACATCGATATCCGGGGGCTCGCGCCGCTCCTCGCTGACGAAGCGCTCGAACAGAAGGTCGTTACTGCCTGGATCGATGCTGGTGATCCCCAGCACATAGCAGACGGCGGAATTGGCCGCCGATCCCCTCTCCTGACAGAGAATATCGCGTGAGCGCGCGAACCGGACGATCGAATGGACGGTCAAGAAATAGGGGGCATATTCCAGCTTCTCGATCAGCGCCAGTTCATGGTCGAGCGTCGCCTTCACACTGTCGGGAAGACCTTCGGGATAGCGCTGGGCAGCCCCCTCCCAGGTCAACTGCGCCAGCGTTTCCTGCGGCGTGAGCCGGGGATCGTCGCGCTCCTCGGGATATTGATAGGCCAGTTCATCGAGCGAGAAACGGCAGCGCCGGACGATCTCCCGCGTGGCGGCGAGCGCGTGCGGATAGCGCGCGAACAGCCGGTGCATCTCTTCCGGCGGTTTCAGATAGCGGTCGGCATGACGCTCCCGCCGATCGCCGAGTTCATCGATGGTGACGGTATGACGGATGCAGGTAACGACATCCTGCAAGATCCGCCTGCCCGGCTCGTGAAACAGCACGTCGTTCGTCACCACCGTCGCCACTCGCATCTGAGCGGCGAGGTTGGAGAGATTGTGGAGACGGAGCTGGTCGTTGGGGCGGCGACGAAGCGTCAGCGCCATATAGCTGCGATCGCCAAACCCCTCGCGGAGACGGCGAAGACGAAGAGCGGTCTCATCATCGGCCAGGTCCGGGACGAGCACAACGATGATGCCCCCTCCATGCGCCACGAGATCGGCCCATTCGAGACGGCAGTTTCCCTTTCCGGCCCTGCCCTTGCCCAGGGTCAGCAGACGACAGAGGCGCGCATAAGCGGGCCGGTCCGTCGGATAGACGAGAACGCTGGTGCCATCGACGAGATCGAGACGACAGCCGATCACCAAACGGATGCCGACGGCCTTGGCGGCTTCGTGGGCGCGAACGATCCCCGCTAGACTGTTGCGGTCGACGATTGCCAGCGCCTCAATGCCGAGTCTCGCGGCTTCGGCAAACAGTTCCTCCGCCGACGATGCACCGCGCAGAAACGAGAAATGCGACGTGACCTGAAGCTCGGCATAGGCGGGCGCGCTCATCCGAACACCCCATGCAGGAACCAGCGATGGGAGCCCGTCTCGGCATGCTCTCCGTCACCAGCCCGGTAGAGCCAGTAACGCTCCCCGGCCTCGTCCTCACATTGAAAATAATCGCGCACGGCGACCATCTCGGCATCGCGCAGCCACCATTCGCCGAAGACCCGTTCCGGCCCGTCGGCACGCTTCACGCGCCGGCGAATGCCGCGCCAGGTGAAAGAGGCGGGAGGATGATCGGGAAGCAGCGCCACCGTTTCCACCGGCTCGGGCCGGGACAACAGGCGCGAGGGCCGTGGCCAGTGTCCTGGCCAACCGGCACCGCTCTCCGGCGCCATGGCAGCAACGCGCATGACCGACCGCTCGGGCACATCGGTGGCGACCGGGGCGAGGCGATAGATGGCGCGCTCCCCTACCCGGTTCATCAGCACGTCGATCAAGCCGGTGATGTCGGGCGTGCTCTCTTCAATCAGCGAACTGATCGACTGCTTGTGCTCCAGCGGTTCGACGACGGTCGCTGCGAGCGTCATCACCTCAATGCCGAAGCCTGGCGAGATGGTTTCGATCTTGTCGCACAGCAGCCGGGTCAGCCGCTTCGTATCGCGGACGGGTGCTGCCATGCCCACGCGCACCGCTTGAGCACGGCTATCGACACGCTGACAGATGAGGTCAAGACGCCGAGCACCCAGGCCATGCTCCTCCAGCAGCGCGCAGAGTTGGATGACCAGCTTGCCGATATAGCGCGCGATCGTCTCTGCCGCGCCGATCGGCTCGGCGAAGGCCCGACGGACTTCGATGACATCGGCCGGACGGACGGGCTCGATAGGCTCCGCCAGCGTTCCCTGCATCTGCTCGATCCGGCGGGCGAGGTCACGACCGAAGCGTAAGGTCAGCGGCGCGCGCGGCTGGTCGAGGAGATCGCCAATGGTCCGAAAGCCGAGTTTGCGCAGGCCCTCCGCCACGGCCGGCATGATCCGTAAGGCTTCCAGCGGCAGCCCGGCCGCAACAGACGCATCGTGTTCGGGGGATGCAATGACGATCGACGTCGCGTGATAGCGTGCGAGCGCATGGGCAGCCGCCCAGGTATCGGCGATCGCTGCGCGGGCGGTGATCCCCGACATGGCCAGTCGACCGATCAGTCCCTCCAGCATCGCCTCTTCGCCGCCATGGAGGTGATCGGCCCCCGTAGTCTCAAGCACGATACCATCAGGTGCATCGGCCGCGACCACGGGCGCGAAGCGCAACATCCAGAATGCCAGCCGGTCCAAGCCGTCGGAATCGGCGACCGGATCGGCGTCCATCATGATGAGGCCGGGAACGAGGACCTGGGCCTTGGTCGCCTGCATGCCCACGCGGATGCCGACAGCCAGTGCCGCGGCATCCGCCGCCCACACCACCCGTCTGCTCCGCTCCCGTGTAATCAGGACGAGCGGCGCCTCAACCGGAGGCGCCGCGTCGCCAGCCTTCCGCCGCAGCCGGTCGGTGGACCAGCTCGGCAGGTACAGCGAGACGACCCGCGGCATCGCAAGCCTCCAATTCGAAATCCGCACTTTCACCCGCCCGAGCGCGGATGAGTTCAACAAGCCAGCGCGCACGTCCGACGCCAGGCACCGGAAGCGGGCTGGATGGCAGGACGGAGACGCGCCACCGTGTCATGGCCGCCGTCGGCTGGCCGAAATCCATCGCTTCCGCCTGCCGGCGCCAGCGACGGAGCGCGATGCCGATCGAGCCAGTTCCCTCTGCCGCGAGTTGGAGACGGCGCGAGGCGGTCATAGACAATTTCGCGACCTCGCCGACCACGGCGCCGAGCGCGCCATGACGCAATGCCTCCTCCATGCAGGCGAGCACCGTCTTGTCATCCCCGGCCTCGACATAAATGACCCGGTCCGCGCCAAGCCCTGCTTGCGCCACCGCGGGTGCGAAGAGGTCAGGCGTCGTTACGCACCACAGCACCTTGCCCTTGGTGCGCGCGGATACTCCAGCAGCAAAGAGAGCACTGGCCGCGCCGTCAAGCGCACCATTACCGCCGCCCGCCACTTCATGGAGTGCGCCCAGCGCAAGCCCGCCACCGGGGAGCCGGCGGTCCATCAGCTCGATTCCAAATGGCAGCACGGTCTTGCTACGGGCCGCCCTTCCCTCAATGCGGCTGATCGCGGCACGCAGATCATCAATGGGGGTTTCGTGCCGCAACGGTCTTGGCTCCTTTATTATTCTTCGCTAACGTTCCCTTTTTGTTCTATTCTCAACAGGGAGTCAACCGCAAGACATTGACTTAGCCTGGGACTTACCGGCGGTGGTGCGAGCGTCACGGGCGAGCCGTTGAACAATTTGGCAGCGCGCGAGATCGTCTCGATTTCGGGTGATATCTTGAGCGGCAAGCTTTTTCCACGGCGCGCATCCCGGTGCATGCACCATAATATGAAGCGAGCTCCCCAGCTCAGGCCGGAAAGATATTCGATGTGAGTCGCCGTTGAAAGGAATCGTTCTTTCGCATATATTGATGCTGCTCTTGGCATGAGCATGGCACTCGCCGTTCCGAAGCTGCTGGCAGCGCTGCTACGATGAAATTATCAATACCTTTCAACAGCGATCCGGCTTGAAAGGCGGTTGGCGAGTGACGCTTTACTTACAAGCCAGGAGAACCGCTATGTTGATTGGTGATATTCGTCCCACGACAATCGAAGGCGTCAAGAGCCTCGCCGCCCAGTATCGCAAGCAGGAAGGCATCAAGTATTCCCAAGCGCTTGAGATTGCCGCAAAAGCTGCGAATTGCACAAACTTCAAGAATGCGTTGCGCACCCTTCCAAGCAATGGATCAAGAGCAAAAAAGCCTTACGTCTTATTGACAATTTACTGGTGCGACAAAGACAAACGCTTTGAGGTTGGACGCGAAACGCTGACGATCTTGCTGGAAAAACCGATTCTCGACATCTGCGACAAATCCATGCTTAAAGATTTGCGTGGCTTTGGAAACCTTCGGATGGTTGCCCCTGACCATTTTGTCTGCGACGCTATTGCAGGCTCCCAATCCTTTGCACGCGAACGCCTTTCGACGGCTGAGCGTTCACTTCGCTTCATGGAGCGGACAGGTCTTCGTCCGTCGCGCGATTTTCGCAAGGCATATCCGAACGGCCAGGCCGATGACCAGCTTCCGGACAGCGATCATACGACCGATTGGGTAGATCCAGTAAGTGGCCAGTTCATTTTAATCGATGAACCTTACAGCGGTGTGCCGGACGAAGCCAAGCGTGCTGACTGGTCCGATCGTACAGACTGGCGGGTTGTTAAGACTCAATGGGAAGGCATGTATTACCCGAGCCGCTGCGACCTCTACGTGGCTACCGATGGCCGCACCGGCTATGACATTGACGCGTTGGTAGCAAAGATCAACGCGATGCCATCCCCATTCCTCGAAGAGGACTGGACCGGGGAATCAGCGCCGTCATGGGAAACGTTCATCAGCCCAATGGCAACGACACCGTTGGACCAAAAGCGTGCGCGCTGCCGCGGTATGATCTATCCCATGCCGACAAAGACAACGCTCCCCTACAGCTATAATATGGGTGAAAATCGACGTCGGCCTGCCGCGGCGATGCCTGTCGATGGCCATATCCAAGCCGGTCGCATCATCAAATCGATCCTTCGGTCGGCTCACCGCCCCTACGGCGTTTATCGGAGGATGAACTCTGTTCGTTCGACCCTGGAAGACTGGATGTCTATCGAAATCGGTCGCGGTCAGTTGGAGGGACCCGAATTTTTCGATGTCTATTATCACGAAGTAGATGACGACGCACCAGCGTTCGAGAGAGCAAAATCAAGTTCTGGTATTGTCGATATGCTCGGGGAATTGAAGCATAGACTTCAAGAAGCCTACCCTAACTGCGCACCACTTCGTCAGCAAATCCACAAGATCGATATGTCGATCTCACTCGTGAGTAAGATGAAGACAGCGAGGAAATGAGCGTTTATTGCGGCAGTCGCTTTAACGTCATTGGCGGCCGTATCGTCGCCAGTTATGGCACTCCCTGACAAAGAAAGCCGCCATGCCGGGGGCTGGCATGGCGACTTCCTACGACGTGGCCGGTAACGAAGCACCGGCCACGTCGAGCCCGTTCTTAGCGCGGCGCTTCGGACGACCCGGAACCAAAGCTACCCGTCGCGGTAAGCATGTTGACCGCTTGGTTGCCGGTCGCGGTAGCGGCAAGGCCGTTGCCGGAAACCGACCCCATGGCGCCGCTGACGTCGCTGGCCATGGCCGCGCCGAACAGCCCGTTGACGGTCGCGGAGACGGGACCACGATTGACCTGGGCGTTGCTGACCAGGGCCGTGGACATACCGTCAACGACAGCGCGATTGAGTGCGGCGTTGCCTCTCGCGATCGACGAGGCGCTATTGCCCTCGATGCCGATCGCCGACTGCATGGCACCGCTGCCATCGACGATGAACGCTGCGTTGGTCACCGCATCGACGACCGCCGTATTGCTCTGGCGGTTGTCGAGCAATGGCCGGCCGCCAGAGCCGGTCACGGAAGACACCGACAAGGCGTTCAGGGCGCGGTTGCCATTGGCTTCCGAGGCGGCACTGTTGCTCCGCACGTCCAGACGCGCATTCTGTACGTAAGCGTCGGAGTTGCCGACAGACATGCTGCTGTCGGCATTGGCGAAGACCTTGCCAGTGGAATGCTGCCAGCTGTTCAGAACCACATCGCCGGATAGATCGACGGCATCGACGGACAAGGTGTTCGACGCATCGTTCATGCGCGCGAACGCCGTGTTGGCGTTGTTCGACAGAGTTACACTCGATGCCCCGATCTGGCTAGGAACGGAAACGGTCATGCCAGATGTAGCCGTGACGATATCGTCCCCACTTTGATAGTTGTCGAGGACGGCAAAAGGCGCTGGCTCATAATAGTCGCCACCGTCGCCATGTGAGCCTTTCGCGTTCAGCATATTGGCAGCGACGTTGCCAGCGATCTCGGCGGATTGGCTGTTGCGATCGAGCGTCAGCATCGAATCCCCGGTCGCGTTGCTGCCGGTCTGAACAGTATAAAGCCCATGGGCAGCAGCGGCCATCGGTATCGGTTGCCCGTCGGAGGTCCATGCCTGTTCGAGCTTCTGGTTATTGCTCACGGTCTGTCGCCCTTCCAGGTCGGTCGCACCGGCAGTGCCACCGATCAGGCTGGCGAGCATCACAGCGGCGGTCCCGGCGAGAAGGCCGCTGGCAAAGCGGGGATGGAGGTGGGGCATCATAGTCTCCTTCGTGATGTGGCCCGGAATTGGGCCGTTGGGGAATGGGAGGCGGAGGCGAAGGCGGTCGCGGCTCAGGGCAGCGATCCATCGGACTCGCGACGATCTGGGCTGACGGCGGCCATCCGGCCGGTAGCCGGGCGAGGTCGCAGCGCTGGCGGCCTCGATGCGAGGCACGCTTCCGGATCGGCTTTGAGCACGCTGCCGATCAGGCGCAGCGTCGCCTCTTCGAGGGTGGTGCGGATGCCGAGCTGGAGCGGCTCCTGGCCCTTGGCACCGATATTGATGTCGAAGAGGTTCGAGCCGAAGAAGCGGAAGGTCCCTGCCCCGGTCTCATAGCCGGTATATTGCTTGGTCAGGCTGACGGTCTTCACGACGATCAAGGAGCGTGTGTCGACGATGCGCAGATCGACGGCGACGGACTGGGTGAACACCCGTGCCTTCGGACCGATGCCGTTGATCGCGAACTCGGCGCCGCCCGAATGGATGTCGTAATTGACCTCGGTGATGCCGCCGACGATGAAATAATCCGAGCCAATCAAGGACCCGCCAAAATATGGCAACCACTTCACGGGCCCGCCCGGCTGACCGGGAACGCTGTGTTGCTCGCCATCGCCGAGCTGGCGCTTGTCCATCCACACGAGTTCGCGTTCGGCGACCGTCGGGTCGAAGCGTTCGGCAAGACGGATGCGGTCGCCGAGCTTGCCGAGCGCCGATGTCACCATCAGCGCGCCGCCTTGGGTGACGGCATTGCCCTCCAGATTGGAGAACTTGCCCGTATAGTCTCGGACCTCGCCGACACCAACGAGGGGCGCCCTCCCCTTCGCAGGTTGTGCAGCGCGATAGCAGGCAAAAACCGGGTCCATGGGCGTGCGGTTGTCACGAACCGGCGGGCCGACCGGTTGAGCGGCTTCGCCCGCTGCGAGCTTCTCCGTGTGGATCGAGGCACAGGCGGTCAGCGAGATGGCCAGCCATGAGACGATGCTGACCCGGGCGACACGGATCATCGGTCACCTCCGAAACTGCACGCGCTCGAACCCGAGACGCTGGCGCTCTGTGACCCGCTGTTGGTCTGAGTGGAGTTGAGCGCCTGACGGGGGCTCCCCGTCACGGAGGCTTCCGCCGAACCGGTCACGCCGGCAGAGATCATGCCACTGTTCGACAGCCAGCTTACCGCGCGGTTGCCGCCTTGCCGTCCGCCACCGTTCAGGACCGTGTCGGCGTCATTGCCGTTAGCGAGCGCCGTGGGGCCGCTGACCGACGGCGAATTGGCGACGGCGCTCTGCGTGCCGTCGTTGCCGACCGAGGTGGCGGTGACGCCGCAATTATACTGGCGGGCGATATTCGTGGTGTAGCTGGGTGCCTGGTAGAAACCGCCGCGGCGTTTCTCCATCAGGTCGAGAACGAACGCCTGATTTGCGCGATCGCCGGACGTCTTGAACTGCCAGCCATAGCTTTCGCCGTAGTTGTTGGCCTGGGCGGGTGCCGCGTTCAGGAGCGGAAGGATCAGGATGGCCGCAACGAAACCGCGGCCTCCCGTGAACGAGGGTCGGGTCATTGGTCGGTCTTTCGAGAGGCGTTGGGATCGAAACCGCGGCGCGCTTTGGCAAAGCCGCGATCGGTGGCGATGAAGCGTTCGAGCATAGGGCCGACCAGGCGGACCGGATCGGCAGCAGGCTGTCCCGCCTCGCGGGCGAGGATCTCGGCGTAAACGGTCAGATCGCGATGTAGGCTGGCGGGCAGTTCCAGCGTGACCTTGACCGGCTTGTCGTCGACGATCGGGCCGAGCTTGAGCTTGCTCATGGCGCGGCTCCGTAAGGTTCGAGGACGAGATCGCGCGTGACCAGCACGCGGACGGGGAAGCCAGGGCGGATGGTGAGCGTCGGGGCAATGTCGAGCTGACGGCCGACCACCTGCCGCCCCACCTGGGCGACACCATCGGAGGCACCCTGGCGAATGGCGCGGGCGATATCGCTTTCCTCTCCCGAAGAACCGGCCTGCGAACCGATGCTGAGCAGCGTCGAGAGGCCGGCAGCCTTGGCGAGATCCCACCAGTGATGATCGACGCCATCCTCGAGGCCCGCATAGCCCTCGGCATCGGCGCCAGGCTGGCGTTCGAGGACGATGGAGCGGCCGTTGGGGAAGATCAGCCGATTCCAGACGAGCAGGACGCGGCGCTGGCCGAAGCCGACACCATTGTCATACTGACCAACGACGCGTGTGCCCTGCGGCACCAGCAGGATGCGCCCGGTCGGGCTGTCATAGACATTCTCGGTGACCTGGGCGGTGATCTGCCCCGGCAGATCGGAGCGGATGCCGGTGATGAGGGCCGCGGCGATCACCGCGCCCGCCTGCAGCACGTTCGCCGAGGCGGGTGCAGCGACGCGATCGGGGGAGACGGTGCGCTTGTCGGGCGTGGCGTCGAGAAAGGCTTGCTGGCGCTGTTGCGCCGAGGGCGTCGCAGGCTGGGGCGCGAGGCCAAGGCTGGCTAGATCGGTCGGCGGGGTGGTCGTCGCATTCGGCTGCGCCGCTGCATCCGCGGAACGTGTCTCGGTCTGCGCGAAGAGCTTGGCGAGCCGCGCCGCTTCCAGCTCCTGTAAGCGGCGCTGTTCTTCCGGGCTGGGGCCAGCAGCCATGGGGGTGGTGATCGCGGGCGCCGTGACCGGCTGGCCGCGATTCTGCGCATCGAGGAGCGGCCGCCCGAGATCGCCAGGTAGCGGAGGCCCAAGCTTCGGTCCGGTATAATCCTTCGGAAGAGCGTTCAGCCCGTCCGGCGTATTGCGGCCGTCGGTATCGTAGAGTTCCTGCCGCGGGCCGTCCTGCCGGAGCTGAAGGGCGTAATAGAGCGTGCCGCAGACGAAGACGCTCGACGCCGCGCCCAGCCCGACGATGACGCGGCGTGACAGGCGCGTGACGCGCGGCGGCTCGGGACGCAGCCGCATCGGCGCGACCGGCTCGCCAGTCAGTGGCCGGGCGTCGTCTTCCGACGTCCCGGCAGGGTGCGATGCTCTTACCTCCGCCCCTTCCTTATCGGGATCGACCGTGCTCATGATGCCGGCCTCCCGTCCGTGCGGGCGATGCGCACGCGCTTCTGGTGCTTGTCGGCGCCGAAGCGGAGTTCGGCGGCGGCAAACAACCGGTCGACGATCATGTAGTTGCCGCGTACGCGGTAGTTCACCAGCTCGGAGGTCGAGCCTTGCGGCCCGACGACGAAGAGCGGTGGCATCTCGCCCTGGCCAATGCCGCGGGGAAACTCGATGAACACCTGGCGGCCGTCGTCGAAGGCTCGCAAGGGGCGCCACGGAGCGCGGTCGCCCGTCACCTGATAACGGAAGTTGACCTTGGCCAGATCGATGCCGCTGGAAACCGGCTGGGCCGCTTCCGCCTGCTGGTTCTGCCTGCGCAGCGCAATGAGCTGGTCCTGCGGATATTGCCAGGAGACCGACGCCATGTAGGTCGAGAGCGTCGAGCGCAGTTCGAGGTGATAGGTGCGCCGATCGGTGTTGATGACGAGATTGGTCGTCAGATCGGGACGCGTCGGTTTGACGAGGATATGGACGACCCTGCCCGCACCCGTGCCGCTCTCGGTATCGCCGATGATCCAACGCACGGTGTCGCCGGCTGCGACCGGGCCGGAGCCGACGAGCTGCTCGCCGGGCTGGAGACCGATGTCGGTGATCTGCCCCGGCGCGGCATAGACCTGATAGAGGGCGCCATCGACGAAGGGGTAGAGCTGCATCGCATTGATGAAGCCGTTCCTGACCGGCTGCATGCGCGCGGCGGCATTGGCCTGATTGATCCGCGCCCTCGGGTCGGCGATCTCCGGCTGGCCCTTCACGTCCTTGCCGACCGGCTTCAACTGGCCGGGAAGCGGCAAGGGTTTGGGCAGCTCGACCACCTGCACGGGTTTGGGTGGATCGGCGGCGATGACGGCGGGTGCGGCGTCATCGTAGGAGATCTCGGGCGGTGGAGTGTGCCCCGCGCAGCCAGCGAGCGCCGAGGCGGAAAAGAGGAAGAATGGGAAAGCAGCGAAGCGGAAGGCTGGCTCTCCGGTTTTGCGGAAGGTCGGCGTCATTGCGATAGCTCCTTCGACCAGTTGATGGCTTTGACGAAAATCCCGAGCGGATTCTTCCTGAGCGCGTCGGCGTCCCGCGGGGTCTGGATTGCGATGGTCAGGATGGCGGACCACCGTTCGGTCGAGGCGAGCGAGCCGTCCTGATAGCGGCGCTCGGTCCAGGCGACGCGGAAGCTCGATGGCGAGGCGCGGATGACCGAGGAGACCTCGACGGCGACCTGTTGCTTACCGACCTTGGCGAATGGGTCGTTGGTGCGGGCATAGTCGCTGAGCGCGACCGCTCCGGCTTGCGTGGTGAAGTCATAGGCGCGCAGCCAGTTCTGGCGCACAATGATCGGGTCGGCCGGGATCGAGCGGACCTGCTCGATGAAGCGCGCGAGATAGAAGGCGATCTGGGCATCGCTCGGCCGGTAGTCGGCAGTCCTAAGGTCGGTGGCCGCCATGCCCGCCACGCGCAGAAACGCCGTGATGCCGATCGCAACGGCACCGATCGTCGAAAACACGATCTGCCAGGTTTCCGACGGCATGGTGTGCTTCACGATGCCATGAACGGCATGATACCCGGCGATGACGGCGGGTGCGACGAAGACGGTCGCGATCGCGAGCTTGGCCCACAGCGGGCGGACGATCGCAAGCAGCACTTGGCCGAAGCCGAGCGTCAGCGCCGCAGCCACGATGCCGACGAGGATCGCGCCAAGCCAGCCGGCGCCTGTGTGATAGGCCCAGCTCGCCGCGCTGACGCCGGCGAAGAACGGCAGCGCGAAGACAGCGAGCGTGAAAAGCAGCCAGCAGAAAAAGCCGATGGCAGCGATGGATAGCATGAACATGAGGAACATGGTGGTGTCTCCGATAGAAAGACTGTGACAGTCGCGCCTCCACCACCACCGCGGCGCGATCGGAACGATAGCAGAACAAAAGCTATGCCGGGAGCGGAGACCCGCAGGGCTTTCGCCTCGGCTGCGATCTTCGCCCCTCACGGGGCGAAAGGGTCGATCTCATCGACGATGGCGGCGCTCTCGCCGTCATATTCGGCGGCCGGTGTCACCGACAGCGTGCCGTCGCCAGCCCGGAAGATGACGATAACGGTCATGAGGGTGGTGGCGAGGCTGAAGGCGAAGGCGTGAGCGTCGTTGAAGGACATCGATCCGGCTCCTGTTCCGAGCGGAGGACCATCCCCCGCTGACAGGCGCCCGAAGTGTCCGGCCGTGGGCCGCAATCACCGTGGAGGCGCAGCCGGAGCGGCGGCACGCGCATGCGTAGTCCGACCCTTTATGGGTTGATGGCGTCAGGCCCTCGGCCGGACCAAGGAATGGCGCTGATGAAGCGGGGGGTCGGCCTGCTCTCGGAGGAAACCGGAGATAGCGTATCCCAAATATAGCCGCGCCTTCGTCGTCTGGTGCTTTCGCAAGGCAAATATACTGACGTCTATCGCCCCGCACGTATCGGCGAGAAGGAGGTAGAGACGGATCGCGACGTGCCAGTTCGTTGCTGCCAGCGTTAGCGATTGAAGCCGAATGGCGGAAACACGGCGCAGGCGTGGTTCCGGCGCAGCCGAAAGCGCGGCCCATGGGGCAACGCCTCGCCAGCTTTGACACGACTGGTACGGCTGACAACCCGTCGATCGCGATGTCCGCTTAATCGAAACCTATGCGTCCAATCTCGATGCAATTCAATCGACGCGAATGGCAGGAGTATTTCAATCAGCACGTTCACTAGCTAATCTCTTACCGAGGCAGCTATGTCGGAATTAACGGGGCCTTCTCTCTCATGCGCGAACGCATCATCTTTCTGCACGGCATTTACCTTAACACCTATCGCGGAACACTGGATGGATTCTATCCGGGCGGATTCAAGTGGGCAGCAGAAAACGGTTGGGGCGGCGAAGTCTTCAATTTTCAGCCGGTAGCGGGCCGATGCTACGGTCATGTCGAAGTTCTCGATCATTCCATTCATATCGAGAAGCTTGGTACTTCGCTGGATAGCCCTTCTATCGATGACGTTCTCGTTGTCTGGACAGCCCCCGACCCCTCTCCCCGGCGTGGCAGACTCGTCGTGGGCTGGTATCGTCATGCGACCGTCCACCGCGACCGACAGAATCCCACTGGTGCTTTGCGAAAAGCCCGCACATTCGTGCCGCCCGCTCCACATGAAAGGCGCCCGCTGTCCTACCAGGTCGAGGCAGCGGAGCAGCATTGTACGCTGCTCGCGCCCG
Organism: uncultured Agrobacterium sp.; assembly: GCF_913777885.1. NCBI lineage: Bacteria > Pseudomonadati > Pseudomonadota > Alphaproteobacteria > Hyphomicrobiales > Rhizobiaceae > Agrobacterium > uncultured Agrobacterium sp. The sequence continues at coordinate 48,414 of NZ_CAJYTV010000012.1, read as the reverse complement.
AAGAGCGCGTTTTATGGATACCGCCACGCAAAAAGGGCAAGAAAGGCATACCAGGTCAAAGCCCCGTCTACTTCCCCATGTCGCAAAAGGTGGTGGGCCCGGAGATCGCAGATCGCGTCCGTCGTTTTATCGAGACGGGCGAAGCCCTGTCGCTGGAGGAGGTGGTTCGAGGCAAGCACAGCTCGAAGCGCGGACGACATCAACCTGACCCTGAACGCCGAAAAGAGATCGAGGACGAAGCCATGGGTTTCGTAACCCGCCATTTTCAGGGGTTAAACTTCCAAGTCGATGACGTTTCGCTGAAGAATCTGGGATACGATCTGTGTGCCCGGAAAGGCGATGTCACTTTGTGTATCGAAGTAAAGGGGCGGTCGGGCAGACACGTCACCGCTGATTTCACATTCAACGAATTTGACAAGATACGACTGGAGGAACGGGGCAAGTTCGGCGATGGCAGCTATCGAATTTGTATCGTCACAGATGTGCTGAATGAAGGCATCGGCGCGAGACTCCATCATTTTTGGTACGTCGCGCCAACGGCCGTGCAGAAAGCTCGTGGCGTGAAACCTGCGTGGCGGAATATCGAAAATGACCAGATACTCGAATTGTTACCGCGCGAGGCGGCACAGGCAAGGCTCGCTGGCAAAGTTGGCGCATGAGATCAGACTCCGAAAATCCGCCGACCGCGAAGACATCGCGGGCCAATCATAATTGCAGTTTCGTCCATCACCTGCGTCATCTTCGCAATGACGGGATGTCAGGCCGGAAGAACGCCCATTGATCGCAGGTCGGTAGCGTTCAACACGAAGTTGATCCCGCGCCCTTCACTCGGCTCGGAAAGCTCCAAAATACGTGTAAACGCTGCCTGTTCCCCTTTGGAAACCGTCCCTTCATATAGCGCCTGCTTGGTATAACGCATCAGGAAGCCGGCCAATACGTCAGCGGCCTGAATCCCTGGCGATTCATGCGAGGCCGTGAATACTAGGCTAGCATGCTCCCTAAAATGATAATCGGCAAACTGCACATCTGGCGTTGAGCGTCCGCCGCCAATCCCCTCAACCATATGTTTGGCATCATTGAGTATGTCATCAAAATGATCTTGTTGATCGTGGAACAGCCTAATCCCGTTGATTTTGCTACGATGCAAGTGATTGAGGCGCGCGTAGATATTTGTGAACGATGTGAGATTTGGCAACATCCAGACAGATTGGCCGCGTTTTCCCGTGTCGGGTGATGGCAGGAACCTGCGCCAGGTCGTCGGGGCGTCCCGCCCCATTTCTTCGAACTCCTCGCTGCTGTGCATTACGGATTCCCGAATGGCAAAGGCAACGTCGTTGTCTGGTTCCTCTGGAATCCAGTCGAATACTGCGTTGAAGACCGCAGGGATGCTGCTTGCCGACGGCGCGGTGCAGGCCGCGATGAACCTCTCAAAGATTGTGGATGCCGCATTGGCATGGATATGCTCAGCCATGATGTTGCGTACCCAAAACGCCCTTCGGGACACACTGGCGGGCCCGAAGGGGGGAAGCACAACCGCATTGACGATGTTTGCTGCCAACATGAAACGCTTGTCGACCACCTCGGCAAGAAATGGCCAGCCCATTTCCTCGATGAAGTCTGCCAACTCCAAAACGAAGCCCGGCTTATCGCGGACGAAGTTTGATTTCAGCTCCGGCGCAGAGATCCGGTATTTTTTTTTGAGGCGTGCGAGTTCAGCGCTCAGAGCATCGAGATTGCCTACCCCCAGACAGGCGAGTGCAAATACCTCCTGTTTTCCAAAGTCGAAGCGGTCGCCCGATCGAACAAGGTCGCCAGTGTTACCGCTTTCATCCAAAAAGTATTCGCTGATCATCGCGTGAACATGCTGCATAATGTGCAAAAAGGAAATGCGGCGGCGCTCACGCGCCGCCGTTCCCGAACCGATAGACGGGGATACCGAGCTTGCGGGCCTTGTCGGCGAGGTTGTCCTGAATGCCCGTACCGGGGAAGATGATGACGCCGATCGGCAGGACGTTCAGCATGGCGTCGTTGCGTTTGAACGGGGCGGCCTTGGCGTGTTTCGTCCAGTCGGGCTTGAAGGCGACCTGCGGTACTTTCCGGTGGTCGGCCCAGCGGGCGGCGACCTTCTCGGCGCCCTTGGGCGAACCGCCATGCAGCAGCACCATGTCGGGGTGCTTGGCGTGAATCTGATCGAGCTTGGCCCAGATCGGCTTGTGGTCGACGACGTCGCCCCCGGAGAAGGCGACCTTCGGCCCTGATGGCAGCATCACCTCGGTCTCGGCACGACGTTTGGCGGCGAGGAAATCGCGACTGTCGATCATCGCCGCAGTCAGATTGCGGTGGTTGACCATCGAGCCGGTGCGCGGACGCCAGCTTGAGCCGGTCTGGCGGTGATAATGTTCGGCGGCCTGGTCGCGCATCAGTTCGAAGGCGTCGCGGCGTTCCAGCAATGTCTGGCCCTCGGCGGTCAGGCGCTCGAGTTCGACCGACTTCACCTCGCTGCCGTCCTGTTCGCGCTGAAGGCGGCACTGGCCCTGCTCATTGTCGTCCAACTCGCGTTCGATGCGGTCGGTGGCGCGGTGGAAGAGATTGACCGTCGACCACAGCAGATCGTCGAGGTCCGGTTCGAGGCGGGTGTCTTCGAGCGTGGAAATCAGGGCATCGAAGATGTCGGCGATGGCGCCGGCGACGCGGTTGCCTTCCGGGAGGGGGCGCGGGTCGAGTTCGTCCGCGAAGGGACGATGGCCGTAAAGCTGAAGTTCCTGGAGGATATGGTCGGTGGGCGAGGATTCGTGGTGGGGTTCGAAATCGTCGTGGTCGCTCATGGGATGCTCCGTCGGTGGACCGCGACCGTCGCGGCCTTCATGGCGACGAAGCCCATGGGCGGGACGGGCCTGCACCCGGCGCCATGCGCCGGGCCGAAGCGAAAGCGGAGGATGGCGAAGCCCGGCTATTTTGCCTCGCGATGGAAAGGCGGCTTCGCCGCCGCCGGAAAATAGCTGGGCGCAGCCATTGCCTGCCCGGCCCGACTATGGGCCGATCGCCCTCTCGAAGGCCAAGGCGCGGTCCTCTCCAGGCGCTGGAGCATCCGGGCGGGCATGACGATCACCCCGCCATTGTCCTCTCTTTCGCCGTTGCCACCAGAGCCATGAAGCGGGCAACATCCTGGGGGGCGAGCTGGACCCGCAGCATGGCGCGGAGCGCGTCCGTGCCGAAGTGACGGAGATCCTCGTTGAAGTCCTTGAGCCTCGGTGTGAGCACGATCGCCTCGATCCCGGCCGCGTCTGCCCGTTCGACCAGGCTCTTTCGCGCGCCATTGCCCGCCGGATCATTGTCGCGGACGATATAGAGCCGTCGCAGCGTCTCGGGGAACAGGATGGCTGCGAGATGGGCGGCGGACAGCCCTGCCGCCATTGCCATCCCTGGGATCGCCTGCCGTGCCGACAGGATGGTCTCGATCCCCTCGCCCGCCGCCAGCACATCGCCGGGGATGCCGAAGCGGACTGCATGGCTGAGGAGATCACCCATGGCCTTGCGCTGCGTGTCGATCGGCGCTTTGCCGCAGCCGTCGGGCGCAAGCCAGGTCCGATGCGCGCCGGTGATCCTGCCGCAAAGATCGGTGACGGCAGCGATCATCGCCGGCCATTGCTCGGTGGGGCCATGATCGTCGGGCCGATAAAAACAGCGCGGATGAAAATGCAGGTTTCCGGTTCCGCGCAAATCCGTAATGCCGCGTCCGTGCAGATACGTTTCCACGAGCGTGCCTCCGATCGGCTGCGCTATGGCGACGAGCCGCCGTGCCGCCTCGGCCGACCCTGACGGCACTGGTGTGCTGGCGTACCGCTTCGGTGTTGGCTCCGGTTCTGGATGCGGCAGGCTGAGGAACCGACGCGCCTCCTCGGCGACATCGGTGAAGTCGATCAGGCCGAGGCTCTCGCGGATCACGTCGAGCAGATCACCATGCTCGCCGCTCTGGGCATCGGTCCACTTGCCCGCCGGTCCCTTGGGGCTGTCCTTGAGCCGGACATACATCGAGCGGCCGGGCGTGTTGCGGACATCGCCGACCTGCCAGTAGTGGCCTTGGCGGCGGCCGTTCGACAGATATTCGCGGCACACCGCCTCGGCCTGCCGGCCGAGACGTTGCGCCAGATCGGAAGCATCGTAACGGGCCATCATGCGGCCTCCCGTTCGGCGATGCGCGCGATGGCGTAGGTGGCGAGGAGCTTTTCGAGCACCGCCATGCCATTCGCATCGACGGGCACGAAGAAGCGCAGTTTCCACGAGATGATCTCGGTGAACAGGCCGTAGGCGCGCAGGCGCTCGCGCATCGCATCGGTAAAGCCGGTCAGCTCGATCCGGTTGGCGCCCATGACGCGGACGCGGCGAAGCTGGAGACCGTCAGCGAGGTCGAGGATGGTACGGCCGTCGAGCAATGCCCGATGCGCGTCCTCGGCGGAAAGGGGCGCCGTGCCGGTCGAGGTGGCGTTCGCGGCCCAGGCCGGAGAGACGCGGCGGCCGATGATGCGCTCGCCGTCATCCGTCTGCAGCCGATAGACCCGCGTCGACTCGTTGGGCAGGCGCTTCCACACCGGCAGGAGCAGCCCGGCGACCATGTGCAGCGTCGCCTGCTCGAACGCCGGCACTTCGGCGCATTCGCGGTTCCAGACGGAAGCGAAGGTCTCGCGGTCGGTCTCCTCCCAATGGCTGTCGGCCATCATCTTCAACGAAGCGTGGACATGCTCCATCGGCCGGATCAGCCGGACGCGGCGCTCGATCTCGCCATCGTCGAGCATCAGCGAGGGTGCTGGCACGCGTACGGCCGCGCGGCCCGACTTGGCGTTGACCATCAGCCTGCCGCCGTCGCTATCGGCATGGGCCAGCGCGTCCGCCAGCGTCATCGGCCGGTTGCGGCGCTTCTCGGTGATGGTCAGCAGACGGGTCTCCGCGCCGGTCCCCGGGTGGGAGTAGATCACCTTGCGGTCGGTGACGACGAAGCTCTCCGCCGTCAGAGTCTCCAGCCCGACATCATAGACGCCGCTGGCAATCGCCCCCTGCACCTTGGCGTCGAGCAATTGCTCGAAGGCGGTGAAGAGAATGCCCTGCAATTCGATGGTCAGCGCCAGCAGGCGGTTGAGGAAGGTGGTGATTGGCGGCAAATCGTCCTTAATGCCGTTCTTGTCCATCAGCTTGAGGCCGGTGGCGGACTCGAAGCGATCCAGCGAGCATCCCTCGATCTTGCCCCGCGCGATCAGGAGGTAGAGCTGGCGCAGCGCGTCGCGGGCGTAAGGCGATTCCAGATTGTCCTCGGGCCGGACAGGCCCTGACCGCCAGTCTGGCGCTGGCCGCGTGTGATCGCGCCCAGCGTATCGAGCCGCCTGGCGATGGTGCTGAGGAACCGCTTTTCGGCCTTCACGTCGGTCGCGATCGGCCGGAAGAGCGGCGGCTGCGCTTGGTTGGTGCGGTTGGTGCGGCCGAGCCCCTGGATGGCGGCATCGGCCTTCCAGCCCGGTTCGAGGAGATAATGGACGCGCAGCCGCTGGTTCTTCGCCGACAGTTCCGCGTGATAGCTGCGGCCCGTGCCGCCGGCGTCGGAGAAGATGAGGATGCGCTTGAGGTCATCCATGAAGGCGGCGGTCTCGGCGAGATTGGCCGAGGGCGCGCGGTTCTCCACGGCGAAGCGGTCGCCCTTGCGGACGATGCGCCGTGACCGGCCCGTCACCTCAGCGACCATCTCGGCGCCGAAGCGCTGGACGATCTGGTCGAGCGCGCCGGGGACCGGGGGAAGTGACGCCAGATGCTCGATCAGCTCGTCGCGTCTGGCGATCGCCTCGCGGCTTTCGACCGGCTGGCCGTCACGATAGACAGGCCGCGACGACAGATTGCCCTCGGTATCGGTGAACGGCTCGTAGAGCTGCACCGGGAAGGAGTGAGCGAGGTAATCGAGGACATATTCACGCGGCGTGATGTCGACGCGGATGTCTTTCCATTCCTCGGTCGGGATCTCGGCCAGCCTGCGTTCCATCAACGCCTCGCCGGTCGAGACGATCTGCACCACGGCGGCATGGCCTGCTTCCAAATCCGCCTCGATCGAACGGATCAACGTCGGCGTCTTCATGCTGGTCAGGAGATGGCCGAAGAAGCGCTGCTTGGCGCTTTCGAAGGCGGAGCGTGCGGCGGACTTGGCCTGCCGGTTCAACGTCCCGTCGCTACCCGTGATGTTGGCGGCCTGCATCGCCGCGTCGAGATGATTATGGATGATCGCGAACGCACCCGCATAGGCATCGTAGATACGGCGCTGTTCCTCGGTAAGCGGGTGCTCGACCAGCTCGTACTCCACACCGTCATAGGAGAGCGAACGGGCGGTATAGAGACCGAGCGCACGCAGATCGCGCGCCAGAACCTCCATCGCCGCAACGCCGCCGTCCTCGATCGCCTCGACAAACTCGGCGCGGGTCGCAAAGGGGAAATCCTCGCCGCCCCAGAGGCCGAGGCGCTGGGCATAGGCGAGATTGTGGACGGTCGTTGCGCCGGTCGCGGAGACGTAGACGATGCGCGCGTTGGGCAGGGCATGTTGCAGGCGAAGCCCGGCGCGTCCCTGCTGCGAGGCGGCGACGTCGCCGCGTTCACCCTTGCCGCCAGCGGCATTTTGCATGGCATGGCTCTCGTCGAAAATGATCACTCCGTCGAAATCGGAGCCCAACCAATCGACGATCTGGCGTACTCGGGAAACCTTCTCACCGCGCTCGTCGGAGCGTAGCGTGGCATAGGTCGCGAATAGGACGCCTTCGGTCAGTGCGATCGGCTTGCCTTGCGGAAAGCGCGACAGTGGCGTGACCAGCAGGCGTTCCATGCCGAGCGCCGACCAGTCGCGCTGCGCATCCTCGATCAGTTTGTCGGACTTCGACACCCAGACCGCCTTGCGCCGCCCTTGCAGCCAGTTGTCGAGGATGATGCCAGCCGACTGGCGGCCCTTGCCCGCCCCCGTACCGTCGCCGAGCATGAAGCCGCGGCGGAAGCGAACCGCGTTCGGAGCGTCGGCGGGAGCGGCCTGGACGAGATCGAACGTAGGATTGACCGTCCATGACCCGGCGAGGAAATCCGAATGCGCCTCGCCGGCATAGATGACGGTCTCAAGCTGAGCGTCCGAGAGCAGCCCGCGGATGTTGGCGGGGAGCGTTGGACGATAGCTAGGCTTGGGTGGCGCGACCGACGCCATCGCGACCGACTGGACCAGCTTGGTGGGATGCTTCTCAGAACCGGGAATACGGATCGACTGCAATCCGTATTCTTCATAAATCGCTTCTGTGAGTTGCCCGTTTTCCGGTGCGGACCAGTCCACCGTCTCATAAGCGAGTTCGATGCCGTCGGGATCGGCAGCGGCGGCAGTCGTCGGACGCGAGGCCGCCGGATGGGCCAGATAACTGCGCACGGACTTCGTAGCCGTGGGCACCGGTCGAACCTCGGCGGGCAGCGTTACCGACAGACGCGGCGGAACCTGCGTCTCGATCCAACCGAGCAGCGTGGCAGCATCCGGCGCCAAGCCCGGCGAGGTCGGGAACGCGGTCGGATCATCGGCGGGCAGCTTGTCGATGACGGTCAGCCGCGTCGGAAAGCTGGTCCCGTGCTTGTAATAGACCGAACCGGCGATCGCAGCGGAGACGACGACGCGGCCGCGCGCCTGCAAGGCGACGAAGGCATCGCGCCAGTCCGGTAGGTCCGGGCCGACATTGGCGCCGGTGATGGCGACAAGACGCCCGCCGGGGGCGAGCCGGTTCAGCGCCGAAGCGATATGACGGAAGCCCGCATCCTGCACGCGACCGGCGACATGCGCCATGGCGGAGAACGGCGGGTTCATCAGCACGACGGACGGGATAGCCAAAGCCGCCAGATGGTCGTTGATCTGCGCGGCGTCGAACCGGGTTACGGCAATAGCCGGAAAGAGGGATGCGAGAAGCTCGGCGCGGGTATCGGCAAACTCGTTGAGGATGAGCGACCTGCCTGCCGTCTGCGCGAGGATGGCCATGAGGCCAGTGCCAGCCGAGGGTTCGAGCACGCGGTCATCCGGCGTGATCCCCGCGGCGGTGAGCGCCACAAGGCCGAGCGGCAGCGGCGTCGAGAATTGCTGGAGCGCCTGAGACTCCTCGGAGCGCCGGCTGTGGGTGGGCAAGAGGCCGGCGATCTTCGTCAGCAGGGACAACCGTGCAGCCGGGGACGCGGATTTGCCGAAGAGCGCCTTTCCGTATTTGCGCAGGAACAGGACGGTGGCGACTTCGCACGCCTCATAAGCCGTCTTCCAGTCCCAGGCCCCGTTGAGAGGGCAAGCGAGCGCGGCGCGGCCGACGCGGCAGTCACGGGGGACAGCATGTTCATGGGATCAGACCTCGGGAGAGCGGGAGGAACAAAGCCCGCGCGACGCTCTCTCTCGACCGCCCGGACTCAATCCCGTCCCGGCCCCCCTCTCCCTCTGACTGTTCTGACATGACAAAAGCGCCCGACCGTGAGGTGGGCGCTTTCTTGGTCAATGATCTGTTCTACCGGCCGTCAGGCCGGATGAAGCCGCCAGGATCGGCAGGATCAGGCGGCAAATAGGCGTCGTAGGGATTGCCGTCCGCCAGGTGACCGAACGGGACAAAGACATAGTCGCCGCTGTCGCGGCCAACAGCGCAGATGACGTAGCGAGGAACGTGGCCTGCAGCGTCGAGGCATTCCATGAGGGCCAGATTGCCGTTGGCGGCCGCGCGCAGCAGCGTCTGGAAGTTGGTACGGGCGTAATCGGGGATGCTCATCACAGTCTCCTGAAACGAGAGAGCCCGGCCTGCGCGGCGTCGCCACGCAATCGCTGTAACTTGGGCTGGGCTAAGGATGACGGAAAGGAATGACGCCGGCGGGGATGACTGAAGTGCTCCCCGCCGGGCGTGGTCATTCAGCGGCCAGCAGGGCTTGCTCGTCCTCCTCAATCGACTCCTCGTCCTCCCCATCGTCGGACAGGAAGGCAGGGAGTGCCGCGTCGTCGGTATCCTGACCGGCATGATCGCCGACCGCCCCGCCGTCAGCATCGGCCGGGCGCAGCGCTTCGGGCAACCATCCGCTATCGGCCAGCAGGCGCTCCGCCTCCTTGGCCATGTCCCCCTTCTTCATATGGTCAATGAGCTGGGCCGCCCGCTCGCCCGCGCCCTCACGCACCGCCTCGAGGATGCGCGCCTTGGTGACGCGGCCGAGATAGTTGCCGACGGTCGGTCGCCAACCGACGGCCACCATGTCGAGGCCGGTGGCGCGTGCCAGCCGCTCGGCCTGCGCCATGCGAACCTCAAGCCCATGCGCGCTGACGCCAGAGCCGCTATAGGGATTGGGCCGCTCGTAGAGCGCATTGATCCCGAAGCTGACGCAATGGGCGAGCAGTTCCATGCGGCTTTCATTGTCGAGCGTGCTCAGCCAATCCCAGAGCGCGTCTTCATCAGCCGGGACATGATCGCCCCAGCGCTCGTGCCGGTCATCGATGGACTTCCCCGATGCGCTGTCATTCAGATCGTCGACCTGCACCGGGAGGTGGACCCGCCGGACACTGGCCTCGAGCGCGCCCGTTGCCGAGCGGTGCAGGAAGGTATCCGCGACAAGCTTGTGCAGCAGCGCCGTCATGGCGACGTGCGGATGGCTGGCGACGGCATCGCGCAGCGCCAGCGTGCGGTGCGCGGTCAGTTCGCTGAGGAGGCGGTCGGGCAGCGGCTTGATGCCGTCGTCGTCGTCCTCATCTACTGTCTCACGTTGGCCGCCGAGGGTGATGACGGCACGCTGGATGGCGGGCTCACGAATCTCGCCGGTGTCGGGCTCGACGTCTTCATCCGCCACTTCACCGTCGCCTGCCGCTTCTACCGGCAACTCGTCCTCGGGTCGGACATAGCCGCGATCGATCTTGAGTGCGCCGTTCGCGTCGATCGTGACGAAGACGCCGGCAATGGCTATCTCCGCCGGGTCATAGATGACCGGGCGATCGTCGAGTTGCTCGATCGCCGTCTCGATCTCGCCGAGGCGTTGATCGACCGCATCCGGCAGGTCGTCTCCGCCCTGATACTCGGCGACGAGGGCGTCGAGTTCAGCCTCCAGCGCGTCGCGGGTCGCGCGTTCCTCGTCGCTCATGTCAAGAACGTCGCGCGTGACCCGACGCAGACCGTGGGTGATGCCGTAGGGGATTTCGACCGCCGCATCGACCCACTTCCACCCCTCATTCGCGATCTCGTCCGCGACGGTCTTCAGCTTTTCGGCTACCAGCCGGTCGAGCAGGCCGACATCCTGAAGCCAGCCGCCATTGTCGCTCTCGAACAGGTCACGCAGGATAACGCCACCGGCAGCCTCATAGGTTTCGGCGCCGATAAAGACGGCGCGCTTGTCGGCGGCATGCACGGTCTTCTCGGTCAGCGCGCGCCGGATATGCCACGGCTCGTTCTGCCAGCTATTGCGGACGGCCTCCCAGACTTGTTCCTGGCGGGTATGATCCTGCGAGACGGTGAAGGCCATGAGCTGCTTCAGCTCCATGCCGTCCTCGGCGAAGGCATCCAGCAGCACCGGTGAGACCGATGCCAGCTTGAGGCGCTGCTTCACGACATTGACGTCGATCAGAAAGGCGGCAGCGATGGCTTCCTCGCTCATTCCCTTGTCGCGCATCGCCTGGAAGGCGCGAAACTGGTCGAGGGGATGTGGGGGAATGCGCTCGTCATTCTCGGCGAAGGAGATTTCCTTCATCAGGATGCCACTTGCCGCGTCGCTGACGACGCACGGGACGGTCGAGGTCTTGTTCAGACGCTTGCTCTCCACCAGCAGTTCGAGCGCGCGGAAGCGGCGGCCGCCGGCCGGCACCTCGAACATGCCGGTCTCAATGCCCTCGGCATCCAGCACCGCCCGGACGTGCAGCGACTGGATGAGACCACGTCGGGCGATGGACTCGGCCAGGTCCTCGATCGAGACCCCGGCCTTAATACGCCGGACGTTCGACTGGCTCAGCACCAGCTTGTTGAAAGGGATGTCGCGCGACGACGACAGGGTGATCTTCTGAACGGCACTTGCCATGATCTTTACTCCGCGACGGGCGGCCGGGAGACTTTCTCTCGACCTCCAACCCGTCACGAAGCGAAGCGCCGCCCTCTTCCTCTACCCACCTGCGATCTGAAGCTGCGCGGACGGATCGCGGGGCTTGGCTTCCAGTCGCACCCCCAACGAAGACAAAACCTTGATAACCGTCACGAACTCGGGGTTCCCACCCGCATCGAGAGACCGGTAGAGGCTCTCCCGTGCAAGGCCAGTATCGCGGGCGACCTTGCTCATGCCCCGATCCCGGGCAATTTCTCCCACGATGTTCATGATCCGGGTCGCGTCACCGGACGCCAACGCGGCGTTTAGAGTCTGAACCGATTCATCCGTTGGGGGAGCAGGAGGTGTTTCCGTGGCGACCGCCGCATTACTGGCAATGCCGGGTTCATGGTTGAGCAAGCTGGGTTGCGGATCGGTTTCAATCAACGACCACTCCTGCGATGTCGCCCGTTCGCGGAGATCGCCCCGAAAGGCTGGGTCGCAACGCTGTAGGAAGTCGCGATACTGTTCGACGGTCTTGACGTTGACCGCTGCCTTATCCGGCACATTGAACAGCACTGAAATCTTACCGGCTTGGATCAGGCGCAGCACATTCAGCACGGTGCCAGGGCTTTTACCGTCCCAGATCATCAGGCCGAAATCAGCCTCACGCGCCATCTCGCGATCCTTGGCGGCATAGAACTGAAAGCCTTTTGTTCCCTTCGGGACATCGACCCGATGCGTGTTCCAAGAACCGAGATTGTTACGGGGCGTATCCCCCGAACAGAAGACGGTAACTTTGGCATAGCTGGCATCGGCGAAATGCTTCTGAACGGCCTTGTCGGCCCCGTTCGCATCTCCGACGATGACCTGATGATGGCTGGCGATCACATTATCGAGGCGCTTCTTCACCTCTGCCGGTAAACGGGAAACGTGCCGCGAGCCGCCGATGAAGATGGTGTTCATTGGTTGCTCCGTGTCTTGGTGATGGTAAGCGCCCGCACCACCTGCGCCTCGCCCGAGCCAAGGAGGACGTCGGTAATCGCATTCATGGTGGTGCCGGAGCGGAATAGGTCGTCGAAAAGCAGAATCTTGCGGCCGCGGGTCTGCGCAGCATTAACGGCGTACAGTCCCTGGACGTGTTCTTTTCGCTCGTCAGGGTCAGTGATGTTCTTGAGCTGACCAGTCGGCCGCGTCGTGGTGATGCAGGATAGAACAGGAATGCCCAATGCCTTCCCGATGCCCTCCGCCATGATGATGACCGGCTGAACCGCTCGCTGGTGCGAAGGTGGAACAGGCACGATCGAATCGAACTTGTCGCGGTGATGGCTGAGAAAGGCCGCGACGGTTTCGATGATGGGACCCGCGGCCGAGCGATCGGCTCTGTTCTTCAGGCGAAAGAGGAGTTCCGCAATCTCGGGCCGGACCGTATCGAATTGCATATAGCCAAATTCGTTATAGCCGATCGGCGTGCTGCTGATCGTGTGAAGATCCATGGCGACGCCCGATTTCCAGCGCCCGGTTATAGCTAAGGGATTGATCTTCACGACGGCCATAAGCGCCCTCCAATCCACGCACTGTAACCCATGGGCTACAGTCAAGCAAGGTGGGGCAGCTCATCTGACAATCATAAGGGAGCAAAGCCGGAGGCACGGAAATCCGTACCGCCGGTTTTGGTGAAAATCATGCCGCGCGGTCGAGCAGCTTCTTGGCCTTGGCCTCCATGTCAAGGCGGGCGTCCTGGTGCGGCTTGTTGCGCGCGACGGCGGTAATGCCTTGCACGAAATCGAAGATCGATTCCGGCGGCCTGCCTTCCTCGGCCAGTACCGTGTCGATGATCCTGCCGGTTTCGGCCTTGGAGAAACCACGGCGCCGGAGGAAGTCGGATCGGTCCTCGTCGGTGCGAGCAACGATCCGCTGGCGCGCGGCCTTGATGCCGTTGACGAACGGGGCCGGAGACGAATTGGCGAAGTTCAGCAGCGCCGGTGCGGCCTCATGGGCGAAGCGCGAAGCGGCGTATTTGCTGTGGCGGATGCTGATCTCCTCGAAATCCTCGACGCCCCAGAGATTACGATTCTGGCACACGGCGCGCAGAAAGAAGCTCGCCATGCCGAGCGTCTTCGCGCCCACCTCACTGTTCCAGCAGTAGAAGCCGCGGAAGAACAAATCGGGCGAGCCATCGGGCAGCCTGCCAGCCTCGATCGGGTTCAGATCGTCGACGAGAAACAGAAACACATCGCGATCGCTGGCGTAGAGAGTCGTCGTATCCTTGGTGATATCGACGCGCGGGTTGTAGATCCCCGTCGACCAGTCGAGCACGCCGGGCACCTTCCAGCGGGTATCGCCCGTGCCGTTGCCCGCAATGCGCTGGACCGCCTCGACCAGTTCGTAGTCATAGATGCGACCATAATCCGGGCCGGTGACGGCGCGCAGTTCGACACGGCCGTCATCGGTCTCCAGCGTCTTGATCTGTTCAGCCCGGTTCGAGGTCAGGCCATATTGCAGATTGATCCCGGCCAGTGCGGCCGGAAGGTTGCGGAGATAAGCAGCGGGCGCACCGACCTGGGCGGCAAGTTGACCGAAGCTCCAATGCGTCGGGGCAACGGGGGCTTCGGCGCCTGGAAGCATCAGCGACAAACGTTCGGGATTAGACCGGCTTGCCTCGACATGGATCAGCGCGCTTTCGACGACGCGGGTTCGGCTGCGCTCGGCGCGGCCGCGCACCGCATCGGCCAGCTCGCCAAGCGACAGGAACCGCTCGTCATTGGGACGCGAGAACCATTCGGATGATACGCGACCGACGCACTGGCCGCGGTTCACATCGACCTTGTAACCGACGCTGGCGTCACGGCGGGCTTCGAGTACCTGCATGTTCATGGGACATCTCCATGACGGACGCCGGGAGCCTCTCTCCCGATCCTCAAACCGTCACGGAATGGCTTTCCGCCCTCTCACTCTCACAACGCTTCGGGGACCTTCCTGCGAGACATGAGGTGGGATGGACTGCGGCGGTGTCTGGGTAGCCGGAGGCTTTCATCACCTACATGCAGCTGGGCTCTTCTCGCGCGGGAGTGACCAGACTTCGCGACCCACCTTTAGAGGTAGCGGCAGCCCAACAGAAGAGATCGAGTAGCGACGCTCAAAATGAGATATTGACGAAATGTCGTTGAATATGTCATTATGGTGTGAATTGAGGTGCGCCATGCTCTACAAGCTAGAGGTCGAAAATTTCTTCTCCATCCGCGATTTGCAGACACTTGACCTGAAGGTGGATGGAAAAGTGCCTGACCCCGAAGGTCGGTATGCACCGATTTTCGAGGGAGCAGACGCGCGCGCGCCGAAGGTTGTCGCCATTTACGGTGCGAACGCGTCGGGGAAGACGACGATGCTGCGCGCGCTTGAATTCGTCGTAACGATGATCCGTGACAGCGTGATGCGCACGGTGCCGGGATTTGCTGGCCTTGAGCGTTTCAACGACGAAGAATCGGCCGATCGTCCAACCAGGTTTGCGATTGAGTTGGGCGGCATCATGAACCTGACGCCAGAGATCTTCCAGCGCGCCATGAATGGCGAAAAGGTCGAACAAGGCACCTATCGCTACGAACTGGAAATCGAGATGAGGGGAGGCGTCGCAACGCGGATCGCTTCCGAGGCACTCCGCCAGAAGCCAAACGGCCAAGGCAAATGGCAGCGCGTCTATGAGCGTGATGCCGAGGGCAGGGTCAAGGACTCCAAGACCTTCAGCCTTTCGGGCTTCCAGCATCTCACGAAGACGCTCGTCGGCAATCATACGGTCCTGTCATCGTTTGCGAAGTTCCAGCACCCAGTTGCGCAAATCGTGGTAGACGCGGCACGCAAGGCTTTCTTCCAGATTGAGCCGGTGCACTCCTTTGTCGACCGCGAGGTGATCGACTACCTGAAGAACCAGCCTAACGTCGTTCACCGACTGCAGGACGAGCTGAGCCGTATCGACGTCGGCGTAGAAGGAATGCGCTTTCAGAATACCGACAATGGCCCGCTGCTCCTGTTCAAGCACGCCGGCCTTGCGGTGGAAATGCCGTGGCTGATGGAAAGTCATGGCACGCGGGCCTTCATAAAAATGTTTCCCTTCCTCATGTCGGCGCTCGACACCGGCGGCATCGCCATGATCGACGAGATGGACACTGCTATCCATCCGAACATGCTGCCGGAGATGGTGCGCTGGTTCTACGCGGTATCGGGGCGCAACAAGCTGAATGCTCAACTCTGGCTGTCCTGCCACTCGGCCTCGCTGCTCGACGATCTGAATAAAGAGGAAATCGTAATCTGCGAGAAGGACAGGAAGGGTCGTAGCCATTGCTACAGCCTGATGGACGTGAAGGTCCGTCGGGACGAAAATCACTACCGCAAATATCTCAGCGGTGCCTACGGCGGGGTTCCACATCTCGGATGAGCCGCCGTCGCCCTTCATTCATCCCGCAGCGCCGTCCGGTCTATGTCGGTTGCGAAGGCGCGTCCGAGGTGAGCTACGCGGGTTTCCTGCAAGACTTGCTACGCGATGCCGATGTACCCGTACATCTACATATTGACGAGCTAGGGCCGGGAACAGGCGATCCGCTTTCGAGAGTCGAAATGGCGGTGTTGCGACTGAAGCAACTCGAAAAGAAACGCAGCGCGCCGCGAGAGCGCTTCGCGTTGCTCGATTTCGACCAGGCCGAACGTGACCCGCACCGGGCCGAGCGCGCGCGCAAACTCGCGGCTGACAAGGCCATCGTAATTCTGTGGCAACGGCCTTGTTTTGAGGCCGTGCTGCTTCGCCATTTGGAAGGCAAGGCGGCGCACCGCCCGCCTGACACGCCAGGAGCGGTAAAGGCGTTGCAAAAGGAATGGGCGGGGTACGAGAAGCCCATGACGCGCGCCAACCTCGCAAAGCGCATCGATTTGGCCGCGGTGCTTCGTGCGGCAGGCGTGGAGCCCGATTTGACCGCCCTGCTACGGTGCATCGGTCTGATTATCGATCGTGGGTAAAATGGTGTCGTGACCTTCGATCCTCCAACGTGCAGCGTCGCCAAAGCCAGACGGAGAGCTTTCAATGAGAGACGGAGCAGGAACATCGCTGGATGAAGCCACCAAAGGGCGGTATATTCCATTCTCCATGGACCGCTACCGCGCTCTGCCATTCGCCATCCTGCGCCAGACCGGCCCGCACATCGCCGGCAACTCTCTCACACGTTCAGTTGCTTACCACGTCCATAAAGTAAATTCTGGCGGGCATGAGCCCAGACGCGGACAAGAGACAGACGAGAATAACGCAAGGCGAGCGCGAAGAGCTGCTCGAAGCAATGCTCGTCGATGTGCCGGAACTGACCTTTACGTCGCGCGGCAATCCCGACCCTCGGCTCATCCAGCTTGCCCGTCTGCTTGGCAGGCAAATGGCGCGCGAGGCCTTTGCGGCGCAGACCAATATTATTTCCAAGCGGGGCTCGAACGGCTCCTGACGGTGGGAGACGTTTCATGAAAGTCGCCATCTACGCGCGCTATTCCTCTGACAACCAGCGTGACGCCTCGATCGCCGATCAGCTCCGCATCTGCCGCGCACACGCCGAGAGGCAAGGCTGGCAGATTATCGAGGAATATACCGACCATGCTATCTCCGGTGCATCGCTTCTCCGTCCTGGCATCCAGGCGCTGATCGGCGACGCCACGCGCGGCCGGTTTCAGATCGTGCTTGCAGAGGCCATGGACCGCCTGTCGCGCGATCAGCAGGACATTGCTGGCCTCTATAAGCGCATGAGCTATTCCGACGTGAAGATCGTCACGCTGTCGGAGGGTGAGGTCTCACATCTGCACGTCGGGCTGAAAGGCACGATGAACGCGCTGTTCTTGCAGGACCTTGCGGACAAGACGCGCCGCGGCCAGCGCGGCCGCGTAGAGGCGGGGAAATCGGGCGGCGGCAATTCCTACGGCTATGACGTAGTGAAAAAGTTCGACGGCAATGGCGAACCCATCCGCGGTGATCGCACGATCAACGAGGTCCAAGCCAATGTGGTGCGGCGGATCTTTCGGGACTATGCTGCGGGCAAGTCTGCCAAGACCATCGCCTTCGCGCTCAACAAGGAAGGCGTCCCCTCCCCTTCCGGGGGTGATTGGGGGTTCAGCACGATCAACGGCAACCCGAAGCGGGGCACCGGCATCCTCAACAATGAGATGTATGTCGGCAAGCTGGTGTGGAACCGCCAACGCTTCGTGAAGGACCCCGACACGGGGCAAGCGCCAGGCACGGCCGAACCCGGAGTCGGAATGGGTCATCCAGGTGGCATCTGAGCTACGCATCATAGAGGACGAGCTGTGGCAGGCGGTGAAGGCGCGTCAGGCCAGAAACACGATTGATCGAGACGACAAGGGCGAACCCAGCGTCGCACTCGTCAACACGCGCCGACGCCCCAAATATCTCTTTTCGGGGCTGACCAAGTGCGCCTGCTGTGGCGGAGGCTATTCAGCGATCTCGGCAACGCTGATCGGGTGCTCGACGGCTCGTAACAAAGGCACCTGCGACAATCGCGTCAACATCCGCCGGGACGAGCTGGAGAGCCGCGTGCTCGACGCACTGCGCACCCGCATGCTTGATCCGACGATCTTCGCCGAGTTCTGCGACGCCTATACGCAGGAGATGAACCGCCTCCGGATGGAAGCGCGCGCCAACATCGATGCGGCCGAGGCCGAGATCGGCAGGATCGACCGCGAGGAGCAGCGCCTCATGGACCTGTATCTGAAGGAAGCGATCTCGCTCGACACTGTCACGGAGCGGGGCGGTAAACTGAAGGCGCGCAAACTCGAACTGAAGAACTTCCTGGCCGGTGCCGACGAGCCGCCTCCGGTTCTGCACCCGGCGATGGCTAGGCAATACCGTCACCGCGTCCAGCAGCTCTACGAGACGCTACAGGACGATTCAGAAGAACAGCGGGTCGAGGCGGCGGACGTTCTGCGGACGCTGGTCGAGGACATCATCCTGACGCCAGCGGATGGCAGGATCGAGATCGACGTTCGCGGCGATCTCGCTGGAATCCTTACGCTTTCGGCGCAAAAACAAAACCCCGCAGCGTTGGCTACGGGGTCGCAAGTAAAGATGGTTGCGGGGGCAGGATTTGAACCTGCGGCCTTCAGGTTATGAGAGAGTATCAAACCTCCGACCCTCTGTTTGGCAAGTCTCGAACCACGCTATCGCAGGCTCTGCCCTTCCGTGCCACAGCAAGTCATTCTGTGCCTAAGTAATTGTTTTCTTTACATTCCTGGAAATGTGAGCTTTCCTTTGCCACACGCTGGGAAACGGCTCCAACACCCCGTAGCTGCCCAGTTTGCTGTCCAATTTCAGCCCGCGCAAGGGAGCACAACCGATGAGAAAAGAGTATCTGAGAGATTCCTTCGTGTCCGCACTTCCTTACACGAAGAAGCGCTACGTCGTCGCCGACGCCGACATCCCCAACTTCGCCGTCCGGGTCGGCGCGAAGAAGAAGACGTTCGTGCTGATCAGCCGCTTCGGCAACTCGTCCTTTTCAACCCGCCAGACGATTGGAAGCTTCAAGACGATGAGCACCGATGAGGCCCGCCAGATCGCCGGCGCCTGGAATAAGCTGATCGAGCAAGGGTCCGACCCGATCGAAGAACGGGAGAGGAGACGATCCGAAGAACTCCTGAAAGAGCGAAGCACGTTCGAATCCGTCATGCGGGACTACATCGCCTACCTGCCGACGCGAAGCAAGAACCGCGGCGCCGCCAAGGAGGAGGCGTTCATACACGCGAACATCATAAACCCCGAGACCAACGACTGGATGGGACTGCCAATCTCACAGGTCAGAGACTTTCACGTCAGCGGCCTTGTCGGGGCGATACGGGCCAAGGGCGCCGAGGCCCAGGCCCACAAGGCCCTCTCGATCATACGCACGTTCTTCAACTGGACGATGCTGCCAGACCGCCGCCGGGCGATAGGTTTGGAAACCAACCCGGTCGAGCATCTCACCACCAGATTGATGAAGCTCACGAAGAAGAGTCGCACGCGCCATTTCCTCCATCTCGAGCTTCGAGCGTATCTGCTCGCCAGCGAGGCGACGCCATATCCCTGGGGCCCGTTCCAGCGGTTTCTGATCGAAACCGGTCAGAGACGGAGCGACGTCGCCAGGATGCGGTGGTCCGACATAGACCTCGACATGTATCTGTGGGTCATTCCGGGCGGAACCGGAAAGCCGGACGACGACCACCACGTAACCTTGTCCGACTCCGTCGTACAACTGCTTCATGGGTTGAAGGCGCGACAGTCTCCGAACCACGGGGACTACGTCTTCAGCCTTTCCGAAGGCCAGCGTCCGATCTCGAACTTCGTCCGGGAGAAGGCTCGATTCAACCAGGAGTTTCTTGCCCAGTTCGCCAAGATCGCGCCCGGCAAGGAACTGCGGCACTGGGTATGGCACGACGTCCGGCGGACTCTGCGGTCCCACTTCTCCGGCTTCGCGCGAAAGGAGGTCGCCGAGGCGGCCATCGGTCACAGCAAGGTCGGGCTGGACCGCATCTACAATCACTTCGAGTACCGAGTGGAGCTCCGAGAGGCGTTCAACAGATGGTCGAAGATGCTCCTCAAAATTCTTGAAGGGACGGCTACGGTCGCGGACCTCGAACATTGGGAACGGGCCGGACGGCGTTCGAAGGAGGTCGGCCATGAAGGTGACGCGTGAGGAACTGCACGCTCTGGTCTGGACGAGGACCGCGAGAGATGCGGCAAAGCATCTCGGCGTGTCCGACGTATACCTGGCACGCGTCTGCGTCGCTCTCGACGTTCCCCGCCCTCCGCGCGGGTGGTGGCTGAAAAAGCCCATCGGGCACGCAAGCCCGCCCGTCCCCCTACCAGCCCCCAAGCCCGGCCATCTAGTGATCTGGTCGAGGAAGGGCCAGGGCACGCCGCCGATCTGGTCGTTCGACCGGCACCGGAAGACGTGGGCGACGTCGAGGGCGTCGGGGATGCATCCGCTGGCGGTGCACGCGGTGAGACTTTTCGGAGCCGCCCGCCCCGCAAGAGGGACGACTATGCTCTGGACGCGGTCTGGCGCCGCCATCGATCTGACAGTCTCGCCGGACGCGCTTGACGAGGGCATCGCCGCCGCCAATGCGCTCTTCCTGGCATTGGAAGATCGAGGGCACCAGGTGAGCGTAGCGGCGCGGCAGGGATTCATCAGGCCGAAAATAGACTGCCGCGAAAGGTCGGGAGGCGATCCGCCCTCGTTGCCATGGGCGCCGCTATGGCCGACCATCGCCGTAGTCGGGGGCGTTGCGATCGGACTTGCCTTCATGGAGATCCATGAGCGCGCCGAGGTGCAGTACGCGGGAAATGGCCGGTTCCTTCCGCTGGCGGCCACGAAGCGAAAGCGTGCCGACAAGATCGTGGGGATCACTTGGCAGCAGAGCCAGTTGCGACCCACCGGCCGTCTTAAGGTGGCCGCCTATTCGCCGTTCCACACGGTGCCGTGGCAAAGACACTTCTTGCTTGAGGGGAGCGGTCGTCAACAGCTCTCGAGCGTTGTGTTGAGCCTGGAGGAGTTCGCGATCACGCTTTCCGCCACCTATCGGGAAGCGGGCTTCCCGTAGCCATGACACGGCAGCAATTTTCTCAGACTCCAAATTTCACCAAGACATGAGTCCGTCATGTGACGGCAGAACACCGACGAAAGGGAAAAAGCATGCGTGCCTTGAATCTGACGGACGAAGTCGTACGGAAGCTGCCGTATACGACAAGGGGAAGCATCGAGATCTTCGGCGGCCCGATGATCGATGGATTGAAGCTCGTCGTATCCGACAGCCGGAAACTGTTCGTGCACCAGCCGCGCCTTGCCGACCGGAGGGTTCAGCTCAGGGTCGAGGTCGGATTTTTTCCCGAGATATCGACACAGCGGGCGAAGACAGTGGCGCGGCATATCGACGTCCTTGTCGCGAGAGCAATGGAGGGGCAGGCCACGACGACAAAGGTTGCTGCCGTAACGCCCCTGACATTCGAGGAGGTCGCGGAAGCCTACCTGGAAACGCTGCCGCTGAGGAAACATAATAAGCGCGCCGCCTCGGATCAGCGCTTCTTCCGGACACACCTCCTTGATCATGACGTCAATACGATCGTCGCAAAGCAGGCCTCGGACATTACCAAGAGCGACGCCCGCCGCCTGATCACCAGACTGACACGCCGACACGGCAGGCGCGTGGCCAGAGCCGCCCTGTCGAAGCTGCGGGCGATGTTCGGTTGGGCTTCGGGATCCGACCAGGGCCTACTCGGAATCGTCGGCAATCCGTTCAGCAACCTTTCGCCCCCCCGGTCCCGAAAGCGCTACGTCTCGAACAAGCGGACCGTTCGTCCGGCCGGCGTGCATCGGTCCTAGGACCTCTTCGACCGAACCCGGCGCGCCGTGTGCCGCCCTAACCCAGAAAGGAAACCGCCATGTGGATGCAGTCACTTTCATTAGATTTCTCGGACGACGTGATCGAAAAACTGAAGTACGTCTCGGAACCCGGCGAACTCGAAGTTTATTCCGACCGCACCTGCGAGGGACTTCGGCTAGTAGTAGCCTCTGGTCTGAAGTCTTTTCAGTTTGTTGTGAAAGCAGGCCGCCCCAGAGCGAGCGGGCCCACGCATCTCGGCAACTTCCCATCGCGGAGCACGGAAGAGGCACGCGCACTGGCGGTTTATCTCGCCCTAATACCCGAACGTGCGGAAAGGGTCAGCCCTGTTTCGACGACCAGTATCGATCAACGCGTCTGGACGTTCGCTTTGTGCGCCGAAGCCTATCTGGCGAGTCACTTAGAGGAGCAACAGAACGATTTCATGCCCGACAAGCGGGTGCTCCGCGAGACTATCCTGGGCCGAGGCTATGAGGGTGCGGACCGCCATTTCTTTTTCGATCGCCGCTGGACCCAGAAACCGGTCGGCGAAGTGGGCAGCGACGAAGTGTCCGCGTTTGTGAGACGGATCCGCGAGGTGTATGGATCTGGCCTCGCCCGACGGTGCTTGTCTATCGTCAAAGCGACGTTCGCACTCGCCGCAAACCCATCGTATCATGGCGTATTCGGACTCGAGCGTGATCCCGTTGCCGCGCTCGGCGAAGAACTCGTGCAGATGGAGATTTCGCTGCAGTGGTTCGATGCGGCGCGCCTGAGATTGTATCTCCACGCGGCGGACCGACTATCCCCGCAGGACCGGGCTCTGGCCAAAGTACTTGTCCTGACCGGGCTGCCGGGCAAAAGTCTCGCGAAGTGGCGCTGGGCAACTCTGTATCGAACGGTCGGCGGCTACCGGGCATATTACGATTTCATCCTTTCCGACACGGTATGGTCGCTCCTCGAAGAGCTTCGCGCGAGCACTGCCGCAGCCGCAGACGATCTCGTCTTCGGCACTAAAGCGAGCCAATCCAAGATCTTCAGAAAACTGACGTCGGCGATCAACTCCGAGATCGAACGCCAGGACCACGGCGAGGGCGGTAGCACGCCGCCTTTGGCCTGGAGCGCGATTGACCTGCGCCATTCCGTCAAGGCGCTGCTACATGCAGGCGGGCTCTGCAGCGGAGCCGTCGATGCTGCCACCGAGGTCAGGACCCGTTTCGACTTCCTACTCGGCTCGCCGTTCCACGTGAATGAAATCAAGAATGCGCTGGACAAGCACGCCGGAAACCTAGCTGCCCTGGCCGCCGGACGCGACGTCGAATGGAGGAGCTACGAACATGAATGACACCCGCGTTGACTTCTGCGACGTATTCGTCGGCAGCGTTGGGTTCTCCGAGAAGACTCGCCACATGAAGGTCTATTCTGATCTCCTCGTCGCCAGTCTCCGGCTTTTCGTGCGCGCGGATCGCAAGACCTTCGTATATCTATCCGTCTTCGGCAGAGGGAGGGTGAGGACGCTCGGCGACTTCCCCGCCATGCAGGTCGCGCAGGCTCGTGCGCGCGCCCAGTATTTCAACGAAAAAGACGTCGCGGCGGGGCATTCTGTGATGACGTTCGCAGAGTGCTTCAGAAAGTCCATGGCCAGAAAGTCCGAGTTCACTTCCAAAAATCATGTACACCTGCGTCGAAGGATAGAGCTCAGCGTTCTCGACACTCGCGTGAACGATTTTCTGGACAGAGTGCTGGAGGACATAGCCGAGCGTGACATCGCCGAGCTCATCGCTGCCATCCGCGTCGGCCATACCACCTTTCTCGCGCGGCAATGCAAACGACGGCTCCGAAGCATGTTCGACTGGGCGATCCGCGAAAAAAGCTTCACGCCTGCGGGCGGCAATCCGATGGCGAACATGACAGACGCGAGCCTGGGCCTCGTCGCCAAGCCGCGCGACATCCTGACGAAGGCGGAACTGTCGGTCTACGCTAGCGCGTCCGATCGGCTCCCACTCGCGCGCGAGCGCGCCCTCGCCAAGTGCGCTCTGCTGTCCGGATGCCAACCACGCGACCTTGCGAGGATGCGTTGGTCCGAGCTGGATCTGGAGGGCGGCAGTTGGACGAGCCCAAGGTGCTGGGAACCTCCAAAAATCTTTCTTGTCACGGTCGCCATGTGCCGAGTCCTGACCGGCCTGCGCTCCAGCGTGCCTGACGTTCGCGAGGACGACTACGTGTTCGGCGTCGGTGGACGGCAGTTCGACCGCTTCCGCGGCTTCAAGGCTTCGATAGACCTTTTGATCGACCAAGTCGTGCAGGAGGCGGCACCTTCCACGCCAGTCCGGAGACTGCACTTCTGGGATCTTAGGCGCACTTTGAAGGCGTTTCTAATCGAACAGGGCATGGATGAGCAGATGATCAGTGTCGCGTTTGGAACGCAAGCGCCGAACATTACGCCTTACCGTGTGGAAGAAATCAGAGCCGCATTGGACCAATACGCCGATGGTTTCGCCGCGTTAGACGACGCAGGCCTTCGATGGAAACTCTGACTGCTCGTTGAGTACGAAGATGCGCGCTCGCCGTCGCAGGTTCGTCAACACTCCCTCGTCGCCTACCCGGCGCTGCCTGGACCGATGCGTGACATAGCCACCGCCGGTCCTCGTCGTTCCGTACCGTCCAGGAAAACTACGCCGCTGGCCTCCAGGGCGGTCCGCACCTTCTCGATCGAGTCGGCCATCACGTTGCTCTCGGCTCTTTCCATTCGGGCGACGACCTGACGGCTGACGCCCGCAAGAGCGGCCAAGTCCTCCTGGCTTAGGCCAACGAGGGCTCTGGCGGCCCTCAGCGCAAACATGATTTCGCTCATCGAATCCATGGATTCGACAAGGGGAAAAATACGCGCCGTTGTCAACAATTAAAGGATTCGCTGCGAAGGATTCGGCGCACCTTCGGCGCGCCTCGATCAGACGCGCGTCAGTCGTTCGAATCCTTCAAGCCAATGTGATCTGCTGTTCAATCGTGCTCGCCATCATGTCCGGTTACATTCTCCGTAATCTCCGCAAAGCCGGTATCGCCGCTGACGAATGCCTTCACTCGTTCGCTCAACTCCTTGGCGGACTGCCGGTATTTTCCCCGTAGCGCGCACTCCCATACCCAAAGGCTGCGCCACCCGATCTCACTAAGGCTGGCAACTGCAAACGCGTCCCGCCGACGATTACCGTCGATCTTGGCAGACCAGAATTCAGTACGGGTCGTTGGCATACGAAAAAGCGAGCAGCCATGTCCGTGCCAGAAACACCCATGAACGAAGATCGCTGTTTGAAAGCGGGGTAGTACGATGTCTGGGCGACCTGGCAAATCACGGCGGTGCAGTCGGAACCGGAATCCGTCGCGGTGCAGCAGCGACCGCAGGATTAGCTCCGGGCGCGTGTTTACCGAACGCACCCGGCGCATGTTGAGCCGCCGCTGGTCCGGAGTTAGCCTATCGGCCATCGCTTCCGACCACCTGATCTTCAAGAGCGGCGCCGTCATCGGCCATCAGCAGGCGGACCGCGAGGTCAGCCGGAACTGGCGGGAATGCAGCGCCTAAAGCCGTGAAGGTTTCCGTGCCCATCGCCACGACTGCGACACTGTCTCGAAAACTATCTCCAAGACTCGCCACGATGCCAGCATGAAGCAGGCGCTCTCGCTGGCGGCCAATAAATGTCATTAGCACTGGCGCATTACCGTCATTGCCGGCGACCGAGCGTAGCAATACAAAGTCCTTGCTGTCCAAGAACGCACAGGCGCTGGCAGTGATTTTCCGGCCTCCAAGCCTCCAATTCTTGCCCACCTTGCCGATCTTTCGGATCTCGCGACTGCCATAGCCACCATAAACACAGATGAGGTCGAGATCGGCCGTACCGATTGTAAACAAGCGCTTGCTCAGCAGCCGTTGCGCCACCGGTGTTGTTAGCGCAATTGCACGCTGCTTGCTCTTTGCACTAAGGCGGTGCATCGAGAAGATACCGAGATCAGATTCGGCTAGAGAGCGGACGACGATGATCTCCTCTCGCTGCGCCATTAGCGGCCGGCCTCGACCGCCCGAAGCTCGCCGGCATCGGCATTTGTATCCACGTCCTCCCCGAAGAGCTGCCCGCGGAGCGCTGTCGCGACCGCCTTCGCGAGCAGCGGCGGCACGGCATTGCCGATTTGACGAAATGCCGGATTCATTGTGCCCGCAAAGCGGAAGCCATCTGGGAATGATTGCAACCGCGCTGCCTCGCGCACTGAGATCGGTCTTGCTTGCCTGCTGTCATAATGGATATGGCTGTACCCATCCTTGCCAAGGTGGGCGAGCAGGGTGCGAGCCGGAGCAGAAGCCTCCATCTTGCGCCATTTGTTCGGGAATTTGTTAACATCATAGGGGGGCACGAACTTCGCTTTAATCGCCTTCCATTCTTCGCTGTCTTCTGCAAGCCATTGTCCGGTGGCTTCGAGCCGTCTGAGCTCCGCCTGAAATAGCTCGAGCGCGTAGCGGTGCGCCTCGGGATACTGGTCGCCCGGTTGAAGTCCGGCGAAGATGCGGTAGTCGCGAGGCAAATACCGGATCACATGGTCCCGGACATGTGAGACGCCCTCGAAGCCTTTCCAGCAGCGCATCGCCTTGACATATTCGTTCTGTCGGTTGAGCCCGCCATACGGTAAGCTGACATCGAGCCGGCGGGTGCCTCGGCGCAGATCCCCAGTCACAAGCAGTTCGCGGGCGAGAATGTCGGGGAGATCGCCGATCGCTTGTTCGGTAGTGATCGCGGGAGGAAGACCCTCATCCGGCTCCGGCGCGGCCTTATAAGCGCCGCCGCCCGTCGATGACACGAGCAGGTCGGCGCTTGTAGCCAATTTCAGCGCGACTGCTCGCGAACCCTGATAGCCGGACGGCAGGTCTATCCAATGGGACGGAGCAGGAAAGTCGACATCGTTCGCTAGCTCTCTCCGGATCGCAACCAGGATCATCCGCTCGCGCATCTGCGGCACGCCGTAGAATGCCGCGTTTAGAAGCGTGTAGCGCACGACATAGCCCTTGCCTGCAAGGATCTCACTTATTTCGGCGGCAAGATTATGGCCGCCATGATTGAGCATGTCAGGGACGTTTTCGATGACTACCGCGAGAGGTGCACATGCCTCCACGTAGTTCAGGTACTCGATGTAAAGCCGCGCGCGGGGATCATGGCGGAATGCTTCGGGATGTTCTGCGATCTCGCGAAGTTTTGAGCGACCGACCCTGGCGAAGGCTTGGCAAGGGGGGCCGCCGACAATGACATCGAAAGCTGCCGAGGCGGGTCCCAATTCGAGCGCCTTCGCGAGGTCGTCAGGCGAGGTAGACGTTATGTCGCGCGCAATACTATGCCGGTCTTCGCCGCCATGAAAATTCAGTCCATGCGAGCGCGCGGCATCAGGATCACTCTCAATAGCGGCTACGATCTCGTAGCCGGCCGCTTGAAAGCCGAGAGATATGCCGCCGCACCCCGAAAAAAGGTCAAGAACGCGGGCTTTGGCGCCAGCACGTAACCGCTGGATCTTCTGCCGGATCACCTTCGGCTCGGCACTCATGCCCGATCAGTCCCGAGCGGAAGTTCAGACTGACCGCTCCGTGTCGACAGATAGTGGAGCACTGCCTGCCGGATGACCCAGGCGCAGGAAACGTCGTTGGCTGCCGCGACGGCCTGTACTTGACGGTGAATGCGCTCGGGCAAAAGCACAGTGCTTCGAACGGTTTTTCCAGTGGCCAAGATGGGCAGACTCCTGTTAACGTCGCACCAGTCTACACCAGAGTGCACCACTTTACATCACATTTACCTTTGCCAGAGGCGTAATTCTGTCCCGCCGTCTTCGACCATACGGTCGGCGTCGGCGCGCCAGTAATAGTCGCAGAATTGATGCCCAGCCACCGGAGACTTTCGCTGCGACATTTTGAAATAAGTCCATCCCCACGTGCACTACTGCGTTCTCTACGGGGGCTTGGCTACTCGCCAGAGACTGCGCTTGCCGACCTGATCGACAATTCGCTCGCGGCAGGATCCCGCAAGGTCGACATCCGGCTCGATTGGCGCGATGGCGATCCGCTCGTAGAAATCGCCGATGACGGCGTCGGCATGGGATTCGACCGATTGATCGAGGCTATGCGCTTCGGCGGCGAAGGCCCAGATGCCGAGCGCAATGTTGATGATCTGGGACGGTTCGGCCTGGGGCTTAAGACCGCGTCACTCTCCCAATGTCGCGAACTCACCGTCACTTCGCGCCGTAACGGAATCGTCTCCCGGCTCGCCTGGGATGTGGACCGAGTTGGTGACGGTTGGCACGCCGACGCGCCGGACATGTCGCCTTCGGGCGAACTTGCTACAGCATTTGAAACGGCTGGCGATGGCACCCTGGTGAGTTGGAACAGAATGGATCGGCTTGGCGGCCTGTGGGAACTGGACCGCGATTCGTTCAACGACCGTATCGCCAGCATCCGCGCCCATCTTTCGATGACTTTTCACCGCTTCCTTGGCGGCGAGGCACGACGGCTCACAATCAGCGTCAACGGGCTCGCGCTTAGCGCCTGGGATCCATTCTGCCGGCGCCACGATGCGACTATAGCCCTGCCGCGGGATGTCATTCGCGGTCCTGATGGCCGGATTGCCGCGCGAGCATACATTCTTCCGCACCGTGACCGCTTCGCGAACGAGCGCGAGTGGGAAGAAGCTGGTGGTCCGGGCGGCTGGGTCGAGCGTCAGGGCTTTTATGTCTATCGCAGCGACCGGCTGGTCTCGCCCGGTGGCTGGCTGGGCCTCGGCGGCTCGCGTTCATGGACTCGCGAAGAGTCAAGCCGACTAGCCCGCATCGCGCTCGATCTGCCGATCAGTATGGACGAGGCATGGAGGATTGACATCCGCAAGTCGCTGGCGCGACCTCCTACCTGGGCGCGTACGCGGCTGGCCGGTATAGGCACTGATGCCCGCAAACGAGCTCGCGAAATCTTTGCTTGGCGCGGCACCGGACCAGCGGTTTCGCGTAAGCGCTCTGTGGACCAGAGTGAAGTTTGGCCGTGGGAAACGCGCGCCGGCAAGAGCGTGCCGCGTTATCGCGTGCGCCGCGATCATCCCGCAGTCGCTGCTGTCGCCAAGCTGCTCGGGGAGAACACCGTTCTTCTCGAAGGAATGCTCTCTGCACTCGAACTAACGGTCCCCGTCGAGCGGATCTGGCTCGATGTCGCCGAACATGGCGGGGTTGAGCCGCCAGACCCGACGGCCCCTGAAATCGCTGCGCTGGCGGCACCCCTTGCCAGTCTGATCGGCATGATAAACAGTTCGGCTAACACTGAGGACCGTCTTGATTCGGTACTGCGTTCGCTGGGCGTTACCTCACGCGCGCTGCGATCGGCGGTGCTAGAGCTTCTGGGGAAAAGTGATCAATGAATCCTGTCACACAGCTTGCTAATACCGCCCGCGTTGCTCTTGGACCCAAGGCGGGGGACCGCACTCTCAGTGTAGATGAGATCCGTGCGGTTGTCGCCGCGTCCGCGCAACTCGTCACGCTTACCACAGGGCAAGCAGTTGGTGCCGAAGAAATTGAGGCGGCAACCCAAGATCTGCAAGCGTTATTCGTCGTGGCCCAAGGACCTTCGATCCGACTCCAGAATGATCAGTTGCCGACGCCATGGTATATTGGGGAGAAGCGGCGCCCTGGAAACTACCTGAAGCGTTACCTACAAAAGCTTGCCGAGGACAACTGGGCGCCGCGTGCCTTGGAAGTGCTCGAAGAAAGCACCTCCGAAGTCATCGAACTCATTGAAGATCCGCAACGACCGGGACCGTGGGATTGGCGCGGCCTCGTTGTCGGCAACGTTCAGTCGGGCAAAACGGCTCACTACGCCGGCGTGATCAATCGTGCCGCCGACGTCGGGTACCGGGTGATCATCGTGTTGGCTGGTATGCACAATGTCCTGCGTCGCCAGACTCAGTTGCGCCTCGATCAGGATTTTCTTGGGTTCGATACGGCAGGGGTAAACGGCAGCGGCGGGCGTCGCCCGATCGGGGTTGGCATGCTGCCGGGACCGGTTATGCTCGTGGACAGCCTCACGACCTCGGAGCTGAACGGTGACTTCAACCGAACAGTTGCGCAAAACTCTAACTTCGCACCTGGCGAACGTCCGTTCATCTTCGTGATAAAGAAGAATGGCGGAGTATTGAAGAACCTTAATCGCTGGATAGCACGCCTCCCCGCGCCCTCGCGCGAGGCACCTCTGCTGGTGATAGATGACGAAGCCGATCAAGCGTCGCCCGACACTGGCGACCAAGGCTTCCTCCCCGACGGCACTTTTGACGAGGACTATGATCCCAAGCGGATCAACGGCGAAATCCGAAAGCTCCTTAGCTCGTTTAGCCGCAGCGTGTATGTCGGGTACACCGCCACTCCGTTTGCCAACATCATGATCCACGACGAGCGGACAGCCGAGGATTACGGCCCCGACCTGTTTCCCTCGACGTTCATTCTTTCGTTGTCCGCTCCAGACGACTATTTCGGACCGCTTGCAGTCTTCGGCCGTGATGACGACGCGGATTCAGGCGGTCTACCAGTCACCCGACATCTTGATCAGACCGCAGAAGCCTGGATACCAGATCCGCATGACAAGACACTCCGTCCAGTCTGGCAAGGCCAGCCGCGTGTGCCACCCAGTCTTGCACGAGCGATGCGCAGTTTTATCATCGCCTGCGCAGCGCGCGCCGCACGCGGTCAGGTTAACGCCCATCGGACAATGCTGGTTCACGTCTCGCGCTTTCAGGATGTTCATGACATCGTGCACGCGCAAGTAGAGGCGGAGTTGAGGGTGATCCGCAACGCTGTCGCCGCAGGAGACTCGGTCGAGCTGATTGGGCTCGAGAAACTGTGGGTCGATGACTTCGAGCCAACGAGTGTGGCGATTGCGCCTACCGTGTTCGGCCGTGCCATCCGTCGCGTCAACTGGACCGACGTCGTGGCAAGGCTACCTGACGAAATCGATCGGATTCAGGTGGCTGTGGCCAACGGCCGCAGTCGAACCGGGATCGACTACGATGCCGCCGAGGCGGCTGGTCAGAGCTTGTCGGTGATCGTGATTGGTGGCGATAAACTGTCCAGAGGCCTGACTCTGGAGGGGCTATCGACGAGCTATTTTCTGCGTATCTCAAGGCAATATGATAGCCTGCTGCAGATGGGCCGCTGGTTCGGCTACCGCCGCGGTTATGCCGATCTATGCCGCCTTTACACGACGCCTGACATGGAAGCTTGGTTCCGCCATTTGGCTACTGTCAACGAGGACCTTCGTGCGCAGCTTGCGCATATGAAGATCACGCTCGCTCGGCCGAAGGACTATGGGTTTAGCATCGCGACCCACAGCGTGATGACCGTTACTGCCGCGAATAAGCGCCGCTACGCGGTCGAGCGGCCAGTGAGTTATGGCGGCGAGGGTAAGATCCAGACCGTGCAATTCCGAGACACCGACAACGTGACGCTCAATGCTGCGGCAATCGATAGCCTGTTGCAAGAGCTTGGCACGCCGCAGGTTGATCCGCCTCGCCCAGGCGGTCGCGGTAACGCTTCCGGACTTCTATGGCGCGGCGTGGTCGGACACAAGATTGCTGCCCTGCTAGGCTCGGTGGCATTCCCTTCCGAAAGTACCGACGTTGATGGGCGCCGAATGAGCGCGTACATCTCGACGCAGCTCGCCCGCGGCGAGTTAACCAACTGGACCATCTTCGTGCCCGCTGGAACTGGCGCACCAGTTTCAGTTGGCGGACATAGCCTGCGCTCGGTGAGGCGCTCCTCAATCGCCAGAACTGACACCCGTTTCATCACGAAGTCGATACTCAGCCCACTTGATGAGGCAATCGACCTTTCCGACGGTCAGTATTTCCGCGCGCTCGAGGAGACAAACCGGATCCTGGAAGTGAAAGGTGAGCCGCCGACGGACCGTCCTTCGGGTGCGCAGATAAGAGTCGTGCGTGGGGATGATCCGCGCTCTGGCCTACTGCTGCTTTATCCGGTAGACCCCGCCAATGCTGAGTTGGAAGCGGGCACGCCTCTGTATGGCGTTGTTGTGAGCTTCCCTCGTTCGCCGACTGCGGCGGCCGAGTGGCGTTTGGAAAATTCCGTACAACAGCGTGGCACTCCATGATGGATGACGGGACGGGGCCTAGTGAACTGCTTGCCGCATGGGCTGCCCTGGCGACGGTGTCCTCTGGTGACCGGCTATTCCGCAGTCGTCGGCTCGCGAAACCCGACGGTATCGAGCTGAGCGTCGCCCTACGGGAGACTGACGGCGCGCCATGCCTGATTGCGCGGCCGCGGGGACTTTCCGAAGACCTGACCTTATTCGAGACCGCCGGCCTTCGGCTTTCGCGGGCAGCAGATCCGGGTGGCGGCCTCCTCGTGCTTTCGCTCGAAGAGCCGTCGAGCCGTGATCTGTTTGCGGAGGTCTGCGGCGACGTGGTGCGGACGCTGGTCCGGAGCGAGAAGGATGGTGAGAGTAACCTCCTGCCCGAGCTATTCGCACGTCTGGCCGCTTGGCGAGCATTCTTGCGCGATCAGGCCCGCGGTCTTAGCCGCCAGGAAATCATCGGGCTGATTGGAGAATTGCTGGTCCTCGAACAATTGCTTGCTCGTTTTCCGAACGCGCTCAGCTTCTGGAAATCGCCCGACGATGGCCTACACGACTTCGAGAATCGGGGCCACGCGCTGGAAGTCAAGACCTCGCTCGGATCGGCGCGACGACTCCATGTCTCGACGCTCGACCAGTTAGACAACAGCGGACTAGCATCGTTGCACGTCGCTCACATCCGTTTGGTAGAGCAAGTAGACGGTCTCACATTGGCCGAGCTAGCCGAACGGATCGAAGCACAGTTTGCAACAGATCGCGGGCGCAGACTTTTTGCCAATGCACTGCTGCGGCGCGGTCTTGAACCAGGCACCGTTCGCGATCACAGAATCGCTGTCAGTTTTTCCGGCAGCGAACACTACATCGTGGGCACGAGTTTCCCATGCCTCAGCCGGTCGCGTGTCCCCGCGGGTATCGCCGACGCCAACTATCAGATCGAGGTGCACGCGCTGGCTGGCTTCATTGCGGATGGTAACGATGTAATGAACCGGCTTGGGGGTAGGCCTGATGGTTGAGGATGCAACTGCGGAATTTGCCCGCACTCTGGCGGCTGAAATCGAGGAGGCTCGTGACGACCCGGCGGTTGGCCTGCCCTCGACCGAGGCTCTGTTCACGCGGACAATAATCGACGAGCTCGAGGAAATCGGACATTTTGAAGCGGCTTTCGATCTGGCGCAGGAGGGTCGGGTTGGCCGTTTGCCGTTCCGCATCAGTGGCTATGCTATCGATGAGGAAGCCGGACAACTGACCCTTTTCGCGACAAATTATTCTGGCGATGTGCCGCCCCGTCGCTTGCCGGCCGCCGAGTTGCTGAAGACGGCGGAGCGTGCGGGTACGTACGTGGCGGCCTGTATCGGCGGACTAGCCGACCGAATAGAGCCGTCGAACACTGAGGCAGGCGACCTAGCCCGGAATGTCGCTGCGCTTGGCGAACGTATTGATCACTTCCGTATCGTCGTGTTGACTGACAGTATTGCCAGTGGTGCTTTGCCGCCGACCATCGACAGCCATGGCAAGGCTGTTGAGCTTCAACTCTACGACATAGTGCGCCTGCATCGCGTACTGGGGGAGAACCAGACACGGGCGGACATCGACGTCGACCTAGTGGCACTGGCGGGACGCCGCATAGCGTGTTTGCCGGTGGCCTCGGGAGCCGGTCACTATGAGGCGTATCTGGCTGCGTTCCCTGGCGAGGCACTATCACGTATCTATGACCGTTACGGCACACACCTGCTAGAACTGAATGTTCGGGCTTTTCTTGGACTGTCGGGGAGAAAATCGGTCAACGCCGAACTCCGCCGGACATTGGTCGACCGACCTGAGATGTTCCTTGCCTACAACAATGGCGTGGTGGCTACCGCAGATGAGGTGCGGCTAGAGAGTGATAACGGCGGCATCTTCTTGACCGGGCTCCGTGGCCTACAAATCGTCAACGGTGGTCAGACGGTCGCCTCGCTACATCGTGCACGACGCAAGGAAGGCGTCGGACTTGATCTGGTAGAGGTCCCGGTCAAGATTATCCATGTTACCGAGGGCGATCTCGAAGGGATCGTCTCGTCGATCTCACGGGCAGCTAATCGGCAAAACACTGTCCAGCAGGCCGATTTCTCAGCCAATGATCCGTTCCATCGCGAGATCGAGACACTCGCTAACAACGCTTGGCTCGAATCCGGGCGTGGCCGCTGGTTCTATGAGCGAGCGCGGGGTTCCTGGCTGGCGGCCGAACACAAGGCCTCATACCGTTCGACCGAACAGCGAGCGTTCCGGGAGCAGACACCGAAGTCTCGCCGGTTGAGTAAGCTTGACTTAGCGCGCTATCTCTCCGCATGGGACGGCCATCCCTGGCGGGTTGCTTTAGGCGGTCAGAAGAACTTTCAGGCGTTCATGCAACGCCGCAAAGATGAGACCGCTCCGGCGCCGGACGCCGCGTGGTTCCGCCGGCTTGTTGCGCTTACGATCGTTTACCGGACGACCGAACGGCTCACGCGCGCGATGAAATTTCCCGCATATGGCGCGAACATAACGGCTTATCTGGTGGCCGCATTGGGCGAGCGCACGGGCGGAAGGATCGATTTTGACCTGATCTGGCGGCGGCAGTCCCTATCGCCCGAACTTGAAGCATTGATCGAAAACTGGGCGCCGCAGATCGATGAAGCGCTGCGCGGGCTGGTTGGCGCGCGCAACCCGACGGAATGGTTCAAGAAAGAAGACTGCTGGAACGCAGTTCGCCATCGCCTGCCGATGCTGACAGATCCTCTGCCTGGGGAACTGGCCAATGCGGCTGATCCCGCGAGAGGAGCGGGCGCACATAAGCCTAGGGCTGAACTTAATGTGGCTGACTATGAGCGCATCGAAGAGTGTATGCGTGTCCCCTCTGCGATTTGGGTAAGCACCGCCGAACTCGGCCAGCGTAGCGGCATCCTGCATTTCAAGTTAGCGGGCATCTGTATGACGTTAGCTAATTATGCAGCCGGAGACTGGAGCCGGCGTCCGTCAATCAAGCAGGCTAAGCACGGGCTGGAGAGCATTGCGAAAGTGCGCGCGGCAGGCCTTTTCGACGAGGCGCAGCGGTAGGTTTTTTTGGTAATTGCGGCGGCCCTGGATAAGCGCCGATAGCGGTGATGTTATGTTCGGCCACGGGCGGGTCTTTTGAACTGGTTCGGCGGTCTGCTTGCAAGTGTGAGGGGATAGGAATGATCGAAAGGCAGATCGGGAGCGTGTCCGATTTCCTGGCCGCCATACGCGAGGATCGCGATGCGCAACCAGGGACGATCTGGTTCCGAGGACACGCCGACGCAACCTGGAAGCTACTGCCCGGATTCATGCGTTCGACGTCGGATACGTCGGAGACAACTTTGCTTAATCGGTTTCGACAGAGTGCCGCGATGTTGGCCGATCGTCGCCCCGCGTCACAGTTCGACTGGACGTTTCTGATGCAGCATTACGGGGTGCCGACTCGCCTTTTGGATTGGAGTGAGAGCCCCCTGATTTCAATGTATTTCGCGGTTGAGGATTGGGCAACTCGACCGAACGTTGATGCGACGTTGTGGTGCCTCTGGCCAACCGTGCTCAATCAGAACGCAAATATCGTCGACAAGGTGGAAGGCCAGTACATCCCGTCGTTCGATGATGTCGAACTGCAGGCCTACACTCTTGAGAGCTTGCGTCAGAACACGCGCATCGAGCTGTTCCCCGTGGCAACAATTGCCACCCGAAACAACGCGCGTATCCAGGCGCAGATGGGCACGTTCACAATCCACCATAACAAAAAAATCGCGATTGAGGATGTCGGCGACAGCACTCATGTTGCCAAATATATGATACCGAGCGCCGCACGCGAGAAACTTGCCAGCGAGTTGAAACTTCTGGGCATGACACGATTCAGCTTGTTCCCAGAACTGGCAAGTATCGGCGCGATCCTCAAGGAAATGATGCAATGAGCTATGTTGAAACGTCTGTACTTAAGAACAGCACGATTATGTTGCTCTATTCCGAGCGTTCAGAAATCAACATGAGCCCAGACTACCAACGTATGGGCGGCGTCTGGACGCCCGAGAAGCGCCGGCTACTGATCGATTCGATCTTGAACGACTACGATCTCCCCAAGATATATTTCCACGCCTTAAACCCGGAAGAGGTAGCGGAAACCGGCTTTCGGTTTTCGGTTATCGACGGCCGGCAACGCCTCGAGGCGATATGGGGATTCATGGACGGCGAATTCACCCTGGGCGAGGACTTTGAGTATCAGCGTGATGCTCATGTCGACTTGAGCGGTCTAAGTTATG
Source organism: uncultured Agrobacterium sp. (assembly GCF_913777885.1). NCBI lineage: Bacteria > Pseudomonadati > Pseudomonadota > Alphaproteobacteria > Hyphomicrobiales > Rhizobiaceae > Agrobacterium > uncultured Agrobacterium sp. Next base: position 12,537 of record NZ_CAJYTV010000012.1, on the reverse strand, counting down.
AGGATATCGCGAAGCTGTATCCGAAAATTCGGGTGAAGTTCGACTCGTTCGTACTCCCTATCGTGACCGTCTCCATCGAGGGCGACGACATCGACTTGATCGAAGATATGTTCTCGCGATTGAATGAAGCCGTTCCGCTCAACGCTGCCGAAAAACGCAACGCCATCGGCGGAGATCTGGTTAAGGCTATTGCCGAAACCTCGCAGCACCCTTTCTTCGCAAAGAAGGTGAAGTTCAAGAATAGTCGGTTTCAGCATCGAGAGGCATCGGCGCGATTTCTTTTAATCGAGGAAAGCCTCACGACCTCGAAGCAGATCATTGATACAAAGAAAGTCTATCTGGACGGCCTCGCGCGCAAGTACCGCAGCGGCTCGAAACGTCGGGTTCAGCAACTGAAGACCAATGTGAGGCAGGTGCTCGACCAAATGGTGTCCGAGTTCACAAATGGAGATGAATTGCTCCTCGCACAGGGCATCTTAGTCGTCTATTATCTTATCTTTCGTGCGGCGATCAGGAACGGTGAGCAGAGCAAGGTAACACGCCGGAGACTGCTGAATTTTCGAAAGAAGCTTACGGAAAACCGAGAGGCAGCCACAAAAAACTATGAACGCGCGTCGTTCGATTTGCTGGAGTTCGATCGCCTAAATCAACAAGGCACCAACGATGCCTCCAGCATCAAGGAACGCGTCCGTATACTGAGCGAGTTTCTTAACGTGAAAACCGAGAAAATCTGAGCAAAGTTTCCGCGAGCCCAGATAGCAGCTTTCGGCTGCCAGTTCTCCTCCAGGATTAGACGTCGTCGGGGGTGCCCTTGACATCGCCACCGCCGGTCCTCGCCGTTCGGTTCTGTCCATAAAAAACTACGTCGCTGGCTTTAAGGGCGGTCCGCACGTTCTCGATCTAGCGGTCATCACGTTGCTCTCCTCTCTTTCATTCGGGCGACGGCCTGACGGCTAACGCCCGCGGAAGCGCACCAGTCCTCCCGGCTTACGTCAACAACCTCCCTGGCAAGCCCTTAGTGCGAATATGATTTCCAATGTCGGCCGGGGAAATCGCCAAGAGAGAATCCGATAGTTCGCCTTTTGTCGACGATTAAAAATACGTCGCCAACAATTGGATGGTCTTTCACAGCGCTCCGGTGCGACGAAAGCTAGTCGTCCGGATCTTCCGCGCCGGGCATAGCTCCCTGCCAACCTCTGGAGGCAATCTTGCTTTTAGCGTCTTCGTCCGGTCGGCGCCGCATTCGCCCGAGACGGGTTCGGGTAAAGTTTCTGTTGACGACGGCCGCCTCGCGATCGGATCCCCTTCCCTCGCAGCGAACTGTTGACAATGATCGAATCGTGCACGGTGCCTCCTGGAGATTTTCATGACGAAGCTGACCATAGTCGTCGCCATTGTGGCGTCGGTCATTTTGTTCGGCTTCTGGCTCGTCTGGGGTTGGATTTCGATCGACGTAGCTTTTTGGTCGATGGACACGGGAGCTACGATTCAGGATGCCGCCGCATGGGGCGACACTTTCGGACCGTACAGTGCACTGACCGGGGCGGTGGGCTTTGCCGTGGTAGTGGCGACTTTTGTCCAGCAAGCGGCAGTCATCAGGCGACAACAGATCGACTTTCACAAGCAAAGATTCGAGACGACATACTTTGAGCTTCTTGGAATGTTGCGGGCCGCCCGGTCTGAAGTCCGCTTCCGCCAGAGCGACGAGTACAGAATGTATAAATCCACGACGTCTAAGAGCAAAGCGCTACAGGGCGCGGCGGCATTTCGCGCAGCAATGTCCGAGTTCCGATACTGGCTGGGAGCCCTGGAGCGGGAAGCGAGGCAAGATCGCAGAAAGGTGGCGGAGCTTTACGTGGTTAAGGTTCACCGGCCCTACGAATCCACCTTTGGCCCTTATTTCCGGTTGCTCTATACGATCCTTTGGCGCCTTCGGCAGGACACGACCCTCACTTTCGAGGAGAAGCGCAGATACGCGAACCTGCTGCGCGGGCATCTCACATCGTTCGAGGTGGGGTTAGCGGGCTTCAACGGGCTTATGGCGCATGCCAAGGACTTCGATGCCCTTGTAATTGAGTTCCGGCTACTCAAGTACTATCCGACAGGCCTCGTGCGTTCGACGCTCGAATTGCTCTATCCACCCGAAGCGTTCCTAGCCAGGGATCAGGTCTCTGCCGATGACCTATTGGATAGCGATCCGTTGGACATAGGAGAGCCTAAGTTTGCTTGAGTGAAGCGGGAGGCTGCAGCCCACTGCTAGCAGTGTGTGCCACTGGCGACGGCAGGATGTCGATCGATAACAACATCCGGGAACGCGACATCAGACAAAATGAATGAACCACCCGGCCTCATGACTGAGGTCTCCTTAGTTCTTCTATCTTCGAGAGGTCGACCTGTATGAAGCCGGCGCAGATCTCGCGCGCGGCAGCCTCACCAGCCCCGCGCTTGCGGCCGCTGGCGACGACCTTCGCACCCTCGGCGACGTTCAGCTTCGCGGTACCATATCTTATGCCGTCGCTGCCGCCCATAACGACGGGATCTTGTTCTCAAGTTCACCCCCCATTCACCGTCAGTGCGGCCGCCTTCGCGACTCGGTGAACAGGATGAAAACACGGACCCTTTGGATTAGATGGCCGCCCTACACATGATTTATATAGTGGCGTCGTCAACGCGGCCGCCCCTCTCACGAGACGGCGCGCGCTCCTACTCCATCCGAAGAATAAGCTTGCCCTCGCGTTCCGCATGCGTGACCGCGGATGCGATTTCATCCAGTCCGTAGATCGCCGCCAGTGCCAGAGACAACCTGCGAGGTGCTCGCCCTATGAATGCGCACCATAGCTCTACAAGTTGTGGAAGCCTCTCACAACGGGATCAGTATCCGAGATCGATCAGCGCGACGCCGTTGTCGACCTTCGTCGGGCACGTCTTGAGTGCCACGGGGGCACGCCGGATTTTATATCGAAGCGTCCGGCGTGACCTGGACATTTGACGACTAGGCGTCCACGTCGCAGTCTTTTCGCGATCTTCTTAACGTTTCCAACTTCGACTTCTGCCGCAGATCGCTCCCATGCTTCAAGGACGCGATGACGAAGCACCTGGACCTCCTCCCACAGAACTGTGAGATCGTAGCCTTCAATGGCCTTCGCCGCGTGGCTCATTCGCCGATCAACTCGGGGCCACGGCGCCTGCGCCTCATCGATGACCGTATTTCTTCGAGCATATCGCGCTCGAACTCGAGAAGTTGAGCGGTCTGCAGGTCGGGCCCCGCAATGTAGTCCAGCGCGGCATCAAGCGTGGTGAAATCGCCGGACCCGAACTTTCGGGCAGTTTCTGGGGCGACGCCGTATTCATCCAGCGCGTACAGTCCCGCTGGCAGGAAGAGGTTCTCGCACATGCCGGCGAAAAGTCCGTAGTTGCCTGGCTTCAGCCCTGCTTTTGCAAAAACGTCGGCCTGTATGTGTGAGATCGCCATGAGGTGCCTGGGGAAGGTGTAGGAAACGTACTTTCTCATAAAGCGGAGAGCGAGTTCGACCCCGTCGCTTATCGTCGCCTCGGCGCGGCGGTGTGAAACGAAGTTATCGACAACTTCGCGATACCGCCGCGACATTTGGATTCTATTCAGTTCGGCTTTCAGAGCCATGCCCGAGAAGATGCCATATCCCTTTAGCGTGTTTGTGTCGAAGTAGTTGAATATGAATTCGCAGACCCCGAGGAGCTGCTCTGGCCGTGGCATGCCCGACCAGCCGAGCATGTCGTGGTAGAGGTGCAGGTCACGCGTGATGAGCCTATAGAGGGCTTCCTGACGTTCGATCGGAACGTGACGATTGAGCCTCAACGTTTCTGGAGAGAGCGGGCTGGCTTCTCGTACTTCCCTGACCCGCTCAAGAGAGACCTCCGTCAAATCCTTGTCGTCCAGATCCAGCAAAAGCGACATCGGCGCGTCCGGGCGCTGCGTTCCGACCGCGATGTCGACGGTAAACCGGTCCTCAGGCGGAGGCTCCTCCAACACGAAGACCTTGCCGACGAAGTAGCGCCTCATTCTGCCAGCCCGCCCAGCGATGTTGCGGAATGTGAAGTGATCGATGGACGAGGTATTTAACCTCTTGTCGAAAAGAATGACGTTCTCGGCAACGGTGTTGACACCTTCGATCATCGTCGATGTGCAGATCAGCACGTTGAGAAGTCCGTTCTCGAAGGCGCGGAGAACGTACTGCTGCAGTGCCCGTGGGATATTGCCGTGATGTATCCCTATGCCGTGTTTTAAGGCGGTAGTGACGATCCAGTCCGTCGGATATTCGAACATCAACCATTCGACGGCGGCGTCCAGTTCGGCGGTAGGCTTATAAATCGCGGCGTCGAGAAGCACGTTCGCGGCTGTCTGGGCGCTATGCGGCGACTGGCAATAGACGATCGTGGGCGAACGGAGATCCGTGCAAAGCTCGACGAGCTTTTCCTCTCGCTGTCCGCCGTGTCTCGGCAGGCGATACTGCACGATGTCGAGTGCGACTGTCGAAAACAGCGAGGGCACAAAAAGATACTCGTACGAAGACGCTAGACCGGCGACGCCGTCCACATGCGGGCCAATGAGGTAGAACTGCGCGCCCGTCGAAGCGAGCTTGTGAAAACAGAGGTTGAGATCCACAGACCGCTCGTTGTCGTCGTCACCTCGTAGGTCTAGCTTATAGAATTCATCAATGACGAAGAACGTGACCTGGCCTAGATCGGTCCGTGATAGAGCTCTTTCCTGCGTCAGGATGAAGATCGTCTCGCGTTCGGGCGACGTAGTTTGCGTCGGATGCGTGACAACATCGTATTGATCGCCGAACTGGAGGGCTATGCGACGTCGCGTTTCATCTATGAGCGCGATCGTAGGAACGATGATAACTAGATGATGATGCTTTCCGGTAGCGATGACGGCGTCGACGATCGCGCTTTTACCCACGCTGGTGGTGGCGCTGAGCACCACATTGCGGCCAGCTACCAGTTCTCTAAAGATTTGGAGCTGAAGCGTGTGGAACACCCTCTTGTCACCGCCGATGGGCATGCGATGAGCCTCGAGGAGAAGCTGGTCCTCCAGACTTTGGGCACGCCTGTCGATCACATAAGGTAGCAGGCCGACAGACCGCACCAGTCCATCGAGAACATGGGAGAGCCCGTTTGGAAACCTCTCGCGCCTGTCCAGGCACCGAATAACGAGTTCCCGTCCGTCGTCGTGGGTCGCGCGGGCATTCACCAGCCTGCTTATCGCCGAGAGAAGCTTTCCCGCTTCTTCGCCGTCGAAGTCCCCTCGTAGCCTCTCGCGTAACTCGTCCCTGTTCAAATCAGACCCTCCTCAGCCGCACCTTGAACTCCTCCAACAGCGTGGCTGCGCCCTGCACCGGCACGAGGAAGACATGGATTCGCACCTTGTTCAAGGCCTCCGAAAACTGGCCCTTGATCAAGCGGTATTTATCCTCCACTTCAGCTTGAAGCCGCGCCACGTAGTCGTCGGCGAACCCCTCAGCCAGCACAACGCTGTCGTAGGCCACGAGGACCGGCAAGTTTAAAACCTTTATCAGGTCGTCGATCTTCGAGTGCCGTTCAAATATGCGATCGATGTTGGTGGGCCTAAGGTGTTGAGGCTCGCGGAACTGAAAGATAATTTCTCGCTCTTTCTTAAGAAAACTCCGATCGAGCGTCGTCCCGAGTGCGGTCACGACCGCGCTGATGACACTCGCGAAATCTCGGGTAGCAGTAATATGGGACTGACCGAGCCAAAGCTCATCGCCGGACGGATTGGAAACGATGTGAGCGTTCATTTCGTCTGCGTGGCTCCCACTCACGCTGAAGATCTTGCATGTAAGCGGCTCGCTCTCTTTGTAGTGCCGAAGAATAGCGTGCAGGAGCAATTGAGCGAGGAGCGCCTCTTCGTCTAAGCGGCTTCTGTCGAAAGATTCAAGTGCCCTGTGGATCTGTCTCCTTGTCTCCAGCCTGGGAGTCTGCGCAAGGACCCGCGCAGAGAGCGAGACCTCTGGAAGCCAGTCGATGAGGTATTCGCAGAGGTCGTCCTTCCTCCAAGCGCCACCGTCGAACTCGGCATCGTAGGAAGCCATCGAGTGGGCCGGCACCTCCTCGTTGATACGATGCAGCTCGGTGAAAAAGCTAGGCGTAGCGAACTGGTACACCTTCACGAATGACTGGTTCCGCTGCCTGATGGACACCACCTTTTCCTTCCACCAGGAACTTATGTCGCTTTTGGTGATGACCTTGGCCGTGGGGTTCAGCGCTCGTGAGGCGTCACCTGCAGCCGCGGCCATACCGACGAGTTCGTCATAGATCTGCGCTGCAGCCGAAACTAGCAGACACTCGCCGTCAGCCTCAGCTAGACGGAGCAACGCATTTACGTTTTCGAGCCGGAGGGCTTGTATTCCCCCGCCGACCGTCTCCCATAGCGTACGGTGAACCCACTCATCCACGGTCGTGCCTTGAGGCGAGACGGCACCTGCAAGCCGCTTGGCAATCCTTGGCGCGAGCCCTCCAAGGGCGTGTGCCTCATTGCTGTCGAAGCGCTTTTCCCGTGATATTTTGAGGGGAGCGAGTTCATGCCGAATCTCACGAACGCTGATGAATCGGAACATCGAGGGGCCAGGAAAGGCTTCCGATCCGAGCGAGCGTTCGACTAACGACGTGCCCGCCGCGCCGGCCGGCGTTCGCTGGCAGATTTCTCCAAGCGACCATTTGCTGTCACTGTCGGTCGTCTTGACCTGAACGTACTCATTGCTCCGATGGGTGCCATCGTCCCAACGCAGGGCGATATCGTCTCCAGTTTCGCACTCCACCTGCGCGAGATTTTCCGCATGCAGAAGCTGGAGTAAAAACCGGGCTGCGACATGGTCCTGGAATCGAAAGCCCCGGCGCCCTGCTACGCCGCCAGCATCCGAAGCGTTGGGCCCGATCAACGGGGGAAGAGGCATTTGCGAATCTTATAATGCAACTTTTCGACCCAAATACTCTAGCGAAAATTGCGAGGCGCACAACCGGCTCCTTCAGCGCGAGCGGTCGCTGCGAAGCATTAGCGCCGCCATCATCGCTCCACCGCTCGAGCGGCGGAGTGAAGGGGCATTCCACATCGTTGTATCTGGAACAATCGGCGCGTCGGCGTCCCTGCCGACCGGCAGCCACAGCCCCGCGGTCATCCCTTGCCCTGATTTCGGACCGAAAGACGCACATACTCGCCGGCAACAAGTGCAGTGCGCCGCCCTGTTAAAATAGACCTGGGCTCGGCGGCAATAGTGATTTTCCCGCCATCCTGCACGGCATCGTGGGCGTGAAAACGCGAGTGAGGAGCGGCTTTCAAGCTGATTTGAGTCCGTCCGCATGTTGAGCAGCTTCGGCGCGAGCTGCGTTTTGATCACTACCTCACGCCCGATCAGCTCCGTGATCCCGCCTACAAGCCCGCCGACGTCCACCGAGCCAAGCTGAGCTTCTGGCGGCGGCGACTTCCATCAAACGCTCCAGTTTTGGGACATTTACCGAGCAAGTGATCATACTCATGTCAGTTAGCCAAGCCGGAAGGATGTGCTGTCATCAGAGTCAGCACCTCGTGTACGTTACGAAAGGTGCGCTTCTGCCACTCGTATCGCTTTCCGAACGGAACCCCTGGCACAAGATGGCTGTCCGGCCGCTCACGCCCCCAGTCAGTCTCCTTTTTTCCGGTCTTTGTCGAGGTGACTTCCAAGATGCGTTCTGCGGGCAGCCAACCGAAGTAGACGAAGAAATCTTCGGAGCGATCGACATCACCTGTGTCGAGCAGAAGCCTCGTGCGGGGCGAGAGATTTTCTCGCGCCCACTCGCTCCATTTTCGAAGCAGCTTGTTCTCCGGAACGTCGACAGTCAGCCTGAACTCGGACTTGTCGACCCTGCAGCCTTCCAGTCCATGGCCCTCAGGAGTCTCCGATGTCGTCAGCCAGACGCCGACCTTCCCCCTGAAGGCGCCAATGTCGGTGACCACGTCGCCTACTGTCAGGCCAAATTTGGAGATTCCGTGAAGATGGGCGGCAGATGTGAAGTGGTAGAGGATCAAAACCTTGTCTCCTGGTGATTTCTGTAGACAGCGTGGCGCCGCAAGAACCGGGCGTCAATCGACTTTGCGAAGATTTCGCCGATGCGGGTTTAGGTGAAGTGGTTGCCAGGATTCGCCTCCGCCGCTCTCAGATTTACCGCCGATTTTCGCGGTCGCGGATTGACGCCTCCATCGGGTTCTCGGACCATCGAGAACCGACACACGAGGAAACCACATGAACGCAGCAAAACGATTTCATCCCGGCACGCTTGCCGCCCTTCATGAAGTCTGCGAGCGAAGGGCCGACCTGATAGAGGAGCTTGGACTAGCACGCTCGCTCCCAAGGATTCGATTAGGCTCGCTGATCGACATACTCACCATCGGTTCGTTCGACGACTGCTGCTGCGGTCCCGTGAGCGCGAGGGCGCAGGAACGCATTGTCGGCTGGCCGTCGTACAGGCTGCGTGACAACGTAAAGAAAGAACTTCGGAGGCGACTGAGTTCGGACGCCCTTTATCGGAACGCAGTCGAGGATGCGTTCGAGAAAGGTTTCGACTTGGTGAACGGGAGAGCGACGCTCGACGAAACGTGGAGCCGTGAATGATGGTGGCGACGGCGATTACGCGGTCTGCTCGCCACGTTGAACCGACCTGCCCCGCTCGTCGATGGTGATCCTTCTTCTTTCCAGCAACTCGGACGTCAACTCCAGCAATTTTCCGCGCTCTTGCTGAAGCAGCGCTTTGACGTTGTCCCACTCCGCCACTAGGATGGCGTCAATCTCGTTCGAGATCGCACCGACGGGCCGAAAGTTACGCTCGACAACCTTCCTCTCCGCGTACAGGCGCGGAACCTTACCCATGCCCCACGAAGCGACCATCAGCGCCGCCGTGTTCGTTGCGGTTTGAAGATCCGAGCCCTCGCCGCCGCCGGCTCCTGTGCTTTTGGTGCCTAGTTCGAGCTCTTCGGCGGCGAGACCTGCCAGAGCTATCCGAATCTGTGCCCGAAGGATTTCCTCGGTCAGGACAACGGAATCCCTCATGTCGTATTTCGCATGCCCACCTGACTGTAGGCCTCGGTCTTCGATGGCGGCGTCGAAAAGTTCGATGGTTACCGCCCTGATGAAATCGCAATCGAGAGCAGTCACGGCGTGCCCGCATTCGTGAAGGGCGAGCCGGCGAAGCTCTGCTTCGGACAAATGGGTCCTCGATGGCATGCCCGCTTCGACGTCGCGGTCGTCGACGTCCCGCCCGACCGCACGCGCGGAGCGCTTGATCGCGCGACCGATCCTTTCGAGATCAGCCGGAGTAAAGTCAGGAAGTTGATCGGTCCAGCGTCTGAGACGGCCAGCGTCGAATCCTTTGAGGTGGTAGGATAGGATATCGGCCCGCTCCTGCGGCGTCGGCAAGTCGATCGAAATGTGACGCTCGAAGCGACCCGATCGAAGGATCGCCGGCTCGATGTCGTCGATACGGTTGGTGGCCGCTAGCAGAACGACGCCAGGCACCACGCGGCTCGTGAGCTCGAGAAACGTGTTTACGACCTGAGTTTCATAGTACGCATGCTGGCTCGGATGGGCACGGTTCCCGATTGAGTCCAGTTCATCGATAAAAAGCAGAGCCCCGCCGCGCGTTTTCGAAGCCTTCTCGAAGTCGAGGCGCATCGCCTTCAACATGTCGCCGAGGTACCCGCCGCCGGCCGACTGCCACTGGCCGGCCGAAGTCGCGATGAACTGAAGGTCCAGCTCCGCAGCCAGCGCTCCGGCGCACATCGTCTTTCCTACGCCGGGCGGACCAATCAGCAGTGCGGCGCGGTCGATATTGAACCACTCAAGTTCTCCCCTCTTCCAAGCTGCCAGATCCCGAGAAAGGTCCGACGCCCAAGATCGCACCGCCCCGAATCCTGGCAGTTCGCCCAGGCGGGGTACTAGGGACGATGAGCTTGAGGAGGGCGCATCCAGCATCGACCGGTCGAGAGAATCCCGACAGAGCAGAGCGTCGATCATGTCCCAGTTCTGATTGGCAAGCAGCCTCGCCGTTTCGTTGGCGATCATCTTCCTGCCAGTCAGTTTCCGTACCGCGTTGATCTGTCGAGGCGTTGGATTGTCGACATATAGAATCTCGTCCGCCGCAATCCTCACCTTATCGGGAAGCACGTCGAAACTGTCGGTGACCACGATCGTCTGAGCCGAGTACCGGAGGATGTCGAGCTCTACATTCTTTTTGGAACCCGTCTCGATGCTGACGACTTGATGCCGGGAAGTTTCGGCATTGAAAAACGCCTGGCGCTGTCCAGAAAGAAGAAGTTCTCCTGCGCGGTGAAACCGGCTAACCCAACCCTTGTCCACGATCACGACAAGAATGCCGGGCACATCGCCACGAAATTGCACCGTACCGCGAAGGCTTCGTCGAAGGACAAAGTAGCTGAGCATAACGCCCGGCCTTCTCCGAAGCTCCTTGAAGGCGCCTGCCGCGATCCGATGCTTCATCGCGCGTCGGCCTTACGATCCCAGCCGAGCCTGTACCAGGAATCTGCTGTGCGAGCAAAAGATTCACCGTCGTCCACGAGCAGGGTGATGAACTCGCTCGTGTGAACCTCGTGGCCGTCCGGATAGCGCGGGTGCCCCTCGATCGACCCCTTGAGGCAGCTTACGATGGTGAACGTGTGCAGCCAGTCGTTCAGCACCGGAACGGAGATGAGGTCAGGTGCGGTGATGCTCCCAGCCTGCAGCCGCTCTAAATCTGCCACGAGCTTTTTTAGGGTGGATATTCGACGAGCAAGAGTCGGTTGCATGATTCGCTGCGCTCCAAGGTTTAGACTTCGGCGAAGGAAGCTTCGTGGGCCCCTCGGCTTCAGAGAGAGGCGACGGGCCTTCAGACGCCACGCTTATCGGGTCCTTGACTGCCCCCGCAGTCCGACTGTGGCACGCGGCGCACAACCGTCATTTGCCCCCTGAGTCGCCGAAGTGGGTATCCAGATAGCTCCCGCCGGCCTACTGGGTCGCGAGCGGTCCGAATACGAGTAAAGTGAGGAGCGTCTACTGAGGCAGGTAAGGGGAGCCTTGATCCTTGCGGGCGGCGACGAACATCCTATGGCGGACTCAGTATCAGCCGAGGACAACACGTGCCTCCCGTGGATTCGATCATTCACGCAGGCGCGTGACGGGTGAGGATTGCTCAGCAAGGAAGGTTTCTCCTGTGACAAAGGGATCCTAGCCGACCGCACGGGACGCGCCAGGATTCAACCGTTGGATGCCCTGTATGCGAACGGCATATCTGCCCCGTTTTGCGGTCCTGCGCACGCCATCCGGCGCTCGATTTCGCGTGCATTTGCACGGCGTCCGCCAAAAGGACTCGACAGCTTCCGCTGTGATAAAAAGTTTCCGCTTTTCCCTCGGCGTGAAAAGCTTTAGAGACGATTACAGTGACATTATGATGCGTACGTGATCACCACGCTCACTATACGAACAATATGTTACGTCGCTGGAACTGTCAACATCTTTTGCTCGCATGCGCGCTGAGCCGTGGACGCAACGTACGGACGAAGCGGCTGGGCCGCCGAGGAATGGATTCGCGATGTGATATTTTTTTCTACATAGAACGGCTTTTTGTCAACAATTAGCCCGCATACGCCATTGTCAAGAGAAAATATGCCGATCGACTCGACATTTCACAGTTTTTGTGCAATAAGTTCGGCATGCATCGATGCTGCTCATCGGAGACGGAACCGGCAATGCCAAGGGGCCGACTGCGGAGCTTTGCCTCGGGCATAGGACGTACCCCAGCTAACTCAAAACCAAGGGATTTGCGCATGGCATGTCTTTCTAACTTAGCAGAAATCCGCAACCTGCCGAAGCCATCGGCAGAGGGGCTGCAGCGGATCGAGCTCACACAGGCCTCTCTCCGTTACGGTCGCATCGTCTACGGGTGGACTCACGAGATCGAGCAATGGCTTCCCTGCACGAATGGAGGCGCTAATGACAACGACTGCTAACTCCACGCCGGGATCTGCGGCATTCTCCACCTTCAGAGATGTTTGCCGGCTGACGACGCTGTCGCGGCGGACCGTCTACCGCTACCTTGCCAGGAAGATCTTTCCGGAACCGCGGAGACTGCCTGGAGGGAAGCTAATCTGGCGTACGCAGGAGGTCCAGGATTGGATGGACCGGCTTTGAGATCGCCGTTGGTCGCTGTGACAGGGGCAGGCCGTGCAGACGGCACGGACGCGTTTACGATGCGGGAGGCCAATGGGCCTCCCGCACGCGCGAGGCCTGAGATCCACGCGCGCTGCCCAAAATGCTGCCCAATCGGCTGCCACGTGGAAGGCGACGTAGCGTCTTCCACGGCCGAGAACGTATTAAGTGTTTGGAAAGTTTGGTTGCGGGGGCAGGATTTGAACCTGCGGCCTTCAGGTTATGAGCCTGACGAGCTACCGGGCTGCTCCACCCCGCGTTAACTGGTAATGTGGTGGGCTGGAAGACGTTCTTCCGGTTGGTTTTG